>CP060220.1:2710251-3020503 GCA_023898385.1 Pseudobdellovibrionaceae bacterium | reverse complement strand
AAAGGATTTCATCTGGCGTCTCTGCTACCTTTATCACGAATTGTTGGTTAAACTCTTCCAACGAAAAGGGCTTGAGCGACTTTAAAAAAAAACGCTCCTTTAAGGAGTGAGGGAGCCACTTTGCAATAATTTTTTTTAGACCCATAGAGTACCCCGGCGCGATTGATGGCGCTCCTCATGTCATCATACTCCAACGGCAGGCTAAAAGCTCGAAATCTCAAAATTTACAAATACATACGTATCATTTTGAGACAATTGATGGTTAACTTATATACGATCCCCAACCCAAACTATGTCTAAGGACGTTACAAGTGCGAGAAAAAATTCTAAAATTACTGGATGATGCCCGCTGGTATCCATCGGGCGACAATGCTCAACCCTTTGACTTTGTAATTGGCCGGGATGAATTTTCCGTTCACCACGTCAAAGAACGTGGCAAACATGTGTTTAATATAAAAAACTCGAGTTCCATGATGGCCCTAGGTGCCTTGCTCGAGCTCCTCGAGATTGCCGCCAGTCGGATGAAGTTGCGTCTTGATGTGGAGATTATGCCAAGCCAATTAGATGCTAGAGTTCATGTTGTTGAGGATGAGACCATAGCTATAGACAATCTGGCCGCCAAGGCGCATCTTCGCCTAACCGATCGGCGCCCCTATAACCTTGATATTGATATGCCAGCCCTTAAAGCTGCGGTCGATGGCGCGGGTGGCGTAGATTTGGCGCATGTTCATATCTTAAAAAACAATGGTCAAAAAAAATTACGCGATTTTCTAATTGGCTCGGATCAGATTGTCTGGACCTATTTTGGGGCGTTCTTGGATATTACAAAAACCATTGATTTTACTAATTCTGGCACCGTCAAGTGGGGACTATCGCCAGAGAATTTGGGCATTAAGCCGTTTGATGTGAAGGCAATTCACTTAATGTCGCTTTATCCAGCCTTGTACCGAATAGCCAATTTTCTTGGAATTATGGGCAAGGTCGGAAAGAGTAATGCTGAAAAAGCTTTTTCAGCCACTCCTGCTTATGTACTTCTAACAGCGGATTCTTACGATTTTATTTCAGCAGGTCGGTTTATATTGCGAGTATGGACGTCTCTCTGTGGCCAAGGATTTTCTGTTCAGCCTATCACCTCAGCCATAATTCCTATGTATGGCTATTTAAATGGTTGCACCCAAGACTATCCTAAAAAATATTTGCAGTTTTGTGAGGCTAATAAAACCACCCTCGGTGATCTTTTTGGCACAAATAAACTGCCCCTATTTTTGTTTCGAGTGGGTCAGGTGAATAATCCCATGCCAGAAAGTATGAAAATCTCCCGCCTTGACGTCGACACACTGATTCGAAAATCGGGGCGCGCTACTCCACCGTAACCGACTTGGCTAAATTTCGCGGCTGATCCACATCCCGCCCCATGGCATCGGCCACATGATAGGCCAATAGCTGAAGGGGAATCACCTCTAACAGTGGATTGATGGTCCAATGTGCTGGGGGCAATGCCAAATAATGGGCACTCAGACCTTTGAGTTTATCATTATCGCCGGTACCAATGGAAATAATCACTCCCCCGCGCGCTTTCGCCTCTTCGAGGTTACTCACTGTCTTTTCATATAAGTCATCACTGGGAGCCAACATAATTATGGCCATAGTCTCATCAATTAAAGCCAACGGACCATGTTTCATTTCGCCAGCTGCATACCCTTCGGCATGCATATAGGCGAGTTCTTTTAGCTTCAATGCCCCTTCCATGGCCACTGGATAATTAGCCCCACGACCCATATACAAAAACCCACGGTAACCTTTTAGAGTCTCAGCCGCTTCATTAAAAAACTTGTCGTAGGCCAACACGGTTTCCATCTGACTGGGGGCCCCTAACAAGTCTTGTACTAATTCTTTTTCAAGACCCAACCCCAATTGGCCTTTGGATTTCGCTATGGCTAAGGCCAACAGATTCATTAAAGTTAGGCTAGCCACAAAGGCCTTTGTGCTGGCCACACCTATTTCAATACCGGCATTCATATAGAGATGACCGTCAGCCTCACGATCAATGCTCGAGCGCTTCACATTACAAATACTGAGTGTCGTTACACCCTCTGACTTTACCTGTCTTAAAGCTGCCAACGTATCTGCTGTTTCACCACTTTGAGAAATAAACACCACTAGCGAATTTTTAGGGATTACCGGATGCCGATAGCGAAACTCACTGGCAATATCAACTTCCACGGGAATTCCAGCAAGGCGCTCCACATAGTACTCGCCCACCATTCCCGCATAGTAGCTGGTGCCACAAGCCACGACGAAAACGCGCTCCACTCCGGCCAGAACAGCGGTGGTGTCTTTGCCAAAGCCCACATCGTTTAAATTTACTGAATGGGTTTCTGTATTCACATGTGGCTCTAAGGCGGCAGCCACGGCCCTGGGTTGTTCAAAGATTTCTTTAAGCATGAAGTGGGGATATCCCTGTTTCTCGGCTTGCTCGGGGCTCCAGTCCACCACCGTCAGGGTTTTCTCCAGTGGCCGGCCAGTTCGGTCGGTTAACCGAAATTCATGACCCTTGATGTGCGCGACTTGATCGTCTTCGAGGTAGTACACATTTTTTGTGTACTTCACCATTGCTTGCACATCGCTCGCCACTATAACAGAGTCTGGGGTTTGCCCCACAATAAGGGGTGGTCCATTTTTAAAAGCCACCATTTCATCCGGTTGATCAGACGACACTGCCAATATGGAATACGCTCCGGTGAGTTGGGGTAAGATTTTTAATACCGCCGAATATAGATCTTCACCAGCATCAACTTCTTTCGAGATTAAATGAGCCACTAATTCTGAATCTGTGTCTGACTGAAATTCGGCATTAGGAAGTTCATCACGCAGTTCTTGATAATTTTCGATGATTCCGTTGTGCACGATACTTATGCCCTTTACACAATGGGGGTGAGCATTTCGCTCACTTGGGGCACCATGTGTGGCCCAACGGGTGTGCCCAATGCCAAGATGGCCTGAAAACACCTGAGTCTTTAGTTTTTCTTTAAGGTTTGTGAGTTTTCCCTGGGCCCGGACACGTTTAAACTGATCGCCATCAAGAATGGCCACACCGGCGCTGTCGTACCCCCTGTATTCAAGGGCCTTCAATCCATTAATAATGACATCTTTGGGGTCTTCGGGGCCTAAGTAACCAACTATTCCACACATATACTACTCGTCGTTATTTGATTTTTTTGGCTGGTAGTTTTCTTTGATCACTTGCCGCCCACGGGCCACAGCCAAAGCACCTGCCGGAACGTCTTTTGTGATGGTTGATCCTGAGCCAATAACCGCACCGTCTCCTACTGAAAGCGGCGCAACAAATTGGGTATCGCTTCCGACAAATACATCTTTGCCAATCACTGTTTTATACTTTTTATGATCAGCCGCATAGTTGCAGGTGATAGTTCCGCAGCCGATATTCGTATTGGCGCCAATTTCGGCATCACCCAAGTAGGTCAAGTGAGATGCCTTTGCACCATCACCGAACTTCACCTTTTTCAGCTCAACGAAATTGCCCACGCGTGCATCGACACCCACTTCTGTGTCAGGCCGCAGTCGTGCATAGGGTCCAACAATGGCTTTCGCTTTAACCACGGCTTGCTCAAGATACGATCCTGCCCTTACCTGTACCGCCTCAGAAAGTTCACTGTCAGATAAATAACAATGAGACTCGATCACGCAAAAACGATCCATACGGGTGGTCCCTCTGAGGTAACTACCTGGGTAGATCACACTACCTGCACCTACAAATACATTGTCTTCAATGTAGGTGTGATCTGGATCAACGATGATAACACCCTCGTCCATTAAAGCTTCTGCTTTCCGAAGGAAGGCTTTCTTTGTTGCCACGGCCAACTGTCTTTGCGAATTCACACCCTCAGCCACGTGGGCTGGAGATTCAATGGGGGCACAAACATGTCCACCATCAAAGGCCAACGAAATAATATCTGTGAAATAATATTCGCCCTGCACATTGTTGTTTTCGATTCGCGGCAGAAACTGCTTTAGAATTTCACCATCTAGAACATAAATGCCTGTGTTGATCTCTTTAATTGCCAAGGTGTCTGCAGAGGCATCTTTGGCCTCAACGACGGCGCGCACATGGTCCATGTGTCGCACAATACGGCCGTAACTGCCGGGGTCTTCAAGTTCGGTGGTCACAACCGATAACATTGCAGACCCCTTACGAAATCGGGACACCATGTTTTTAATGTCTTTAGCCGTGATGAGGGGATGGTCGCCATTAAGTATGACAACTGTGCCCTCCATTTCTTCAGCTCGCGCCGAACGCACCGCATCGGCCGTACCCAACTGAGACTCTTGTTTTAGGCACACCGCACCCATCGGTTCGACCACTTGCCGTACGAGCATTTCACCATAGCCAACCACCACTCGTATTTCTTTGGCTCCGGCCTGTTTAGCCGCCTCAACCACCCGCCCGACCATAGGACGGCCAGCAACGGGGTGCAGAACTTTGGGCAATGGCGATTTCATGCGCGTGCCCTGGCCTGCTGCCAATACTATCACCGAGAAGTTTTTATTATCAGATTTTGCCATAACCCGCTTGGATTACGTGGAGTTGCCTTAAAGGTCAAGAACGGACATCCCGGCCATTTACACGTGAGGCCACCTTCTCTACACTGAAACTATGAAGATTTTTGCAAATCCTCAATGGGCCACATCTAATGACGGAAAACCCATTGCCTTATATTCCTCCTTTGATTTGGGTAGCAAAACTCCTGAAGCTCCCGTTGTTGTCGTTGGCGGCGTTCATGGCGACGAACCCGAAGGCGTCTATCTGGTGGATGGACTTTTGAGTTGGCTAAGGAGTTTAAATCAACCGACACCTGTTTCATGGATTATCATACCTTGCTTAAATCCAGACGGATTGAGCAAAAATCAAAGAGTGAACGGTCGAGGTGTCGATCTCAATAGAAACTACCCAAGCAGCAACTGGAGCTCTGAGTACAAAGAGCCCCGGTACTATCCGGGGCCTCATCCCGGCAGCGAACCCGAAATTCAAGCTTTTGTTGAACTGATTAAAGCTTACAAACCCCCGTTGTTGATTCATTGTCATTCTTGGAACCCCTGCGTGGTCTTAACCGGAGAGCCCGGCCACTGGGCGGCCAAACACCTGTGTGATTCATCTGGCTATGAATTGGTCGACAATATCGGTTACCCCACACCCGGCAGCCTCAGCCATTTTGGCTGGTCTGATATGAAAATTCCTGTGATTTGTATTGAGGCTGAAGAAAGACTAAATAGCTGTGAAGTGTGGCCCAAGTTTTCTGGCGGCTTTGCCAATATTTTTTTGAGCAAAAAACCAACTACTGCGGCGGGCTAGTTTTATGACAGATGTTCATTCAAGTATTCTTGTCATTGGTCACCCGAAACCACAATCCATCGAGCTGGGAGCAGATTTTTCACCAAGCCTGCAACACGCAAAAAATAAAGTTTTGTCTGCAAAATACAAAGTGATTGTGTTCCCTTTGAGCTCGAAGTCTTTTAGTGAACTTGTTGATTTACTTCATCGAGTGGGCCAAAACTCACCAGAAACCATCGGCATTGGAGTGCTCGGCGACATAGCCTTTGACCAACTCCAACAGGTGGTCAATCAAACACGAACTCTCAGAATATGTCATTCTTATGAATCAGGTGAACTTGAGGCCTCCATTCACAAGGCTCTTGAGACCCACGCTCAACAACAACAGCACACAGAACTGTTGCAAATGGCAAGTGAGCAAAACAATAAATTGATTGAACTGACAAAAGAGCTTGAAGTCTTGATGGTTCGCCGTGAAGACAAACTACACCGTTCACGAGAACGAACCGAAGTGGCCAGTCGAAAAATAGCGGCCTTGCAAAAAGCGCTTTTGGCCGTACATAAAGCCCGTTCTCTCGCCGAAATGGAGCGCATGCTAACAGAAGCCCTAAAAGAACCCCTCGGCCTAATTTGGACTCGTATATTTTTAGGGGCGGAAGGCCAACAAGTGGAAGAACAGCTTTCGCGAAATAACGCCTTCGCCATCGCAAAATCGCCCCTCGGTCTTGGCGGGGCTGAACTGGGGCGAATTTGGTTTGCCCGGCCGACAAAAAACAATTTCAAAAAAGAAGAGCGCTTGTTCTTGCAACAAATTGCTGAGGCCGTGGCGTTGGCGGTGGATCGGGTTTCAAAACTCAATCAAGCAGAAAACTTAAAACAACAGTGGGAGGCCACTTTTGACGCCATTTCTGATCCGATCGCCATTGCTGATACGGACTGGAAAATCATTCGGACCAATCGTTCGTTTGCCGAGGCTTGCCACAGGCCCATCACTCAGCTTGCTGGCGAAGATGCTTTTGAAACTTTTTTCTTAACTGATGAAGATCGTCCTCAATTAAAAGACCAATCCATTGTACAACTGCAAAAGACCAGAACAAAAGGTTCAGAATCAAGAACTTTTCAAGTGAATTGCCAAAAGATTATAGATCGCCAGCACCAAGGTGATGTGATCTTAATGATGCTTCGAGATATTACCGATCAACAGCGAATGAAACGACAGCTACTTGAGTCTGCAAAAATGGCAGAGCTCGGTACAATCGGAAGCAGCATTGCCCACGAACTCAATAACCCTTTAGGTGGAATGATTTCTTTTCTGCAACTGCTAAAAATGGATGGCGAAAACAACGCCGACATCGTCGACGACATCAATAACATGGAGCAGGCGGCCCAACGCTGTAAAGAAATCGTCGAAAACCTACTTGGCTTCACCCGCCAACAAGACAACAGTGAACCAAGATGGATTGACCTTCGAGACGTTATCACTCAAGCCTTAAAAATAGTGGAGCTGCAAGCCCGGTCGCAGGGGGTGGATGTGCATGTGAGTGTGCCTGATCATCCTGTTGAAGTTGAGGGGCAATTTAATCTGCTGTCGCAGGCGCTATGTAATGTACTGCAAAATGCCAACGAGGCCGTGGCCGACCAGGCTGAACATGATCCTCGATTCGTTGGACAGATCGAAGTTCGCCTGGACGATGCTGTTCAAGGCCACCCGGCGATCACCGTCACAGACAATGGTCCGGGGATTTCTAGCGACATTGCCCCGCAAATTTTTAATCCACTATTTACAACGAAAGATTCCAGCAAAAGCTCTGGATTGGGGCTAACCCTGGCATACAACATTGTTCGTGAGCACAATGGGCATATAGAAATTACTTCCCAGCCTAACGGCGGAACGACGGCAAAAATTTCTTTTAAACGTCTAGATTTATCAAAACCCAGCCAAGTTTTTGACAGCAAAATTTGACACTACTTAAAGCCATTTCATAAACTTAAAGTATGGCTGTTGGTGCTCACTAATAGCTTCCTCGCCTGAGCATCTAGTACGTACGCATTTTATTTTGATCGGCGGCCATTAGGACAGTGTACGTCTCCAAGACGGAGATGAATCGGCTTAACCACGGAAGGAAAGCGCATGCAGACTCAACGAATCTTAATTGTTGATGACGAAACAAGTCTAAGAACAGCCCTGTTTCGAGCCTTAGATCAAAAAGGATACAGTGTAATTACCGCTGGTTCAAAAAAGGAAGCTCTCACCTTGAGTCAGGGTGGAAAGGGCTTAGACCTTGCTTTAATTGACTTAAGATTACCCGATGGCGATGGACTTGATCTGTTGACCACAATTAAAGAACTGCATCCTCGTTGCCAGGTGGTTATTCTCACTGGGTTCGGTACCATTGAACTGGCTGTGAAGGCCACCCGAAAAGGCGCCTCGCATTTTGTCAGTAAGCCCTTCAATCTTGAAGAAGTTCTGAGCATGGTAGACAAGCTCCTCGACAACAGCAAACTGCAACAAGAAAACCAAAAGTTGCGATCTGCTCTTCACAGTAAATACAAGTTCGATAACATTATTGGACAAAGTGAAGGCATCGGCAAAGTTCTCGAACTGATCGAGCGAGTCTCTGAGTCCGACTCCACTGTTTTGATCACAGGTGAGAGCGGCACAGGAAAAGAACTTGTGGCCAAAGCGATCCATTACAACTCTTTGCGCAACAACCAGCCCTTTGTCCCCATCAATTGCGGAGCCATCCCTGGCGAACTGATGGAGAGTGAACTGTTTGGTCACGTCAAGGGGGCTTTTACCGGCGCCATTTCTAACCGAATGGGTCGATTTGAAATGGCTGAAGGCGGAACCGTATTTCTTGATGAAATAGGTGAAATGGAACCCAACTTACAAGTAAAACTCCTTCGAGTGCTGCAAGAACGACGCTTTGAGCCTGTGGGCAGTGCAAAAAGCCTGGTGTGCAATGTTCGAGTGATTGCCGCGACCAATATTGATCTTGAAAAAGCTGTGGCAGAAAGCCGTTTTCGTGAAGACCTTTTTTACCGACTAAACGTTATTCCCATTGAAATCCCGCCACTTCGGACCAGAAAAACGGACATCCCACTACTCTTTCATTATTTTATGGAGCAGTTCAACCGGAATAAACAACGGGCCCTACAAGGGGTATCGCCTGATGCCATGGACCTGCTCAATAACTACCCTTGGCCCGGTAACATTCGTGAGCTAGAAAACCTGGTAGAGAGATTGGCCATTCTTAAAGGATCGGGCATCGTTGATGTCTATGACTTGCCTCAGAAGTATCGTGGTAAACACAATTTCGTACCAAGCCCTGACAAAGTGGAAATCCCTGAGTCAGGAGTGGATTTCAACTCGGCCGTTGATGCCTACGAAAACCAACTCATTTTAAAGGCACTAGAAAAAACGGGTTGGAATAGAAACCAGGCGGCCATGTTATTGAAACTCAATCGAACCACTCTCGTTGAGAAAATCAAAAAGAAAGGCCTGCTGCCACCCCACGAGATGGACGCTTAAGATTGTTTCCGAGCGTAGGTGAAAAACGTAAACGGCTCAGGCTCGGAACGATCACGCTGCTCAATAATTTCAAAATCTTTTATTAAGGCGGCCCTTCAAATTTATTTTTTAGATGGAAATATTTCATCAAGCCCCAAAGACCAGGGAACACAATTTACACCTAAAACTTCTTTTCTAATGGGGTCGTTCGACAAATAATAGGCTTTATTCGCCATAAACTCCTTTTGGATACTAGCTAACTTTTTGACTTCTATCTCATCGATTTTTTCTGACGACTTAATTTCAACAAGCAATGTTTCTTTGGGACCACGAGATAAGACGATATCCACTTCGCCTCCCGCTGTGGTTTCGAAATAAGAAATCCTGTAGTCCTGATGGAGGTATTCATTGAGACGAAAGATTTCACAAATAATAAACTGCTCAAAGGTATCGCCATAATAACTGGTTCCGGGAACCACTTTAGCATGTAAGCTCCGTTCAAGAGCCCGCTTAACGCCACAGTCAAATAGGTAAAATTTGGGTGACTTGCGTTGACTTTTTCGAACTGAGCGATGAAAGGGTGGGAGGTAAAACCCAAGGTAGGTATCAACCAAAATATCGTAATAACTATGGACGGTTTTGTCGTCAACGCCCACATCTTTGGCAACTTTTGATGCATTCACAATTTTGCCGCTCATTTGGGCTGCTATTTCAAGAAACTCCCGAAAGGGTTTGAGCTTTCGAACTAACTGCTCAAGCTGCACTTCTTCCTTTACGTAAGCCAAGGCATAAGTACGCAAGTAATTGTGCCTCTGATCATCGAACTCAAAAAAACAAACCGACGGAAGTGTGCCAAAGTTGAGAGCCTGCTCTAAGTTGAAATGGTCTCCTAGCTCCCGGTGAGTTAGAGGAAATAGTCTTTCAGAAAAAGCTCTACCAGCCAGTAAATTGGCGCTTTGCTGTTTCAACTTTCGAGCACTGGATCCGGTGAGAACAAACACCACCTGATGGCTTTCAATAAGCCTGTGTGCCAAATCCAGGAGCTTTGGTACTTTTTGAATTTCGTCGATAATGATAACCTTGGGCTTAATCTTGGAAGCTAGGAATTCAGATTCTAGTGAGTCAGGATCCCGCAGAAACCGGTCCTCAATCTCTGCCTTTAACAGGTCGAAGTACCAGTAATCGTCGGTATCAAATAGGGGTAAAATTTCCTTCTGAATAAACGTGGTTTTACCGGTACCACGCGCCCCAAAGAGCAATAAGCTATTGTTTTTATTGAACTTTATTATCCTCTTGACCATACTCCGAAATTCTAACCAAATTTCGGAGTATGGTCAAGAGCTATGGACGCTTAAGATTGTTTCCGAGCGTAGGTGAAAAACGTAAATGGCTCTGGCTCGGAACGATCACGCTGCTCAATAATTTCAAAATCTTTTAAATCGACCGTGGGGTATTTTGCATCACCAGGGTAGTCTTTGTGAATGCGAGTCAAATATATAATATCAACAATATCCATAGACTGACGGTAGATCTCTCCGCCACCAATAATGAAAATCTCATCACCGTATTTATCGGTGAATTGTTTGCAGTATTCGATGGCCTCTTCCAGCGACGCCACCACGTGGGCCCCAGGAGCATCGTAATCGGTGTTTCGGGTGACTACCACATTCAATCGATCGGGCAACGGGTGCTCTACACACTCGTAAGTCTTTCGTCCCATGATGATGGCGTGCCCACGGGTTTTATCTCGAAAGAACTTCATGTCCTCAGGGATATTCCAAGGAAGGCCCCCTTCAACACCAATCACATCGTTTTGTGCTGCTGCCACAATATGGGACAAAGTCATACAGCCACCTCCGCCTTAATATGTGGATGAGGATCGTAGTTTTTAATTTCAAAATCCTCGAATTTAAAATCAAAAATTGATTTAACGTTGGGGTTGATCTCTAGTGTGGGCAACTCACGTAGCGACCTTGAAAGTTGCAAGCGCGCCTGATCGAGATGATTTGAATAAAGATGAGCATCACCCAAAGTATGTATGAACTCGCCGGGCTTCAGGCCGGTGACCTGAGCCATCATCGCCGTTAAAAGCGAATAACTGGCGATATTAAACGGCACACCCAAGAAAATATCTGCACTTCGTTGGTAAAGCTGACAAGACAGGCGGCCATCAGCCACATAAAACTGAAAAAACGCATGGCATGGTGGCAGTGCCATTTGATCCAACTCGCCGGGGTTAAAGGCCACCACAAGGTGCCGTCTTGAGCTGGGATTATTCTTAATGCTATCCACCACTTCAGCAATTTGATCGACCGTTCCGCCACCTGGCTTCTGCCACGAGCGCCATTGGGCACCGTAAACCCGTCCCAAATCGCCATTTTCATCAGCCCACTCGTTCCAGATACGCACCCCGTGTTCAGTGAGAGATTTAGTATTGGTATTTCCGCTTAAAAACCATAGCAGTTCATGAACCACCGATTTTAGGTGAATCTTCTTTGTCGTCACCAAAGGGAAGCCTTGCTGCAAATCAAAACGCATTTGATGTCCAAAAACACTTATTGTGCCGGTGCCCGTACGATCTTCGCGGCTGACACCGTGATCCAGCACATGCTGCATTAACTCGACATACTGTTTCAAAGGAACCTCCAAAAGTGTCCCCACCATAGCGCAAATCAAGGGTGATGCGGTAGTCCCACAGAAGAAACACTGACTGCGTCATTTTGATGATATACGCCCTCAGGCTGACCCTCTAGAACAGTGCGTTTGGTTGATCCGGAATCATGTTGCTAGCACAATTTTGAAACTCACGGCTGTAGGCTGTATGGCGGAGGCCGTCTTCATACCAGCGGATTTCAATAAGCTCTCGCGTCTCCGGAACCATAATAAAAAGAAGATCTCCGTACATCTCACCGGCTGCCGTAGTGATTTTATCGTAGGATTCAAGGCGCACCAGCCGATGCGCTGATGAACTGTAAACAACCCCTTCGGTATCGGGTCGATATAGATTTCTCTGATGCGACATAAGATCAGTCTGCTGTTGCGCCAATTGAGAAAAATTCTCGGCCTCGTGAACATACCAGCCCAGTGACAACAGCGCTTGATTGCTGGCACAAGTTTCGTGACTCAGAGGTCGAACCATTTCTGGATACACTTCGGCCTGCACAAAAACAGGGGCTAGATATAAGAGTCCGAGCAGCGGCCACAAATGGGCCGCAACAGACCTGCGCATAATTCCTCCGGAATTGAAAACCTATTGATTTTTAAACAGGTCGAAGCCGGTGGCAACCCCCTCTTAATGCCTTGCATAAAATTGGATTATTCAGTGCGAAGTAGGCGACCAGAGGCTATAGAAACCCCATGGAGATTCGCGATCCTATTCACGGGTCCATAGAACTTTCTAGGGGCGAGGAAAAAATCATCGATTCTGCTGCGTACCAAAGGTTGCGGCAAATCAAGCAATTGGGATTTTCGGAATTCAGTTTTCCGGGAGCCACCCACAATCGTTTCATTCACAGCATTGGGGCTTGCCATCTTGCTGGTCGGGCTTTTGATTCTATTTTTCGTGATTTTAAATTTAGCACCGCCGATAAGCGCGCCCTTCTTCGTCAATCACTTCGACTGGCAGCTTTACTTCACGATGTAGGACACGGCCCCTTAAGCCATACAACAGAAGAAGTGATGCCGTTTTTGTCGGAGCTAAAAATTTCGGCTTACGAACACCGACGAACCGACATGGACCCCTCATCATTGTTTATCGATTCCAAGCGACGGGCTGACCATGAGGACTACACAATTAAGTTTGTCACTGACTCTCCCTTGGCCGAAATCATTCGCAAAGCGTTTCCAGACATTAACCCACTAAATGTGGCTTGCTTAATTGATAACAGCTTGCAAACTCCTGATGATTTCTTTCACGACCAGGGATTTGATTTTCGCACCATCTTTAGCCAGCTCGTCAGCTCTGAATTAGATGTGGATCGAATGGACTATTTAGAGCGCGATGCCTATTTTTGCGGAACCAACTATGGGCGTGTGGAACTGGGGTGGCTACTCGCCAACCTCACCTATCATCCGGTCAATGGGCGAATGCATTTGGCATTAAACCGCAGAGCGCTTTACACCTTTGATGATTTTTTGCTTTCTCGCCACCATATGCATCTAATGGTTTATTTTCATCACAAAGCCATTATCTACGAAGAAATGCTTTTGCGATTTCTCACATCTAAAGATTGCGGCTTTCGTTTACCCGCTGATATCAATCAGTATATTCACTTTACCGATTACTCGCTCTATCAACATATGGCCACATCTGATAACGAGTGGGCCAAGCGCATCTCTAATCGCCGCCCTTATAAAATGTTGTTTGAACTGCACTCGACAGAGCCCAATCCCCGAGCTGAGAACATGAAGGCGGAGTTCGAACGACACAACGTTAAAGTGATCTACTCCAACTCCACCATGCGGCTTAGTAAGTACCATGGCGGAAGCCCTCTTGAACGGGTGTTTCCCATCTATGTGGTGGACCATTACGATCGAATGGCCACTCCTTACCCCATTGAAGATACAACAGAAATTTTTCAAAAGTACGAAGAGATTCGCCGTATTGAACGTCTCTATGTAGCACCCGAACAGTTTGACGAAGCTGAGACTTTGTTAGTTGAAAAGAGAATGTGAGATGAAAGTTTTAGTTATTGGCAAAGGCGGACGTGAACACGCTCTCGTACGAAGTCTTGCTCATTCTCCGAGCGTTAGCGAGATCCATTGTGCTCCCGGCAATGACGGTATGAAAAAAATGGCTCTGTGCCATCGGGTAGACACTGCGAACTTTGATGCTGTTGAAAATTTAGTAAAACGCACCGGAGTTGACCTTGTTGTAATTGGTCCTGAGGCTGACCTTGTCAGTGGACTTGGTGATCATTTGCGTAAAAAGGGATGCCGAGTGTTTGGCCCAAGCCAGCCGGCGTCGCAACTTGAAGCCAGCAAGATTTTCTCAAAACAATTCATGGTCGATGCGGGCGTGCCTACGGCGGCTTTTGTCATTGTAGACAGTGTGGAATCCACGTTGTCACAGGCTCTCAGTTTTACCCCTCCGTATGTCTTAAAAGCCGACGGCCTGGCTGCGGGAAAGGGCGTTTTTATTTGTGACACCCTTGAAGACCTTAAAGAGGCGGCCGTTCAGTTGTTCGAAAAAAATATTTTAAGTGATGCCGGCAAACGGGCTCTATTGGAGCAGCATCAGTCCGGCTGGGAGCTGAGCTATCTCGTGCTTACCAATGGCTCCGACTACACGCCACTTCCATTGTCGCAAGATCATAAACGGTTGCTTGAGGGTGATAAGGGTCCGAACACCGGTGGCATGGGTGTGGTTGCACCGCTCACAATTGATCAAAACCTCGACTCTGCCATACACACAACCATACTTGAACCAACCATTGCCGAGATTGCAAAACGTCGACTCGACTATCGCGGCATATTGTATGTGGGCATCATGGTCACTGATTCAGGTCCAACGGTGCTTGAGTACAACGTTCGCTTTGGCGACCCCGAGGCGCAAGCTCTATTGCCATTGGTAGATGAAGAATGGGCTAGCATTCTAATGGCAGTGGCTCTTGGCGATTTGCCGCCCGTGAAATGGAAATCCCTATTTTCAGCCTGTGTGGTCTTGGCGGCACCAGGATACCCTGAAGCTCCTGAAAAAAACCTTTTGATTGAAGGCGACCTCGATAAAGAACTTCCATCCAGTTATTTTCTCCACGCAGGCACTAAGAAGAACGACAATGGCCAATGGGTCACCGATGGCGGCCGAGTTCTCAATGCCGTGGCCGTGGGGTCGTCATTTGCCGAGGCCATTGAGAATGCCTACAAACAGGCTGACAAAGCCGGCTGGGTAGGTCGTCAGATGCGGCGGGATATCGGCAATAAGGTGTTATGAATAATCTGGATGAAGTTGTTCGACACTTGGGCCAAGGCGGCGTTATTGCCTACCCCACTGAGACCATCTGGGGCTTGGGGTGCAATTGGGATAAGCCAAAGGCCGTTAAACGTATTTTTGAAATCAAAGGTCGCCCCCCTGAAAAGGCCGTCAGCGTCTTGGTTTCAGGACCGGATATGGCCGCCAGATATGTGGTCCTCGACCCTAGCACAACAAAACTTCTAGAGACTTTGTGGCCAGGCCCGGTGACATTTGTGTTACCAGCGCTCCCAGGGGCGCCAGAGTTCATTCATGGCGGCACTCAATTTGTGGGGCTTAGGTGTTCTCCCCATCCCACAGTCAGGGATCTCATATGGAGTAACCAAATACCGATCACAACAACCAGCATTAACCGATCTGGTGAGCCGCCAGCCCGACAAAGACAGCAGATTGATTGGTTGCCCTCTGATGTGATGATCGTAGAGGAGCCTGCCGCGGCATCTACCAATAGCAGTGGTCAAGGCAGCACGGTCATACGCATAGACAAACACACCTACGAAATCTTACGCCATGGTGATCAAGACAAGGACATCTTGCTGGCCGCCTTAGACATGCTCGGATTTTTACCAAGACCAATTCACAGCCAACGACAGTTGTGATGATCCCACATGATAATCTAAGTTGGCATTCACGTAGCCGTGATAAGTGAATTTTGTTTTTTGAGAAGCAGGGTCCAGGTCCCACTCCACAGAGTGGGTGGCGTCACCCGCTTCATCTTCAGAAATGTCTGCTTTCATGGTGAAACCCTCGACCACTGCCGTCTCGCCCATGGGGCTTGCAACGACTTGTTGTTTAAGCCAGTGACCGGCCATTTGCTCAGCCATTTGCGACTCTGAGTCTCCATGTAAACTCAGCGGAATATATTTGGCCATATTGATCTGATCAGAACCAAACTCTCTATAAGCTTGTTCCCAATATTTTAAATCGAGGGACGGGCTATCATCATCCACCACGGACGAGTGGGTCCAATTAAAAACAGTAGGATCAACAGCCGCCAATGAACTACTTAGACACAAGAAGCTTGTGGCTAAGAGTAGTACACCCAAAATTGCGTTGTGTTTCCCACGTTTTGACATTTATTTCTCCCCCAGTTTAGCCCACGCTTGCGTCTCATTTTGATACGATCAAGCGCTCAAGATATTAATATTAAGAGCAAAAACCGGTCCGGCCAGAAGCCATCTATTGGGCACTGACAGCGTTAAATGCCCCACAAAGTGGCAGATGTTGAGGGATTGGACAATTTTGCTAGTTAGGATACGCTAACAGCGGGCTGGAGAGAGTTTTTTTCCTTTCTTTGTTCAGCACTGCTTTATATCACTGTCGCCCACGGGCCCATTAACATTCTATGTGGTGTACGTTCGATTGCCAAAACTAGGGTTCAGAAAAAAAGCCGGAATTAGAGGCTCATTGGGTTCTTTGCTTGAAACGCAGGTCGAGCGAGTAAATCTACCAAACGCCATACCTTTCATTGGGCAATTCGGTGGGTTAGTAATATCGATGCAGAGATAAAATCTCTGTGGGGTCCAGGCACTTAATGTCTTGAAATTGCTGGCCGGCTAGTGAAACCAAGCAGGGCTCGAAGTCTGGTTACTGAGTACAAAATTTTTCTAGGCCAGCAAGTTCCCTGTGTGATGTAGGACTTGTTTTTATTTCTATGGCCCAGTGCTCACCCTTAGGGCCCTTGGCCACAGCATCCACCTCATAATTTCGGTCTTTCCAATAGCTGACATCCCAACCGGCCGCTATGAGTCTGGCGATAACTGCATTTTCAAAATACCAACCCCTTTTTTCTTCTGGGATAGATTGTGTTGCCGGGGGCCAACTAGGACCTGGATCAGCGGCTTTTCCTCACTCAATCGGGCCTTCAAAACTGCTTGAATCTGTCTATTTTTCATAATAATTACCGTGCGTTAGATCATGTTATTCGTTTTGTTAATTTGATTTTACAAAATGTTACTAGGGCCTGTCAGTTGGAGAGGGTGCTAGCCAAAACCCATTCTAATCACTCCACTTCCAAAAAATACAGACATATGACTAAGGAAGAAATGAAATTCACTCGCTGGATTTGCCAAAACCTAAGTGGCCAATACTTGGTGACCTTTAAATGCGTTGTTATGATTCACCAGCAATGGTCTAGAGAACGCCACCAAATATCCCCTCACAGGCGGGTGAGAAGATATTCTTTAGATTTTCATAGGGGTTTGACTTCAATGGATCATACACATCCCGTGCGTCGAGGTCTTCGCAGCTGAGCTGATATATATCATCGGCACATTGTGAAACAGCCGCTAAATGGGGGCTGAGAACACCATCATACACCGCATCTTCAACCTCTTCATAACTGGCGTACTGCCCTTCAGATAGACCTAATTCAGTATCGATATTTGTTTGTACACCCATTCCTGCTTGGCAGTCGTTCGCGGACAGTAAGTTGTAACAATTTGTCAGCTTAACACATACATATGATCGGAGAGTAAACAGACTATTGCTGTCAGAAGCAGGTTGTTTTTCTGGATTCCCGGTGCCTGTGCCCCATAGGCATCCCGTCAGCGACATTGAAATAAAAAGAACATAAAGGTATTTGCGTATACGGCCTGTATTCTCGGCGCCCCCTCTAAGGCTCGTTGCGCGTTGAGACTAACCTGTTCAAAGATATCATTTTGAATCGGTCTCTGGTGTTTCAGTTGATTTCAGACTTTTGGTCTCGCCAGGGACTGAAATCAATGGGACAATTAATTTGGTAATAATATCTTTCTAATGGATGAATCTGAAAGGTGGAGTCGAATGCGCTTTAGTATTTTGTCTATAGTTTTGTTTTTTAGTTCAGCTACTCTTTTTGGATGCTCAAATACCGACTCCGAAAATGTCAAAACTAAGGGAATTTATGCGAGCTTTGATGTTTCTGCCTCAAATGGGGCAGCTACTGCAATAGCGAAGTTTCAAGTGGGCGGACCCACGGGATCATTTCTAGATTTATCTAGTGGCGATTCAATTACGGTGAATGGACTTGTGCTGACTCGACAAGAATTACTCGGCATCATTGAGTACCGAAAATCGGTCCCCTATAGCGAAGGTGGCATTTATACTTTTGTCTTTTCTCGCGAAGACGAAGAACCGTACACATCAACGGTCACTCTCACAGAGGCTGTGACGATTTCATCGCCCACGGCGGGTGCGAATGCCACCAAGGGCCAGTCCCTGAGCGTGCAGTGGAATGCTGGGGCCGATGCATCTGATTCTATTTCGGTTTCCCTATCTAAACAGGGTGATGACGAAACTGGGTATTCGAGTAGTTCCCTAGTTTCTACGGCCAGCTCACACACCATTCCTGCTAGCGACACACTTACAGTGAATGGCGGCAATATACCTGCCACGGTCAGTGTGTTTAGAGAGCGCGACGGCCAAATGGCCGAAGGCCTAGATGGCAGCATTCAGTCCTCGCAGTATGATTCTGTGGACATCACTCTTGTTGATTAATGCAGTAGCCATAGTTCGGTAATCTTTAATGGAAATTTTCTGCAGCCACTGGTGAGTTTGACCAAAACACCCAGTCGACGTTAGAAATGCACCTGGATATAAACTGCGTGGATCGCAGAGCGCCTAGAGGCTTTACACTGTCTTAGGCTTACGCACTTCTTTTCTCGTAGTATCTATTATTTATCGTTGTCATGGCCCTTTTCTTGCTATTCTATAAGAGGTAGCCAGAGGGGGCGAAATTCATGAAGCTTCGAAAATACATTATAGGCAGTATTGTTTTGGTTTTAGGAGCAGGCATAACCGTGAGCTTTCAGAACTGCGAAGACGTCCAGTTTACGTCAATCCCCACAGCAACTGTAGATCCGAATGATCCAGGCCAAGGGGGGCTAGACCAAGACTTACCCCGAGATATACCCGAAATTCGTGATGAAGATGGAAATCTCATCTGCGAAGAAGGCAAACACTTTGGCATATGGCTAGATGAAAACGACGACGGTTCCATTGAAAACGAAAAGTTCTTGGGATCCATTGTGCCCTATCAAGGAGACAAATCGGCTGCTGAAAATTACAACTACTACAGCGCATCGGCCCATCCCTATATTGGACCAAAGCCTGATGAATTTTCATCACACGTATTTTTTTATGAAGGAAGCGACGGCCTCACCTTTAATTTTTATTTTAACATCGACGAAGGTGGCAGCCCCGACAACATAGTCAACTGGGACATGGAAACCATAGGTAACAGCAAAAAAGACGATGTCCTTCTCAGCGACGACGCCAACGAGCTTAAGCGCTCTGCAGAAACTCAAGAAGGCCATCAATACGAAGGTCGATTTCACTACTGGGACAACACAGACGGAGGCATAATAGGCCCCTTCGAAGGCGAAGACTTCTATATAAAGGTCAACGTCCTAGAAACTGGCGACATCCAAGACGCCACCTTCTACTCGGAAGGTGACAGAAAATTCTCCCTAAACAACGCCAACAACAAAGTGTCCTCATTCATAATAGGCTTCCTAGGCTACAAAAAATGCAAAAAACAATAAACTAGGCCAACCGAACCAAAGCAAAACTCACAAAACAAGGGCGACTTCCGCCAAGCGGAAAGCCAAACCACCATCCCCACCAAAACCAGGCTTTTGTTAGGGCGCCGTCTTAGCGGTGGGCACGGATCCAGCGAAGGGTGCCGCCGGCGAGTTCCGCAAAGCGGATGTCTGAGCCCGCCGGCACCCGTCGCTGGACCCGCGCCCACCGCTAAGACGGCGGCCGTGAAACCACCCCAACGTCCAGTTTTTCTCATTTTGAGATCATCCCCTAAAGTCTCATTCTGAAACGCCGAAGAGACAGGTAAGGAAGTATAACCCGACAGGTATCACGGACGGTGCCTGCGTTCTTCAAGGAGGAGGAAACAATGGGTTTAAGAATTAACACCAATACAGCTTCGCTGAATGCCCAGAGAAATCTGGTCGGCACGAAGTTATCCCTGGATAAGAGCCTAGAGCGATTATCGTCAGGGTACCGAATTAACCGAGCCGGTGACGATGCCGCTGGTTTGGCCATATCCGAAAACTTAAAGGCTCAGATTCGCGGTCTTAAACAGGCTTCGCGAAACGCCCAGGACGGGGTTTCTCTCGTTCAGGTGGCGGAAGGGTCTTTGAACGAGATCAGTGCTATTCTGATCCGTCTGCGCGAGCTTTCTGTACAGGCCGCTTCAGACACCATTGGCCCCGTTGAGCGACAGTTTCTCAACGTGGAATATGACCAGTTGGTTTCTGAGATCGACCGAATCGCAGATGGTACAGAATTTAACGGTACACAGCTGTTAAGTGGTACTGGTTCCATCTTGGATTTCCAAGTGGGAACTCGTAACGATCCAAATATTGACCGTCTATCTTTTGATTCATCAAAAGCCGATGCCAACGCTGCAGCATTAGGTGTGAACCTAACAAGTGTTGCTGATAAAGCGTCTGCACAAAATGCTTTAGGTGCTATTGACTCTGCCATTGTCAGTGTATCTGCGATGCGCGCGGATTTTGGTGCGATCCAAAACCGTTTGCAATCAACGATCTCTAACTTAGCAGTGTCGTTAGAAAACATGGCCGCTGCCAACAGCCGTATCCGCGATGTGGATGTTGCTGAAGAAACTGCTGAATTGACGAAGAGTAACATTCTTATGAATGCGGGCGCTTCGGTGTTAGCACAAGCTAACCAATCGGCACAGGTCGCTTTGAGTCTCTTGAACCGGACGTTTTCGTAACGTCTAACTTTAACGAGTTAGTCGGCGAAAACCCTTTGGTTTTCGAACTTTAGCTCACCCGTGTCGCGATGGAATGTGACGCGGCCCCGATGGTAACATCGGCTGGCCCTGAGTGTAAAAAATTGTTTCCTGCGATTGGAGTCGCCGTCTAGGCGGCGGCTCCTCTTTTTTTATTCACCAAAAAATTATCGCTAAGCATGCCGCAAGCAAACCCACCGACTCTCAAGGATCCCATAGCAATGCCTTTGCGCAAACCGTGTACTGCAATTCTTCTGGATCCACACGCAAATGGGAAAAATCGTATCCTACAAGCTTCCGTAGTTGATCATACACTTGTTGATGATGCTCACCATCGGGTCCGTAATGGCCAGAATCATTATTAATTTTTTCTAGAACGCCATCTGGACCATCTGAACTTTCGTGATATTTGTAGGTGGCGTAAAAATTCCCATCGAGGTCCATAACAAAAATAGCATAGTTAAAATCGTTACCAAACCGGTACGTGTCGAAAAGATGCCCGTCTGCTGGCCTTAAAGAGATTTTCTAGCACTTCTTCAGAAATATACTCTTCACCACAATTTCCGCAAACCCGACCATGAACATGCTCCCTTGAAGGGATTTCTTGGACGTTTGGCAGAGTCATAATGGGGTTTCTTTGCCCGCCCTTCGTTGAGGCTTGTCACCCACGTTAAAAACTAGACTTAAAGTTTTTTTGAGGCGTCCCGATATAAGACACGTATGAAGAACTGAGTCTTCATCATTAACGGACTATTCATTGAGGTACAGAATGTACCTTTTGCCACACGGAAGGCAAAACATCAGGAAGATGTGCCATGCAGGGAGGACAACATGGCACTGTATATTTCTACTAACGTTGCATCATTGAATGCACAAAAGAACCTAGCCGGCACTAATCGCCTGCTCGATCGATCACTTGCAAGGCTGAGTTCGGGTTACCGAATAAACCAGGCCGCCGACGACGCTGCCGGGCTAGCCATAAGTGAAAACCTCAAGGCTCAAATCAGAGGACTCAATCAGGCCAGACGAAACTCAAACGATGGTGTGTCTCTTGTGCAAATTGCCGAAGGGGGACTCAATGAAATTTCATCGATGCTCATTCGTCTTCGTGAGCTGTCTGTTCAGGCGGCATCTGATACCCTCGGAAACACCGAACGAAAATTTTTGGATGTGGAATTTCAACAACTCAAATCTGAAATTCAGCGAATTTCTGAAGTCACTAACTTTAATGGCCGAGACCTCCTTAATGGTACGGGCGGCATTATTGATATCCAAGTCGGCACCCATAATGATCCTTTTAAAGATCGGATTTCCTTTAACTCGGCCGCGGCCAACGCATCTGTAGATGCCCTGGCTTTGTCCGTGGAGGCTGTATCCAGTAAAGAGCAAGCCCAAACTAGTCTTGACGTCATCGATGACGCAATGGTTTCAATCAATGCAATGAGAGCCAATTTCGGAGCTCTTCAAAATAGACTGAATTCAACCATTCAAAATTTGATGGTGGCCAACGAAAATGCTGCTGCAGCGAACTCGCGAATTCGTGACACAGATGTGGCCGAAGAAACCGCCGAACTCACAAGAAACAGCATTCTCATGCAGGCCGGTATATCAGTGCTGACACAAGCTAACAGCGCCCAGAACCTAGCCTTGAAACTACTCAGCTAAATTTACACGCGCCTCTGGCCTGCCATTTGCAAGATGTGGCAGGCATGAGGCTTGTGATTTTCTTCATTTATATTCTTGTATTCTCGACCAGCGCTTCAGCTTCCGGTGTCGGATGCCGCTCGCAGCTCAGAAGTACCTCTATTGGCCACATGCCCGAATTCAACCGGTATTTGGACCGACAGGATCGATTTCAAGGCACCCCAGAATTCGAACTCGCCCTGCAGGCCCTCTCGAACACATTGTCGACTCTTCCCGTTTTAAAGGAAAAAATGCCTCTCAAAGACAGAATCTTAAGTGCCGTGAAGGGCCGATTTGCCAATAGTTTAGACGGATATGAAAAAATGAATACGGGCTCCCTTCAGGGTTATGTAAAAGCCCAACGCATAGAGAAAAAAGACGGAACCCATGGAGTGGTTCTGCAAATTGATCAATTGGCCTACATCGATAGCGAGGGGCTCCGTATCCCCGACGAACATCGCTTCATGGGGCAATCTGTGGCCTTAAGCCGGGTGACCGCTGCCATCGCTGTATTTGCAAACTCGTTGCTGTCGCAAGAGGGTGATCCAACAGAGGTTGTGCAAATTAAATTTGCCACAGTTAATGAGTGGCTTAAAAACACAATGGAAAAACGCGGGTTTTTAGCTACCAGAAAACCATTTCCTGGCGTATCAGAGGGGCTGGGTGAAGGGTATAAATACTGGGAGCTTGAGCTCACAGTAACTAAATAAATATAGATTTGATTTTTTTAAAAAAGGAATCGTCATGACTCTGATAAAATTTTTTGTGCTCGCTGTTTGTTTGGCAACACCACAGATCTTGTTGGCCAAAACTCAAAAATACGATTTGCGAGCCGAAACCGAAAGCTTTTTATTGTCAGTGAGTGGTGACCAATTTAATGCCGATAATTGCAGTGAAAAACTCAACGAAGCTTTTGATGCCCTCTATTCAACAAAACCCACTGACTTTGATGTTCAAAGGGCCATCAGCGAAATGCCTTCTATAATAGAAAACTTGTGGCAAAGTCGTTTATCTCTGCGCCAACGCCTTCGCGGCTTTATTAAATCTGAAGGATTTAGTAAGCAAGTGATCACATGCGCCACTTCTACCAAACAAGCCCTTCGCGCTATTAGATACCTAGAAGACTATGTGGGCGAACTCACACTTAAACCAGAGCCATTTGACTTCGATAAGTACGGCAAAAATAAACAAGTTAGAAAATCAGATCTCATAAATAAAAACACTCCACCCCACTTTTTGGTTCATCCCAGCTTTGATCAAATCACCATTCAATCAGGTGATGTGATTATCAGCCGAGGAAGCGCTTTCACCAGCGCTGCCATCGCCCGCATCGGCGAAGTAGACGCCCAATTTAGCCACCTTGCTCTTGTCTACATCGACCAGGAGTTCAACCACAGAGCTTATTCGCTTGAAGAAGCCATAAAGAGTCCGCACGTAAAGGTTATTGAAGCCCATATTGAGGTGGGCACCACTATTCGCACTTTTTCTGAGTATCTAGAAGATGGCAATGCCCGTCTTTTATTTTACCGGTTCCAACCCGAGGACCTCTCAGCTATAGAAGCCTCCGCTATGGCCCAACGGGGCGCTCAGTTCAGCTTTGATTTTGTCAATAATTACGTATCTCAGCAAAGAGCAAAACGCCTTCAGGGGTGGGACGATCCTGATTACGGCCACATTAGACCACCTATAAAAGAAGTTGATGTTAACGACAATGTTCCCTACGACTTTCAAATGCAACTTGGCGACACGTCAGAAGTGTTTTGCAGTGAATGGGGCTATATTGCCTACAACCATGTTGGCGTTAACCTCCCCCAGTTTCCCACAGCCATTCCTAAAGAAAATGCTCTTTCAAAAGCTCTTGGCATCACAGTGAAAGAGACCTTCGCTCCAGGCGACATGGACACAGAAACGCGATTCGTGCTGCAGGGCGAGTGGAGAGACTATAGAAAAGTGCGCAACATGCGCCACAAGGATGCCGTGTTAACAAAGATTTTTGAGTGGATGGAACAAGATCAATGGACCTTTGAAGTGGGTTTCACCAAAAACCTTCAGGCTTTGTTTGCTTGGATCACGCGACACATGGACCTTGAATTTACTAAAGATCAACTGCCAAAAAACATGACCGTAGAAGCTCTTAAAACAGTATTTGCTCTTGATAAGGTGGGCGCCGAATTACAAAAATACACCGAAGCCCGCGAAAAGATTTACATGGAAGAAACGGGCGGCCTACTTATGCCTTTTTCAGAAATGCTTGTTCAGCTGGAAACGGCACGAACAGACTTTGTCTGCAAGCCCTGGAGTCCTCTCTATGTGGTGATGGGCCAAACGGGTCTCAAGGTAAAAGATCGCAGTGTTTGTCGCTAGGTTCACAGAATCACAAGACTGACTCATGTTCCAATTTCAACTAGTTCGTTCCCCCTGCAATAACAGGCAACCCACTTTCTGCGCTCCGCTTAAATTCTATCGACCTCTACATCATGTTGAAATCACTGGAAATTTACCATCGACCAAGTAATGATCTCGATGGATTTCAAATCTCTTTTCTTTTGACTTATCGTACGGGGTGACAATAGCCGCTTCAGGCTTGATAACCACCAACCAGTGATCTTTTTGAATTCCCGACTCCATCTTAATTACTCTTGGCGTATAAATGCCATAGCTGAGTTCTTCACCTTTAGTCCTAGCCGAAAAATACTTAAAGGCCTCAACACCCATGCTCCTCATCTCCGACCCCAGCTGCTGGGAATCAACATAAGAGTCTGGCGCTGAAATACGATCTCTGTGTTGTGCGAAAGGCCTCTTTGTTAGGTCCACGCATTTTTTTGTTTTGATTGAGACCTTAAATGAAGTCATTGAAAAATTTTGCTCATCATACTTTAGCGCTGGTGAATGCTCTCTAAAAAGAAATCGATAGTAAATGGCCTCGTAAAAATCTGTTACCAAATTTTTAGCACCATACCAAATTCCTCGTTCAGTCTTTTTGCCAAATCTCGATCCATGCCTCAGTGGCGGGTACCGAAAGGGAGTGAATACTAGCTTGTCATCTGATTTGTCGTCTTTAGGAACCGGAGGTTTTTGATTTTCCAATAGCTCTTCAAGAATTTCGACTTCCTCGATGCTATCCACCAATTTAAACCTAGCCTGTTGAGCTTGGGCCTCAACAATTCTGATCGCCTTAAAGTTGGACGAAATAAAATCAGACTTCTTAACCCCGCATTGCGTCCAAATACTCTGTAACATTAACAACCCCTGTCGTTTTTTTCATAGCATCAATTGGCGAACAATTTAGATAAATATTTTCATTATTCAGCCATTTTCTAATTTGTTCTTTATCTTCCCCAATTAATGCATATAGGGATTGATATATTCTTATCAGTAATAAAGATTTATCTGCTTCGTTGGAGTCTAAATTAAAATAGTAATCGCCGCCATTTCTTATTCTAGAAATTGTGGCCGCGCTCACCTTCAAAATTTCTGATAACTGTTGATTGTTTAGCCCCAAATAGTCTGCGGCCCTTAACGTGGCCTTTCTAAGAACAAGTTTTTTCTTGTCATTATTATTGTCATCACTACCTTCGCCTTTTTTCGCTTTTCTCTCGGCTGCGACCGTATTCTTCAGCGCCATCTGCCCTCCTACTCATTTGAAATTATGCCAATATTTTATTTCATTTGCAAGTATGCTTCGCAAATCGGCGAGGCTTAACGCCTCCGGACATCAAGGCTACCTGATTCTAGCTCCGGCAGCCCCAGGACATTTCTCTTGCCCCCTTGGCCCTGGCAATCCACTCTAGGTGACCAATAGAGTACAAATATGTCCTGAAAAATCATTAGCTTAGTCACTCGCCAGAAGGGTCCCGCCTTGAAACGTGGCCTGCCGTGTGTGTTACTATTCACAGAAATGCCCAGTTAGCCGCCGGCCATTTGGGCTCGGCGTCTTAGGCGCACATAGAGTACATATATGGCTACCGCGGCCAACAGGTGCTTTGCGGTATGTCCACTCATTATTTGACTAGAAAATTGATAGATCTTTGCATCATAGTGTTCTGCTATCTTGGCGACAACGTACAAACTAAATGCAGCAAAGTACATCCACTTAAACGCGGCTTCCGAGCGAAACAACAATAGGGTTAAAAGCAGCAGTCCCAACGGAAAAAATTGAACCCATAAATACAAACGTACATCATTGAAATTGTACCAATAAAAAACACTGGCCACTCCCAATAGCAACAAGGGCACTAGCAAAGCCTTTTCAGCCCTTTCGTCCACAAATTCTGTCAATGTAGCCGACAACAAGCCCATAAACCCAAGAGTCATTGGCAGCCGGTCCCATACCAATGTGGCCGGCTGGGGGTCTAGATGATAATAAGTTGACCCTGCGGCAACCAATGTGACCCCTATAAATAGAGTCAACCATGATTTTTGTGCCGTCATCTGACTTCGCCGTGACACCACAAAAAAGCTGGCCCACATTCCTATTAACAAAAACGGTATATTCGAAGTGACGTCGAAAAAATTAGGTATCCCCAAAAACGCCCGCTGATCCACATAAGTGTAAAGGTAATGTTGGTACAAGGTGGCAGGTTGCCTAAATATATAAAACAACGTGACTGCAGCAAACAATATCAATGTGGACTTAGAAATTGAAATTGCTTTCATGGCCGCCCCCTATTGTTTTTTTATGTAGTTATAAAACGCAAAAAAACCAAGAACGATAGCCAAGCCATACCCGATAGCACTCAATGTGGGAATATGTAAAATGTAGGGCCCGCGATCAGCTATAATCAACAACGACGCGCTCAACAACAAACTCCCGATCACTAGGCCGAGGAACAGCAGATTAGCCGAGGACTCCATCGCTCGTCTTAGCTCTTTTAACTGATCGACTTGCATTTTTATGGCGAAATCAGGGCTATTCAGGCGGCGAACAAATTGTTTAATTTGCCGTGGCAAAACTGAAACCAGAGAATTCATATCTCTTGCTACTAAAATTAAATCGCGAGCCACTTTTTTCGGCTGATAACGAGACTGCACCAGCTCTGAAGCAAACTCTAATGAATAAGAAAGAAAATCAAAATCCTTAACAATAACCCGTCCCATTCCTTCGATGGTGACAATGGACTTGAAAAACATCACCAGTTCCGTAGGAAGCATCAACTGATGTCTTGCTGCTATGGCGGTGGACTCTAAAAGTAATCGACCCACATTCACATTTTTTAACGTCAGCCCGTAATAAGGCGCTATGAGATCTCGAAGTTCTCGGGCAAATTTGTCGACGTCCACACGCTCTGAATAGGGTGCTAGATCCACATACTCATAGGCCAAGCGGTCATAGTCCTCAGCGGCAAGTGCCAATAACATGTTGGCGATGGCGGACTGGGTTCGATTGTTGAGGCGCCCGACCACACCAAAATCAATAAGGCCCACCTTGTTATCTGGCATAACAAACATGTTGCCTGCGTGCAGATCTCCGTGAAAAAGACCGTCTGTGAAAACCATTTTTAAATAACAGTGCAGGCCTGTTCTAAGAACCACCTCAGGGTCTATCCCCTCTTGGTCTAAGGCTCGTTTTTGGCTGAGGGGAGTCCCCTCCAAAAACTCTAAAACCAGAACTTTCTGGCCGCTGTATTCCTCATATACGTCAGGTATTTTAATATTGGGCTCATCTTTAAAGTTTTTTTGAAACCTTCTGATGTTATTCGCCTCAATAACAAAATTCGTTTCAAGCTCTAGACTATTAAAAAACTGATCCACAATGCCCACAGGGTTATAAACCCGAAGCTCCACAACATAGCGTTCTAATAACTCGGCCAGTGTGTACAATACGCTCAAGTCTTCTGCGATGATCTCTTCGATCCCTGGTCGTTGAACTTTAACCACCACTTTTTGGCCATTTTTCAAACGGGCCTTGTGAACTTGCGCAATGCTAGCGGCCGCCAAGGGTGACTCATCAAACTCTGCAAAAATTTGATCCAAGGGCTGGCCGAAGTGCCGATGCAGTTGCTGTTCAATCAACGAGAAGGGCACATAGGGGACTTGATCATGCAGCTTCTTGCACTCTTCGACGATGTCGGCAGGAATTAAATCTGGACGCGTAGCAAGAAGCTGCCCAAACTTCACAAAAGTGGGCCCCAGCTCTTCAAAGCTCAATCGAAGGCGTTCAGCCAAACTCAAATGAGTGAGATCTTTTTTCGCAATTTTCTCGAAAACAAACTGACCGAGCTTAACTCTTTCTGCGAGATTTTCGAACCCGTGCTTTGCGAACACCCCGACGATTGTTTTTAGTCTTGCCGCGTTTTTTAGCGGGCTTTTTTTGCGGTGGATCAACAGTGGCGGCCCTCCCGTCCCCTTCGGCCAAAACAAAGTCTATTCGCCCCAAATCTGTATTGGTAGCTACTACTTGTACTTTGACTTGATCGCCAAGACAATAAGAACGCCCTGACTTTTTCCCCACCAGCCGCAAAGTTTCCTCGTCGAACTCAAAATCCTCATTTCCCAGATCTTCCAGACGCACAAGCCCATCCACGTCATACTGGCGCAATAGCACAAAAATCCCGAATTTGGCCACTGAGCTGACCATCCCCTCAAACTCTTGCCCTAAAAATTTCCGCATAAATCGTGCTTTTTTTATGGAGTAAAACTGCCGCTCGGCCTTCACAGATCGCTGCTCGCAAGCGCTGAGCATCTCACCCATGGTGGCCAGCTCTTCTAACGACGGAACCTTGTACCCTTTGCCCGGATAAACTATGGACTTCACAATTCGGTGAATTACAAGATCTGGATACCGCCGAATGGGAGAAGTGAAGTGAACATAATCAGCAAACCCCAACCCAAAATGCCCCACATTCTCGGGGCTGTACTTGGCTTGGTTCATAGAACGAAGAGTAAGGATATTTATCATGTGCTCTTGAGGCTTACCTGAAAAAAACTCCAAAGCTCGAGTGATCTGCTTTTGCAAGACTCCGCCCGTGAGTCTTTTTCGAAAACCAAAGCTTTCTAAAAAGCCCTCTAGTTCTGATATAGTTTCACTATCTGGATCTTCATGGATTCGATATAACCCGTGTCGATTGTTCTTTTTAATAAACTGGGCCACTGCAATATTGGCCATCAACATCATTTCTTCGATCAATCGGTGGGCAAAAAGCCTGTTAGCCTTCAAAATATCAACCGGGTCACCAGCTTCATCAATTTCAATTTCAGTTTCAGGTATATCTAAATCCAAAGACCCCGCCTGAAATCTTCGAGCCATAAGCACTTTTGCCAATTCCGCAGCCCGCAAGATCTCTTGAGTGACGTGCTTGATTTCTTCGGGCGGGTTGCCATCCACCACTTCCTGGGCCTGACCATAGGTGACCCGCGCATGACTTCGAATAACCGCTTCATAAAATGAAGAATCTACGAGCTCACCCGTGGAGGACAGATGCATATCCGCCACAACCGCCAGTCGAGGCACATTGGGGCGCAATGAACACAACTCATTACTTAAAATCTCCGGCAGCATCGGAATAACTAGGTTCGGAAAGTAGGTGCTGTTGCCTCGCTCTTTGGCGTCCTCATCAATGGGCGCGCCCGGCTTTACGTAGTGGCTCACATCTGCAATGGCCACGACCAATCGGTACCCTTCTTTTTTGCTCTCTACAAAAATGGCGTCGTCAAAATCCTTAGCCGTCTGACCGTCTATCGTAATTAAGGGTAAATCCTGAATGTCGATTCGGCCGGCCATGTCTTGCACTGAAACCTCTGCCGACATGCCACTGGCCTGGGTCAAGCCCGCCTTTGAAAACTCAAAGGGAATCCCATTATTGAAAATCACACGACGATCATCATTGAGGGGATCTTCAACATTCCCGATGACACCAACAAGGGACCCCGCAAAACCCCGTACCGAATCAGAAAAGCTCTCCACTCGAACAGAAACCCAATCGCCGTCTTTCACTTCTAAACCTGGCGGAATGGACACACGCAGATCTTCACCCCAGGCGTGGCTTTCGTCTTTCAAATACCCACGACCAGGGCCTGAAATGTGAAGACGCCCCGACACCGTAGAAACTGACCGAGCTAACACTTTTACTATATCTCCACGCAATCGTTCGCCACCGCGCTCTAAACGAACCGAGGCCTCCACTTTGTCATTGGACATAATCCCAGTCATAGACTGCCGGGGTATATACACATCAGGTATTCTATCTTGTTCTGGGATAAGAAAACCAAAGCCATCGGGGTGGCGTTTGATTATTCCGACTATATTGCGCTCAAATACTGGCTCACGCCGTTTGTTTTTTGCCATCAGATGCTAAGCTAACACACTGATACTAGGGAAACAACCTAGCTGCGGTATTTCAAAAACTTAAAAAACTTACTGGGCAATATGTCCATTTCCATTGAGTCACCACATTTAGGGCACTCAAAGGTTTCGGGAATATTATTAGTCTCCGGACTGTCGGCCCGGCCCTCTAAAAAGTCCTGGCCCCGCACATAGAGTATTTCTTCTTCATAGTCGCAAGAATCGCAAGCGTAGGGGACGTACATAGATTCAAGCAACGTACCTGCCGGCATAAAGCCTTCAAGAATGTTAATGGGATCCACGATATTTCTATGACAATTTCGAAAAACGATCTGCACTCGCCCTTCCAAAGCCTTAACCCAAGTCACCCAAGTTCGTAAGCCACATGAATTGATCAATTTTACATTTTCAAAATCTATAATAATCTTCCTCACTCCTTCTGGAGTTTCATTTGAAAACTCGGCATCTTCGTCAACAAAACCATTCAGGTGGATGACCAACTCCTCGTTTTGTTGTTCGATTTTAACCTTTAGACCATCTGTGTTTTTGATCATTAAATATTAAACCTCAATTACCATGCCCTCATGGGCAAAACACCAATTTGGCTCAAATGCATTTTCATCGGCACTTTTTAGGGCCTTTATCATAGTTTTAAAATAATCTCTGGATTCGGCCTCGGCCTGCGCTATTTTCATATCTGATGCTACAGGATCATGGTGTACAAAATAAACGTTTTTTATTTTTTCACGAACGGCAATATCAAGACCAATGGGTGCCGACGAATGACCCCAATGCACCTTTTCTGTGGCCTCTTTAAACGTGTACTGGGCGTCAAACACCATCACATCCACGCCCTGATACAGCGGCAGATCTGGCCCCAGATCTTTTCGACTCACTCGAGTGCACTCTGTATCTACGCAGTGAGCATAAACTTTGCCGCCACACTCCACGCGAAACCCCCAACAGGGATCGGGATGGTCCAACTGGTAAGGCGTCACCTGCAAGTCTCCAAATTCACGTTTCTCCCGTGGCGCCAATTGATGAAACACCACCTCTGCCCCCAAATCATCAAAAGATACTGGAAAATAGGGCTTTTCAAACACGTGCCGAATGATTTCTTCAAGCTCCGGTTGCACGGCATAAATATGAATTTTGTTTCCCGGAATAAAAATCGGCACGAAAAATGGTAACCCCACTAAATGGTCCCAATGAAAATGCGTGAACAAAATGTGCACCTCGCCTCGACCAAGGCCACAGGGACCGGTGAGCATTTTACCGCCAAGAGGTCGCAATCCGCTCCCACCATCGATAATAATCTGGTGCGGACCGTTTGTAACTTCCACGCAAGAAGTGTGGCCGCCATACCCGCCCACCTCACGTTGAGGCAATGAGGAAAGAAATTCCTCTGGCGATCTTCCCTTGCCCTCTGCGATATATCTTTTGAGCAGCTGTAAAACCCGAGCTTCGATTTCTTTTGGAGGTTTTGGCGTTGTCAACGATCCCCGCACACCCCAAAGCTTAATTTGCATCGCCATTATATTATGCCTCTCCAACAGCAACTTATTGGAATCACTCAGATAATTGTAGGGCACGGCATCTTTAAAGTCATACAATAAGGTGCGTTTGTTTGACCACTGGACCCATGTCGAGGCCTACGAAATTGATCGCACAAAACACTCTCTGGCCGTGTTTTGAACCAAAACTTCTAAGGTTCAGAAGTAGTACAAATAGCCCAAAAAGACCTGCACACCAGAAAGTGTGGCGCTCAGATCCGTTTCGTCCAACTCGACCTCGCGCCCACTTGTCGCTTGCGACAAACTATCTGGCGACCCATAGGGGGCTGAGCTGTCGAAGGCGCCGGATACGCTATCCGCAATGAGTCGAGGTATGGGTAGAATTCGAAAACTACCTTCAAAGTTGATACAGTGTTGCCCGCGAGAAAAGCAAAATTCAGAACCCAGGCCCACCAAGTAACCCATATCGTCACCGGAAAAATCCAACTCGGCCGCTCCATCGCTCGTGGCATTGTCTTCTTTTATCGTCCCTGAAGCAAAGGCCCAACCCACACCAAATTGTGAGAAAAATTTAATCGTTTTGTCTTCGAGTAAATACCATCTGAGAACAGGAAAAACGGTGTACCCCTGCATCCCATATTCAAATTTGCGACCCGCTGAATTACTTCCATCTGAGTTTTGATAGAAAAACGATGGCCGAAGCTGGAAAGCTAATGACCCCTTTGACGGTCGGTAACTCAAAATAAAATTTCCTTCCCAAGCATTTCCCAGGTCAGATGTCGATATGCCAGACTCTCGTGTATTAGCCCGGCTTCGAAGTGTATTCATGTCTGACTGATTGGCATTGGTGACTCCAAGGTTACCGCCCATAGACCAACCACCTTTTCCGGCCGCAAAGCTTTCAGAAGCGATTAGAAACATGAACACTGTTGCCACTATTCGAAACTTAAACCCACACACGATACGGCCCCCCGTTTTTAGTTGAATTCATAATATATTCGAGCAAAATTTTTAGAGTTTCAACCCAATTCACGCAGGAGACTCAGTATATTGAAAAAAGCATTGTTAGATGGGCTTCAAAGGTTTGTGGACGCGATGATGGGCGCTATCCCGCAAAAGCCCCCTCAGACAAGTTCCCTGCAACACGTTCGTCTTGTAGCGCATCGAGGAGTGCATGGGAGTGATTGCATTGAAAATACAGTAGCTGCCGTTCAAAAAACTTTAGATGCAAAGATTTGGGGCGTTGAGTTTGATGTCCGATGGACCCAAGACAATGTGGCCGTCCTTCACCATGATGCACATTGTGGACGCCTCTTTCAGCGCCCCGATTTGGTCTTATCAAATCTTAGCTGGAAAGAGTTGCATGAACTTGTTCCCGACATCCCTCGTTTAAAAGACGTCTGCGAAATGTTTGGCAAACATGTGCACTTTATGATCGAGCTCAAAGAACCCGTTCACAAATTAAATTCACGCCTTGATCATCTTAGAGAGTGCTTAAGCACACTCATACCCTGCGAAGATTATCACATCATGAGCCTCGATCCCGCCCTGTTACCTACCGAAAACTTCCCACGGCAATGTTTACTGGCCATTGCAGAAACCAATACAACTGAAATAAGTCAGTGGGCCCTCAAAGAGAGGCTCGGCGGCCTCACGGGTCACTACCTGCTCATCACAAACGCCCTCCTTCAAAGACATTTAGACAATCGCCAAAAGGTGGGCACTGGTTTTGTGAGTTCGAAAAACGTTCTTTTTCGCGAAATAAAACGCGGCGTTTCATGGTTTTTTAGCAATAACGCCCACGAACTCCAGGCACACCTTGACGCCTTTACCAACAAGGAATAGGCCTGAAGCTGGTCCGTGCGGCGAATCATAGGAACAGGGGGAAATTATGACTGCGTCCACTCATGCCGATTATTTAACCCAAGTACCAACCCTTAGCCTTAAACAATACATTGATGGTGATGTAAATCAGCGGCAAGAGTTCACTGCGGATTTATTTCGTGGCCTCAGGCAATTCGGTTTTATTATTTTAAAAGACCACCCCATACAGCAAACGCTTTTGGATACTGCCTACGAAAAAAGCCGCGTTCTGTTTAGCTTGCCAGAGAGTAAAAAGCTTGAGTTCTTGTGCCATGAAGGTGGCGGGCAACGAGGCTACACCCCCTTTGGCAAAGAGCACGCAAAAGACAGTACTGTGGCCGATCTCAAGGAGTTTTGGCATGTGGGTCGTGATCTTAACCCTGGCGAGACCTATTACGATCAATATCCAAAAAACATTTGGCCCGAAGAAATTCTTGGCTTCAGAAAAACCTTTTCACAACTCTACAGTGCGCTCGATGACGTGGGCCGAATTATGTTGCAAGCACTCACGCCCGCGCTGGATCTGCCAAGCGATTACTTTGATCGCCTCACTCTTAACGGCAATTCCATTTTGCGCCTTCTTCACTATCCACCCATACCTGAAGGGGCTGATCCCCATGCTGTAAGAGCCGCGGCCCACGAAGATATTAATCTGATAACGATATTGGTCAGCGCATCAGCTTCTGGATTGGAACTTCTAGACCGCCAGGGACAATGGCTACCCGTGGAAGCTGAAGCCGGACAGCTGATCGTGGATGCCGGGGATATGCTTTCAAGAATCACCAATGAGGTGATTCCCTCTACCACGCACCGAGTGGTTAATCCCCAGGATGGCCAAAATGTGAGCCGGTATTCTATGCCATTTTTTATGCATCCTCACCCTGAAGCCACACTCAGCTGTATTCCAAGCTGCGTCGGAACGGGGGCGAAATATCCTGATATTTCTTCGCAAAACTTTTTAATGCAGCGCCTCAGAGAGATCGGCCTGATTTAACCATTGCCTATTAATTGAAATCTTTATAATTTCTCCGGCAAGTCTAAGACAAAGGTCGGTGGGGCCTTTGCCGTAGATTCAACCATTTGCTGGGGGGCATAAATGGGAACATCAATCCGTCGTATTTTTTTGATAGCGATAACGGCATTATTTTCGGGCCAAGCTTTTGGCTCCAATTTTCTCGAGCCGATGAACCTGTTGGGTTCTGAAGTTGTGGGAGACGTGGAAGTCACCTATTTGGGCACGACTATTATTGATGATGCTGAGGCGCTTGGATATTTGAACAATTGCTCTGAGCTCAAAACTGACAATGAAGAAAATGTGGCTCCAAAGATTCTTGATCCCGCCGATCTTGGTACCATCGTCAACGTGGGTCGCAAGATCTGGAAAGTTGTCGAAGACAACGAACCCATTTACGAAGTGAACCGTCAATTGGCCAGCGCACTGCCAAAGGGCATTGAGTGCTGGGACCAACTTGAAGGTTGGATGCCACCTGAAAGCGCTCACTACGGTATCACCTACAAAAACCTTTGGGGTATTTCAGTAGTGGATTTTAGTTTTCGACTTAACTACACCTTCGGTGGCCAATACAAAGGCTTAGGAAGGTTCCTCAACAATATTTCGATCACACCGAGTCTCATCAACGTGATGTTGGCCTATCACTTTTACGCCGACGTCGAGGTTCCACAAGTGGTTAATCTTGGAACCACCGCTGACCCCATCGCCGGAGCAGAGATCAATCTCAACTGGCGCGTGGAAACAGCCATCAAGAAAAGCCAAAACAATGTGAGCTTCTTCGTGGATGGACAAGGTCGCCTCAAGCAACTTTGATGATGTGACAAGGCAATTAGGCGGGTCGCTTTCGCGACACCGCCTAGTTAGCGCAGCCGCTCAAGACTTGCCTGCAGTATCGTTATTTGTGCATCTAGAGTTTTAAGCTGCTCGCGCCCTTCAATCACCACTTCTTCTGGAGCATTTTTCACGAAGTTTTCATTGGCAAGCCGCTTATCTAGGCCTGCCTTTTCTTTTTCAAGCTTTTCGATTTTCTTTTCAAGGCGCTTCACTTCTTCTTCTATATCCACAAGCCCTTCTAGCGGAACAATCACGTCAAGCCTCACATCACCTAAATAAACAGGCGATACGGCACATTTTGCTAGATTTCCTGGCTCACCAATTTCACAGGAGTCGAGGCGACTCATCGTCATGATGTACAGCTTGTTGGCTCCCAAGATTTTCTGACCCTTGTCACTCTCTGGGGCCAAACGCACAGCTATTTTCTCACCCGGCTTGATTCTATTTTCGCCGCGAATGTTGCGAATGGCGGTGATCGTCTCTCGCACCACATCCATTTCGAATGCTGCTGCTTCAGAACCAATGGCTAACCATGATTTATCATTTTTGGTCGTGGGGTAACGCTCAAGCATCACCGTCTTATCTGTGGAGTTCAACGTCTGAAAAATTTCTTCAGTAATAAACGGAGCAAATGGATGCAAAAGCTTTATCGCTCGGTTTAGAGTTTCAAAAAGAACTTTTTGTGTAGCTCGCCGTTCTTCTGCCTTGTCGCCATAAATTATGGGTTTAATAAATTCCAAATACCAATCACAGAACTCGTGCCAGATAAAACTGTAGATACTTCCAGCCGCATCCGAAAACCGGTATTGACTAAGAGCCTCGTGCACGTCTCGTTCACACTTTCCGAGCTTATAAACTATCCACTGATCTGCATCAGACAGGTGCAACTTGTTGGGAACCGGTTCGGCACTTAAGTCGCCTTCAAAATCACTAAGTGCTGTCATTGAAAATCGTGTGGCATTCCACACTTTGTTCATAAAGTTTCGATAACCCTCAAGTCTTTGTTCAGAAAACTTGAGGTCACGGCCTGAGGCTATTTGGGCCATCAATGTAAACCTCAAAGCATCAGCGCCATGTTTGTCTATGATTTCCACAGGATCCACAGAGTTATTCAAAGACTTTGACATCTTTCGCCCCTGTGAATCTCGAATGAGACCGTGGATATAGACCTTTCTAAATGGGACATCACCTGTAAACTCCAGGCCCATCATAATCATTCGGGCCACCCAAAAGAAAATAATATCGTGTCCCGTAACTAAAACGTCAGTGGGATAAAATGTCTTTTGGGTTTCTGTCACGTCTGGCCAACCCATGGTGCTAAATGGCCAAAGCCCTGAACTAAACCAAGTATCTAGTACATCTTCGTCTTGCTTAATGTTTTTGCTATCACATGACTCACATTCACTGGGGTCTTCTTCAGAAACTGTAATATGCCCACAATCTTGACAATACCAAGCCGGGATTCTGTGGCCCCACCATAGTTGTCTTGAAATGCACCAATCTTGAATGTTATTCATCCAATGCAAATAGGTTTTTGTCCATGATTCAGGTTCAAAAGTAATTGTCTCACTTTCGACAACTCGTCGAGCCGGAACAGCCAATTCTTCGGCCTTAACAAACCATTGATCTGATAAGTAGGGCTCCACCACACAACCACTTCGCGAACAATGTCCTACTGAATGTTGATGGGGTTCTACTTTTTCTAAAAATCCCTGGGCATCTAGATCGGCAACAATCTTTTCACGAGCCTTTGCGGTTGATAATCCTTGATAGGCACCGGCATTTTCATTCAATGTTCCATCTGGATTTAGAATATTTAAAAATCCCAGGTTATGCCGCAGTCCCATTTCGTAGTCGTTAAAATCATGGGCCGGAGTGATCTTTACAGCGCCCGTACCGAATTCGCGATCCACATGAGAGTCAGCGATGATCGATATTTTTCGATTTGTCAGTGGTAGCTTGACCTTTTGTCCTAACAAATCTTGATACCGTTTATCCTCCGGGTGAACCGCCACCGCCAAATCGCCCAACATGGTTTCTGGGCGCGTGGTGGCCACCACTAAAAATCGACCGCTCTGACCATCCACCGGATACTTGAGGTGCCAAAGGTGGCCCTTAACGTCCTGGTGCTCCACTTCTAAATCAGAAATTGCTGATTCAAGTTTGGGGCTCCAATTGATGAGCCGAGATCCGCGGTAGATCCAGCCTTTTTTGTATAAATCTGAAAACACCTTTCTCACGGCACGAGAAACACCCTCATCCAATGTGAAGGTGTGCCGATCCCAGTCACAAGAATCACCAAGCCTTCGCATTTGTGAGGTGATCCGATTGCCGTATTGCTCTTTCCACTGCCATACGCGTTTCACAAATTCATCGCGACCCAACTCTTGCCGAGTCTGGCCCTGTTTACCCAGCTCTCGCTCTACAACATTTTGAGTGGCGATTCCTGCATGGTCTGTTCCCGGCAACCACATGGTGTTGTACCCGCTCATTCGCTTCCAGCGGACAAGAACGTCTTGAATGGTGTGATCCAGGGCATGTCCCATATGCAGTGATCCGGTCACATTTGGAGGAGGCAGTATGACCGAAAATGGAGGTGCCGTGGACACATCGACTGATCTAAAATATCCCTTTTCTTCCCAATTCTGATAATGACGGGCTTCCACTTCTTGAGGCAAATAGCGATCACTCAGTTGGCGGGATTGACTCCCCCCAACTTCTGTCGACGACGACATACGGGCTCCTTGGGTTCCCAGAGAAGGCCGATCCGCATCATCGATCCGTGGGGCCTCTCATTCATAAACTGTATCTATTCCTTAGCATTAGAAAGGCAATGGAGACAAGCGGGCCTCTGTGTCGTAAGGCTTTGATTTTTCAGCAAACGGAGATCCTCCAAGAAGATCGGAGGGGTGCAGTGTGGAACCGCCACGCCCCTGGTTGATTTGCTCCACATCCAGAACTGTAAATACATCTTCAACGAGATCCTCTACGGTCGCCCCTTCGACCTCCACCGCCTGAAGCGAAGCGTTGACAGGTTCCGCTGGAGGGAAGGGGGCAGCCACCTGCTGCCCCAATACAAAAAGAAGCATCAAAAGCGGCAAATAAGAAGCAATTACAATGCCTGCATTAAACCTAAACATCTGAACGGACACTCAAACCCTCCTCAGCAAAATCTGACAAAGGCTTGAGCAAAATTGATACCCAACTGTGCAATAGATCTATGACTGCTTTCCCGCCTCAGGCAATGAATTGCGGTGAAGAACGGCGATGCCAAAAGCTATGGCGCCAAAGGCCCCACTGAGCCAAAATGGAGAGGAGTGTCCCGCATGCACATATAGCCATCCCCCGATGGCCGGGCCAAATATTCGCGCCATGGCCGAAAGACTTTGATTCACGCCCATCACACTGCCCTGCTCTTCATTGGACGTCAGAAGGCTGATGCTCCCATTTATGGCGGGATTCATAAAACCACTGCCTAGAGCTAACAATGTCACCACGATTCCGAGGTACCACACGTGTTCGGCCCAACCTATTCCGCCAATACCGATAGCAAAAAGAAATAATCCAATGAGCAACACTTTACGCTCACCCCACAGCGGCATGAGTTTTCGGATAAATAGCCCCTGGGTCAAAACCATAATCACACCCACATAGGCAAAACCATAACTTGCCGTGACCATGTCCCAGTTAAATTGATCTTTCACAAACAAAAAGAGAGAGGCTTCCATGCTGGCCATACCCACCGTGCCAAGAAAAAAAATAGTCATCAACGATCCCACAACGGGCGTCGAAAAATGCTTGGTGATATTTTTGAATCGAGGCGGTCGCTTTTTTACCTGACTTCGTAAAGACTGTGGCAGGCTTTCTTTTAAGAGAAAAATAGCCATCCCAAAATTCAATAGACATATTATCGCAGCCCCTACCGCCGCAAAGCTCTTACCAAAGGGGGCCACGTCTCCAAGACTGTCACCAAATTGCGCAAAAATTCCGCCCAAAAATGGTCCCAACACGAAACCTAAACCGAATGCGGCACCAATAAGGCCCATGCTCTTTGAACGATCTTTTTTTTCGGTAATATCAGCGATGTAAGCCATGGCCGTTGAAATATTCGCACCAAATAGGCCGGCCAGTGCTCGTGCCACAAATAAAACCCAAAGGTGATCAGCAAATGCAAACATCAGATGCGATAATCCCGCACCCAATAGGCTCACCAAAATAATGGGGCGTCGTCCCAGTCGATCGCTCAATTGCCCCCAAAGTGGCGCAAATAAAAACTGAGCTAAAGAGTATATCCCCATCAATAGCCCGACCATAAACGCATCGGCGCCAAATGAGGTCACCAGAAAGGGGGTTAACGGAATGATGATCCCAAAACCCACAAGGTCGATGAATACGGTAAGAAATATGATTAAAATGGCTCGTTTTTGCATTTTTATGACTACGCTATTTTTAGCATTCAGAATGCACATTAGTCGAATCTGGCGTTTGGCACAAATGTGAATCCACCAAACCTATGTTTTTTAATCTATCGCTTTTGCGCCGGCACCAGGTGGGATATGCTTTTTATCGATGGCCGCCCTAAAACCTGTTTTTGGATGGAAAAAAATGAGATTTATCGCATTTGGATTTGTATTGTTTTGGATTTCAAGTTCAGCGTTCGCCTCACATCCTGCTCCCCCGGTATTTTCAGGGGAAGAGGTGCGATTTGAAGTGGAGACCAACTACTTTCAGACAGACGCCAACTTTAAGTCCACGTGGGGTGAGTTTGTGCGCCTTGATGATGGCAACACAATGCGCTCCACTCAACTTCGTCTAGCCGGCAAATATTTTGTCGCTCCCGAATGGGCCCTCGGTGGTGGTGCCGTGGTCGCCTATAGCGAAAGCAACAATGCCGGTCAGGGGCTTACCAACTCAGGGCTATCTGAAATCTTCGTGGATATGGCACTCACTAAAGATTGGCATGAGCTGAATATTTCTCCGGTGGTGGAGCTCGTGATACCCATTTACACCGTTGATCCTACGTCCCATGTTGTCATGATCGGTGAGGGCACCATGCGTTTTAATGGCGGCGTCTGGGGAGATCTTGATGTGGGGTTTATTGATGTGTTCACGTACTTAGGGTTTTCTGTTCGGGACGATGGGCGGTCAAACTTAGTGAATTGGAAGGCGGGAACGTATAAATTTCTTGGACGATTCCGACTGGGTACAACTGTATCAGGCCAACACACTCTTTCTGATGACGATTTTGCTCCATCGCCAAGTGTTCGAGACAACGTCGTCAACATGGTCAATGCCGGAAGCTATTTGTACTATGAAGTGAACCCTGAAGCCCTAACGGCGTCTTTGTGGGCTGACCTGAATTTTGCAGAAAAAGGAGAGTTGCGTGTCGGCGTAGCCCAAACCTTAAATGGTGCCAACAGTGCCGCAGGTTTCTCGGGCCATGTGGCACTCACTTGGTCTATTGGCTCTTCTAGGGCCGTACGTAAAAAACGAAGTGCTGAAGATTTTGAAGTTGAGATTGCGGAGTGAAATGAATCTGTCGACATGCGAGATCTTGGGTCAAGGCTGGAAGGCTAACCTCGGCCACAAGCGCAGTCGTGTGTCGCCCTTACTGGTATTAGTTGCATTATAACCCTCGGAAAAACTCATAGACACCATTTGATGAGACCGTCTTCGACCGGCATGAACCTCGCGCCAATACGCCTGTCTCCCATTTTGAGACAAATTAATCAAAATTCGTCTCAAGACGCCACAGCAATTCCGTATGAGCGCAGGATCCTCTTCTATCAGGGCTTCCAATTGGAACTGAAATTATTTTTTCTCAATATTGCAGTGTCCCCTAACTTGAGTCTGGTTGCCTAGCATCAAAGGCTAAGCTCCAATTGGATAAATCAAATCCCCAGGCCTGCAAGCGGTTCTTATCGAAGTAGCGTTTTACAGAATTATAATCTCGCCCCCAGGTCACAACTCGTGAGAACGGTCGAGCTTCCCAGAACTGCAAGCCTTGAGCGCTCCCACGTTCGGCACCCAGAACATGGCGAGCAATAAGTCCAGTCACCGATCGTAAGAATCCGATGAGCCATTTACGGTGCCCCGTTCGAAGAAGAATATGAATGTGATTACCAACATTTTCATAGCGATAAAGCCGGAGGCCATGCTTGCTGGCTTGGTGTTTTATGATTCTATTTACAGCTTCTCTATTTCTCTTTGCCAAAAATGATCGTTTCCCCTTGGCATGCTGAGATCGCATGACAATATGCATGGTGTGTTTGGTTGAAATCGGCCGCTTTTCTTTTGGGTTTGATTTCTTAAGCAGAGCTCCGCCAAAGACTCTTTTGTTATTCATGTTGAATAGTGAAAACTGAAATTCCCTGGACATAGTGACTGTATCCTATATCTCAAGTAGCGATGTCAATAATATTGCAAATCTATCAAAATAGAAGAATATTTTTCAAATTAATATCTTCTTCTGGGAGTTCCATTTGATAGATTTAAGTAGTTACGCAAGGAGTTTTAAGTTCTTCTACAAAATATTTCCCGATTGGATCCGCTGGATGCATCAAAATAGGCCTGACTTAAGAAGGCAGGGGAGCTGCTACCACTCTATGGGTGAGACAGTGATCTTAGGCTTGTGCTTGTACTTGTTTCGCTACCCATCACTTCGTGCCTTTGTTAAAGAATTTAAGGCCAATAATGTGGCGTTGAAAAATTTGAACCAATTTTTTACGGTCAAGGGCATCCCTGGCGATGACCAGTTTCGCTATATATTGTGTGACATTCCAACAGAAGCATTTAATCAGGTACTTAAACTCATCCATCAACGGCTGGAGCGCAAGAAGCTCGTTCAATCCTTTCGTCTTTTAAATAAATTCGACCTGGTAGACATAGATAGCTCAGGGGAGTGGAGTAGCTACAAGATTGGATGTGATAAGTGTCTTTTGCGAACTGGATCCAAGGGCGCCAACTTGAATATGCACGGTCAGCTTGTGGCTTCATTGATTTCCCCTTATCAGCCGATCTCACTCACTATGGCCTAAGAGCCCATAGAAAAACAAAAACATCAGGAAGACTATGTCAAAAATGACTGTGAGATCAACGCGGCCAAACATCTACTTCGAAGACTCAACTCCAGTTATCCGAAACGACCGATCTGCATAACCGGTGACAACTTGTTTTCATCAGTGACCGTGGTTTCACAAATCATTGATAACGGCTGGTCGTTCATAATCACTGCCAAGCCCGAGCGCAATAAGGAACTGTTTTCGTGGTATGATTACTTGCCCGACAAAAAACAGGCTTGGCAGTATATAGACAAAGAGGGTCATCAACACCACTTTGAATGGTCAAATAATCTGCCCCTCAAGCAAGAGCACAAGGCAGAGAATCGCTTGCACGTAAACCTGCTTGAGTACACGGAAATAGATCCCAGCGGGGCGGCTCTTTACTACAATAGTTGGATCACAAATCTAAATCTACATCACGGCAACGTTAAAGAAATAGCAAAAGGAGGAGCGACACGATTTACCATAGAAAATGTGACTTTTAATGAGCAAAAAACAAGGGGCTTTCACACAACTCATAACTTTGGACATTTTGGCAATTTACCAAATGTGTTTTTTAGGCTCGCACAGATAGCCCACCTCTTTTCCCAAGTCCATACACTTTGGAAAGAAGGCAAAAAGCAAATAAAAGCCGTCGGCAGTTGCCGTCGATTTTGGGAACGAGCGGCTGTCATATTCAGCAGCATCGTCAGCAACGATTACAGTGACCCGATTCTCTACGTGAAGCTTGAAATAAACTCCTCATAAGACTTGGATCACCCAAGTTATCCGTACTCAAGCCCCTTGTTCATTGCTCGCACAACAACCTAACCCAGTTCGTAGCCGTCTCACAATAAGACGGATTGGGATCTTCTGTCCAAAACTCTAAAGTTAAATTCAAAACAAACCCTGCGCAATAATTAAGCAATTTTGAATGTGTCTCATAAGGAATCGCTGAATTCGTACTTTGGCCAAAAAAACCGGACATTGATATCTGAAATTTTTTAACATACCGCAATAATAACTAAAGTTATTCACCGCATCAGACGATACTAAGTATATCAATTTTAATGGAGTGCTTAATATGGAGGCAAAATGTCGTCCTACAAAAATGGAACGTTACCACGGCAGCCGGCATAGAGTCTTTTTAGTATTATTGTTGGCGGCCCTTACAGCATGTCAACTTGCCGACAACAAAATTTACGGCACCATAAAAAACCAAACGACCGTCGCTGAGGTGCCTTCCGGGCCACCCACATTGAGCGTAATCAATAGCTCATTCTTACTCGATAACAACAGCGTGATTCGCAATACCCCTGTTTCGGTAACCGTCACCACGCGCGACCAATACGGTGACCCTATTTATGATGCTTCGACCACGATAACAGCATCGATGGCTGGCAACGCCACGGACGCTTGGCTCTCCACTATTACAGACAACACTGATGGAACTTACTCAGTAACGTTTTATGCCGAAGTCTCAGCAATATCGCGGACACTTAATTTTGCCGTTGATGGACACGCTATCACATCTGCCGATCCAGTCTTCACAGTGGCTGAGCCCCGCCTTGCATTTACCGGCAACTCTCACCCCTCAGCTTCCATCGCCGCCCGCACGGTGAATGAAACTATGTCTCCCGCATGGACCTTAACAGGCCTTTGTGATGTAAGCCTCGGCGAGGTAGTAATAACAAGCCCCAGCGCAACAGACCAAAATGTATCATGCGCCCCTTCCGGGGGCGGCACATTCGCTGCAACGTACAACTACACGGCCACCGCCCCGTTTTTGACCACGGGAAATATTGGCGTTGCGCATTTTTATATTAAGCAAAATTCATTACAGCCCAAGCGAACTTGGATTTATGTGACTCAATTATCGAACCCTCCCTCCTTAATTACGAATCTCGCTGGGCTTCAGGCCATTGCCGTGAATGATGCCACTAAGTTTTATATTCTTGATTCTGATATTTCCAGTTCAGGAGCCGACAACTGGACGCCCATTGGCGATGTGGGACCGCAGTCTTTCACAGGCGTTTTTGACGGCAATAACCATACCGTTGATGGGCTAAATCGACAAAATGCCAACAATGCGTCTATTTTTGCAAAACTGGACGGGCAGGTTAGTAATTTAAAAGTAATAAACGCAGATTTTAGAGGAGCCTACTATAGCGGTGGTATCGCGGGGTGGATGAATAACGGGGCTATTCGCCACGTTAGCGTGAGCGGCCGCATAGAATCTGTCTCCAACCGAGCCGGAGGCGTTGTAGGCTGGGGCACTGGCAGTATTGCATATGCGACAGTTTCTGCCGACATAGTTGGTTCAAACTATGCTGGCGGAATTTACGGAGACGTCAGCAGTGGTGCAGACTATGTATTTAGTAGCGGAACAGTGTCGTCGACGGGAACGTCAGCGGGCATAGGTAAGGGTTCCTCTTACATTCGATACGCAACAAGCACGGCCACTGTCTCATCGACACAAACAGGCACTTGCACGTTTAATAGCGCGAGCGGTATTGGCACTAGTCAAGCTGTATACAATAGTTTTTTTGACGGCACTGTAGTGGGAACGGACTGTGCCAGCGGCCTACTGAGCAACTGGCTCGGCATGGGATATTATATTTTTAACCTGGGCAATGTATCTGCGACAGGTGTGTCCCCGGAGACGGGATTTTTATTTTCTGTGACGCCGGCTTTCCCTCCAGCGGCAGCCTACTATTTGGACACCGCGACCTGTAGCCCCACGTGCACCATCGCGACGGGCGAATCCAAGACCGCTCTCGAGCTTAAGCAAAGAAGTACCTATCAAGGGTGGGACCTTTACTCGATTTGGCGCGTGGACGACGAAAGTGATACGCCGCGATTGCGATGGATAGACAACTTGGGTGAGTATATTCCGTAGGCCGTAAACGTTGCGGGACCCTTAAGGGTGATCACAATAGTGGCCAATTATTCGTTTTAACCAAGGTCTTTCCAGCAAAGAAAATTGTGGCATCCAATGGGTTTATGCTACCCAAGACTGCCATCACAACAGTTCGTCGCACCGGATTTTTTCTCAATGGGATAACCTGAACGCTATCAAAAATTAAATCATAGGGAGACCAAAACGTCTCAAATTGAGAAACAGGGCTTTTCTTACTGTCGGCTACATTTTTCTGCAATTCTTCGGCTCATTACCATTCCATTGGCTATACCCGAGGTTATTAGCCTCTTCGTTTTACCTAAATCTCCGCAAAAACTGAACAAGGGCCCTCAAATTCTGACGACAAACCTCTATTTTTGCTACGGTCACGATAAAAACCACACCTTACACCCGTATCTCATAAGGAATCGCTGAAGACGCCAAATATACCTCAAGTTTTTTGGCCCTTCGTCCGAAAAGAAGTTATGCGAAGAAATTTGTTAATATTGATTTTTGTCTCAGGATATCTCCTGGTGGGTTGTCAACTCGGGGACAATAGAATTTCAGGCCGAGTTCGCACACCTCCACCCGCCACACCAGATCCTCCTGATGCGGGCCCCTATGCCGTCACAACAATGTATAGCCTTCCCACCACCGACCTGAGAATAGGCACCTTCAACTATTCACCGTCTGGCAATTCCACGTATTTAGAGGTTGACTCGTCGGTTCATGGGCTCATTGATATCTTATTTTTCAATCCCGCTACCGGCCACATTCAAAACGTCCCCTGGGACCGGCCCGTTTTTGCGCAATCTCCACAGATCCGATATATGGAAGACGGCCAACGAATATTAGTGCAAATGGGAGACGATATTTTTGTCTATAATTACATAACTAACCAACTCTCCTATTTGTTCTCGCACTGGGCAAACATCGTCAACTCGGGTGATTTTGCCATCTCACCCAATGGCCATTTTTTTACTTTTGCTTATCCAGGCTATGGCGTCTGGGTCGTCCCACTTAACGGCGATCCCATGGTCCGAGTTGATGACGACTCGCTCCTCTGGGTCGTCTCACAGCTGGAGTTTTCACCAGACTCATCAAAGGTGGCCTTTATAGGACGCGTCGTGGGTGGCGGCGACAAGCTTTATATTGCTGACGTGGACGGCAACAATGAAATCGAACTGAGCGGCCCAATGCCCGGCACCTCTTCACATATCACTAGTTTTAAATTCACTCCCGACAGCAGTAAGGTGGTCTATTTTGGAGAACAAGATTTTGACAATGTGAATGAACTCTATGTCATTGGTGTGGACGGTAACAACCGGGTCCAACTCAATCCAAACCTGGGCGGCACAAGTAAAGACGTCGTCAACAACTTCGAGATCGCTCCAAATGGCACTTTCGTAGCCTATATTTCTAGCGAACAAACGGCAGGACAATTCGAGTTGTTTGCCATAGACATTGACGGGCTCAACCCTCGAAAGCTGTCTGTGCTTTCGCCGCATGTAAACGGCGATGTGATGACGGGGCTGGATGCCATCAGAATCTCAGCAGATTCATCCCGTGTTTACTATATAGGTGACCTGACCACAGACGGAGTCAAAGATGTTTACTTCGCCACGGCGGACGGACTCTCACGCGTCAATATCACTAATTTTTCTTCCGGCATCGGAGCTGTCTACAATGTGGAATTCTCCTCTGATGGATCTTATGTATACTATCGGGCCAACGAAGGGGTATTCAACCAACTGTATTCGGCAACGGCTAACGGCGCAGGCCATACCGCCATTGGAGGCAGCGTTGTTTCTGGAGGCCAAGTGCTTAACACTTGGGGGACCAACAACTCTGGTTCTCACGTGATATTTAGAGGCGATTTGGATGTGGACAACGTAAATGAATACTATTCGGCTCCATTGGCTGGAGGAGCCCGAACAAAAATTTCGCCACTCCCTCAAATGAATTTTTCGGGCCTTGCCACCTCCAGTGATCGCGTCTTTTTGTCTGGCGCCTCGGGATGTCACTCGGTGGCGGTCACCGGCGGGAGCCAAATCGACTACAACAATTTAAATATTGGTGAATTCGTCCACACCTGTCGCTACTTGACAGCGCTCGATCGAGTCTTGGTGTTGGCCGGTGGTGTGTACAGCCGCCGATTTCAAGTATGGACCGTCGGAGGAAACCTCGAATTTGACACTCCATTACCGGGCCAAGCCAATTTCCAATCGGGATTTGCCAAACACTCAAGCACAGCGGGCAAAATCGTGTACGCCGACGAGTCAGACCTCTTTTCTGCCAGTTCTGATGGCACATCACCAATTAAAATCAACCAATTCGACTTGGAATCAAACAGCCAATCTCTTTTTTACAAATTTTCTGATAGACCGTCTGATCTTTTTCAGCTCGCCCCCGCTCAAGATCGAGTATTATACGTTGGAAAAACGGGAACCGGGGAAGACAATCTATATTCTGTCAAGCTGGATGGCTCTGACCATGTTCATATTTCTACGGGACTCATACCAGGGTCGAAAATTGTCAGCTTCATTATTTCACCTGATGGCCTCAAGGTGGCTTACCTGGTGGATCGCTACATGAACGTCAAAAACTATGGTGACGGAATTTTTGTCGCCAATATCGACGGTACAAACCTCCAAGAGATGACCCTAGACACACCCAACCCTGCCCGATATGTTTGGCTGGACGATGACCACACAAATTATGCTTTCACACCGGATAGCAACAAGGTCGTATATATTGCCCGACATGATTGGTGTTGTGCGGGTGCGGCTTCAGAAGAAAACGTCTATAGCACTCATGTAGATGGAAGCAATCACAGGCTTTTGGGTCAGTATGTCTCCTCACCAACCTCACAGTTTCTGATAGCCTCCGACAGTGACACGGTAGTCTATAGACAAGGCGGCATTCAATACGCGGCAAGCATCGCCACGGGTGCTACTGCGCCCTTGGGAGCAAATTCTACGGTGAGTAACCCACTATTTCTCCCCGAAAGTCTTGAGTTTGTCGGGGCCTACAACGGCAATATCTATCGCGTGCCCACTAGTGGGGCCGATGCCGTTGCCCTACATTCCGAAGAACCCATAAGCACATCAACAACGACATTCAAATCCCTGCTGAGCCCAGGGGGCGAATACTTTATCTACTCCGCACCCATTCTACCGGCCCTTTCTGGCTACCGGGTGTTTTCCTATTCCCTAGGCGGCCAGAGTAACCATACCCTTTCGCCCCTTTTTGAAACCACACCCTATTTATTGCCTTTAAGCGGAGACACGCATGTTTTGATCGCGGGCCAGCTGTTTGGAACCAATGACTACGTTTTAGCCATCGCCACACTTGATGGAAGTGAATTCACTGTGATTGACGACGTGGGCCCCATCGTGATCACCGAACCATTTAAAATCGAAGCGTCGAACACGTTTCTTGCCTATCCCATTTCTAATAACAACAATACCAGGATTGATCTCAAAATTTCATCCTTAGACGGCCTCAAAAAAGAGAAGATCACTGATTCGGGCCTACTTCATGGATTCAAAATTATCGATGATTCAACAATTCACTTTATTGAGTCTAAGTCGGAAACTTCGAATCTAAATGAGGTTAAAAAGCTCGTCCTCAAAACCTTCCCATGAGCTAGTATCTACCGATTATATGGGCTGTCACACGTGAACAAAATCGCTAGGCCACATGATCCGCGTCCACCGCATCTCAACCCATCAAAGTCATCAATACAGACCTTACCTCGTCTTCTGATGCCCCGGAAATCACAACCAATTTCTTGCGGCTTGTTTGGCCCTGAGAAATAGTGATTTGTTTTTTTACTAGTTTCAATTGCTTTGATAGAAAGTCGATTAGAGCCTCATTGGCCTTGCCGTCAACTGGTGGTGAACTGATTCGCACCTTCAGGCGATCATCATGTAAGCCAGCAAAGGCTGACTTCGAGGCGCCCGGCTGAACGTAGAGGGCCAGGTAAACAAGGCCCTCTTTTTGCCAAATGTATTTCGAATTCAATCTATGCGCTCGGCGGATTGACCAGATTTTTCTTTACGGCATCAGAGACACTGGCAGTGATAGCCCGCTCTTCGTCTACAAATGCTTTTTGTTGAATGCCCTGAGGTATTTCTGGATTCGGCATTATTTGATGCCCTTGGTCCAACATGGTTTCATGAGACTGAATTAATGCGCGCAAGTTGTTTTCAAACTGCAGACGAACTTTCTTCAGATGAGAAACCTCTTCATAAATGCTTTTCAACGAGTCCCGAGCATCCCGAACTATCACATCAGCTTGTTGCTTGGCATCGTTTAAGATCAACCTGGCTTCACGATCAGCGTCGGCCTGCATTTTTTCTGACATTTTTGTCGCTGTGGTGATCGTGCTCTTTAGAAGCTCATCTCGCTCTTTGTACTCAATGATATTGAGCTCTTTTTCACGCAGTGTTTCGCGAAGAGAGTTTCGATCACGAATGAGCCCTTCCATTTCATCAGCCACAGCTCGCAAGAAATCCATCACTTCTTCAGGGTCAAATCCCATCATTTTGCGATCAAAAGTTTTATGAGCAATATCTATTGGAGCGATCTTCATCTTTCCCCCTTAAAATTCGACACCCTGTCTACCAATGATAGGTTAAAGAATTTACCAAAGCGAATCAATAAGTTACTGACTGAAAGCGGCTGCCTTTTGAAGTTTAGAAACTAGACCGAAGTCTTGCCCAAGTCACGATCGCGCAGCACCGCTTTTTCAAAACTATAGCGAAGTGCACGCTCCACCTCAAGCTCTCGCATGGATTCAAGGCCCGCAGCGGTTACACCTTTTTTTGATACCACCTGGCGTTGCAGCTCCGAAATTTCAGTGCTTGATTTGTCCTTAGCCAATGCTGCCGCTCCATTAAAGGTATCCACCGTCAATTGGCGCGCCACCTCTGGCTCAAACCCATGCTCTTCAAGCCATTCTTGCCAATACACCATAAGCTCGAAAACAAATCCCACACCACTGCTACATGCTACAGTGAGCGCCTCAAAAGCCTCTCCCTCGGAAACTTTCACCACATATCCCAAAGGACATAACAATGACTCCATAAATGTGGATAAATGATCCATCCCATCAGGCAAACAATATCCAACAACTCCCTTACCTAACCGCACAGGAGTATTGGGGATTACTCGAACAATTTTTTTTACCTGAGGAAGCATTTTTTTTAAGGCCGACAAGGATATTCCAGCGGCAAAGCTGACCACTGTGTGCGCTTCTGTAAAGTCAGAGGCCATGGGCTCTATAGCGCTGTATAAATCTTGCGGCTTCATGCCCAGAAAAATCACATCGCATTCAGCAACCAACTCTTCATTGTTCTCAAAAGAATGAATACCAAACTCAGCAGCCGCCTTTTGAAGTTTGCGACTCGTTCTATTGGTGGCCCACACCTGATCGCTTCGTACTGATTTCGACTCGATTAGGGCTTTGATAACTGATCGCCCCAAATTACCCACACCAATAAAACCCAGTTTTCTGCCGCGCAATAATGAGTTTTCAGTCATAGAATTCACCTTGTTTTTATTGGCCAAAATTTATGGGTAACTTCTCGCACCCACTAATACAGTTCCTAATCTTACAATTGTCGCCCCTTCTTTGATAGCCCAAACGTAATCATGAGAGGTTCCCATTGATAATTCTGAGAGTTGGGGACCATTTTTTGGCGACAAACCATATTCAGCAGATAATTTATCTCGCAATTTTGCCAATGTCGAAAAATAGGACCGAGCCTCTGTCTCTATTTCCGAAAGAGGCGGCATAGTCATTAGGCCTCGTGGCTCAAGGCCAGGAGTTTCAAGAATTAATCCCATAAGATCAGAGGCCTCGCCCAGGCTGACACCTGATTTGCTGGCCTCGTCACCCACATTCACTTGCATGAGAATCGGCTGTATCACCTGAGATTGTTGGGCTAACGCGCCCATTTTTTTAACTACTTTTTCACGATCAACAGTGTGAATTAAATGAAATCGCCCCCACAATTGACTGATTTTTTTACTTTGTAGGGAACCAATAAAATGCCAACGAATCGGCAAATCGGCCAAGTGGTTTTGCTTTTCTAAAACTTCTTGAACGTAATTTTCTCCAATATCCAAAAGACCAGCAGCTACCACATCCTGAACCACTTGAATGGGTTTTGTTTTTGTCACAGCCATTATCGTGACCGATTGATTGGAACCACCTGTCGATAGGATGGCTTGATCTATTTTTTCTTGAATAATTTTAAGATTACTTGCGACCGACATCCCAGTTGTTTTCCTTAAACAGAGTCTCTATGTATTCCATCGGTAAACCCACAACATTTGACCATGACCCTTCGAAAGTTTTCACAAAACGACGGCCTTCACCTTGAATTCCGTAAGCTCCGGCCTTGTCCATGGGCTCACCGCTGGCAATATACTTTGAAATCTCATCATCTTCCAGTGCCCTAAACTCCACTTTGGTCGTGACGGCACTCTCAAAATAGACCTCGCTGTCGAAGGCATAGACACACACTCCTGTTATTACGCTATGCGTTTGTCCAGACAAAAGCCCAAGATAGTATTGAGCTTCAGAAATATTTTTTGGCTTTCCCAAGACACGACCAGAAATGGCCACTAGGGTGTCCGCTGCCAACACCAAAATCTTTTGATTTTTCAAAGCGTTATTTGAATTAACCCAGGCTTCACATTTTCGCCGGGCCAGCATCTGGGCCATGGTCGTGGGATTTATGTTTACGTCAATGTTTTCCGATACTTCTAGTGATGAAACATGAATTAAAAACCCAGCTTGTTCGAGTAATTGTCTCCGCCGAGGCGATTGTGATGCGAGGATGAGTTTATACATACACTGGTTAGAACACACCAAAGGGTAAAATGTTAAGTTTTGATTTAATAATATTGTTATCAGGTCTCGGCTTTGCAGCACTCAGTGTGTATTTGTTTGCGCACGCCGTACTTTCTAACAATGCCGACTCCGATGCTCTGGCCTGGGCTTCGGGAGACGAACCCTCAGCTTCGAGTTCGCCTGTCATAAACTTTTCGCGGCCCCTTGTCCACAACTTCACTTTGCAACACGCTAGACGAGTTAAAAGCACCAACTACCGAAAAAACGTCGAACAGAAAATTCTGACTGCCGGGCTTTCAGGTGAACTCAACGTCGATGAGTTTATCGGCCTACAAATTCTTTGGGGCGTGATGTTTCCCGTATTGCTAGCCATTCTCAATTTTGCCCTCCAATTGGGATATCCCTATTTGGTAGTTATGATGATTGGCGGGTTGGGCGCTTACTTTCCCCACCTCTACGCTAACCAAATGCGCAAATCTCGATACACCGCAGTTATTGTAGACTTGCCCTTTTTCATTGATCTACTGGCGCTGTCCACTGAAGCGGGTCTTGATTTTATCGGCGCCATACAACGAATTGTAGAAAAAGCCGAAAACAGTGTGCTTGCCAATGAACTGAGAATTGTCATCAAAGATATCAGCCTTGGTAGCTCCAGAGCCGATGCACTGAGAGCTCTTGCCGACCGCCTCGATATTGCAGAAATCACAAGCCTTTCTTCTGTCATTATCGATGCCGATCAAACAGGTACCAGTTTAGCAAAGGTTTTAAAAGACCAGGCCATCCAAATGCGGCTGGAGAGATTTGTGCGGGCAGAAAAAGCAGGCGCTCGAGCTTCGCAGATGATTCTTGTCCCCATGATGGTATTTATTATTCCTGCCGTGTTTATCATGGTGTTTGCGCCGGTGATTATTCAGTTTTTCTATGGGGGTGCCTCATGAAACTGATAAACCAAACGAGAAACAACACCATTTGTGAGAATGTGATTGAAGCAACATCTCTATTTGACCGGGCTCGTGGCCTTTTGGGGTATCAAAGCCTCACGAGTGATAGCACCATGTGGATTGCAAAATGCAACAGCATCCACACCTGGTTTATGAAATTTCCGATTGACGTGGTATTCGTCGATCGTGGTCTTGTGGTTAAAAAAGTAATAACAAACTTAAGACCCTGGCGAATCACGTTCCCCGTTTGGAGTGCTGACTCTGTGTTTGAGTTCAATGCCGGGATCGCAAAAAATCAAAACATTCAACCTGGAGATCAATTGTATGTGGGTCGTTAGAATACTAACTGGCCCACTCTCGGGCCAATCACTGCCACTGAAACCAGGAGCGAACATTCTTGGGCGCTCTGAAGGCACAGATGTGCAAATTGCAAGCGCCGGCGTGTCTAAAAAACATGCCCGAATTGATATTGGCAAAGAGGCCATCACTATCACTGATTTAGGCTCGTCCAATGGGACTTTTGTCAACGGCGTGAAGATAAAGACAGCCACCTTGTCGCAAGGTGATAAGGTGAGCGTTCATGATGTGCTTTTTGAAGTGCAACCTGCCACAGCCACACAAATTCACCAACTGCAGATTTATCAACCCCAACAACAGGCTCACGGAAACTACCAACAACAACAGCATCAACACCATCATCATGTTTCCCATGCAAATATGGCCGCCTTTGACGGAAACGCCGCCCACGCCTATGATCCCTATTCGGCACCCCAAGAAGAGATGCAACCCTCTTCAGCCAAGGCAAAGAAAGTCGAAGGAATCGCTGATTTGATCAAGCAATACATGGACGACGTGGTGTTACCGGGAGTTTACAAACTCCCTGAGTGGCTCGAGTTTCGTTGGGTTCTTGGTTTATTTGTTTTTGCATTCGTTGCCACGGTGACTTCGCTGTCATCTATCCCTTTGGTGAAAATTCTTAAAGATAGCGTTGAATCAGAAAGTCAAAGTAATGCTCTGACCATCGCCAAATACTTGGCCGAGGTCAATCAACCCGCCATTGCCCAAGGTATTACCTCTTCTGTCACTGTATCAGGATTTGATCGACAAAAAGGTGTTCAACAGGCTTTAGTCATAGATATCGACGGACAAATACTGGCTCCCGCCCATCTTGCGTCTCAACACCCCGATGAGCCTTGGATATTTGAGGCTCGAACGAAAGACGAGGCTTCAGTCATCAATATTGATGACACCAAAATTGTCGCCGTAGCACCAATTAAAAACATTAAACCAGAAACAGGCACGTTAAGTGTCGATGCGTGGGCGATCATCATCTATAATATGGGTGAGTTGGCGATAAACAATCATCGAACGCTCAGCTTACTCGTTCAAACATTCTTTATTGCATTGGTCATTGGCTCGGTGTTGTTCTTTTTTCTCTACAAGGTCATCGAGTATCCCATTATTTCGATGAATCAACAAATCGATCGCGGTCTACAGGGTGAGCGCACTAATGTGCACGTGGACTATGACTTCCCTCCGCTCAACAAACTGGCATCAAATATCACAAGTGCCCTGTCGCGGATGAGTGTAGACTCCAATGATCATCAGCATAAGATTGAGTATGATCGAAGCCAAGAAATGCACAACTTAGTGCAACTGGTCGGATTTCCAACTATTGCAATATCGGCGGTTAATAACACCATTGACGTGGTAAACTCTGATTTTGCCGATCGAATAGGCCAGAGCGAAGCCCAACTTCTTCACTCACCAGTGAGCCAACTCACTGATCAGGCCCTAAAATTAAGCATAGAAGATTTAATAGATCGATCCCGACAGACACCAGATCAAATGATTAGCAATGAAATTGAATTTAGCGGCAACAATTTCGAGATTGTTTGCCAATCTATCTATGGTCTTGAAAACGTAGCCTATTACCTTATTATACTGTTACCAGCCATACATGGGGAGGAGGTCATATGAACACCTTTCCTACTCCTAAACCTCAACTTGAATTTGTGGTGACCATACTAAATGGCCCCGACAAGGGTGCTACCTATAAATTGATATCTGAAAAGATCTCTATTGGCCGAGACGAAGAAAATGACATTGTTATTCCGAAAGATCCAAAATGCAGCCGGCACCATGCCAAAATTGTATTTTCGCCTACAGAAATTAAAGTGTTTAATCTCAATAAAAAGAACTCCACTCTTGTTAATGGCAAAGCCAAAGCCGTACAACCGTTGACGGATGGCTCCATCATCACTGTTGGCATCACAAAGTTAAAATTCTCCGTAAACTCCGTGGGCAGTCTTCCCACCGCAGCGCCAAAAGCAAATCCTCCAATGGGACTGGCCCAACCCGGTGCAAATCCGTCTCAAAAGCGGTCAAGACAAAATAAGAACAACGGCAAGAGAAATTTCTACCTGCTCCTTGGAGCCCTTATTGTCTTGGCTGTTGCGATTTCACAACTGGGTGTCGATAAAAACTCAAAGTCTGGCCCCACTCTCGTTACACCTGAAGTGATTGAAAAAGAAATTCAGGACCAGTTGGCCGAAAATCAAAAACTTTTAGATGAACAAAAAGCTAGTGGACGCAAAACAAACCCTTATAAAAATGCCCAATCGCATTTTATCAAAGGATTCAGAGATTACGAAAAAGGCCAATTTGAACGGGCCATTGAATCCTTCGGCACTTGCTTGTCGTTGGCCCCAAATCATCCGCTTTGCACACGCTATAGTAAGCTGGCTCGGGTTAAGCTTGATAAGCTTATTCAATATCATTTGACCTTAGGTTCAAAAAGACTTGAGCAAAATCAGTATCGCGCCTGTATGTCGGCTTTCCAAAACGTCAAGACATTGGTTCGTGACCCCAATGATATACGATACAAAGAAGCCACCATTAAATATGAGCGATGCGCGGCGGCGCTGGAGGGACAATACTAATGAGTCGCATATTGGTCTCAAAACATGGTATGGAAGTTGGCCAACTCCAGTTGGTTGATGGACAGGAGTACCTTGTTGGTCGAGGCGACACATGTGACTTTGTTCTAGAAAGCTACAAAGGTCTATCAAGACAACATCTAAAATTTTATCAAGGCGACGACGGCACATGGGCCGTGCAGTTGGTTTCTCGATACGGTGGTCTTCTTTTTGACGGAAACCCTGTGGAGCAAATTAATCTCGATGCTGATACCACTTTTGTAGTGTCTCCCTATGAATTCAAGTTTGAGCTAATCGACATGCCCAGTGCTGTGTCTGAAGTGTCTGCTCCAATGGACCAATCAGACTTCAACACAAACCCATCGATGATGACTCGTGAACCTAGTTTTGACTCTGCAGCAGATACACCGCCGCCAGATGTTTTTGAAGATACCATTGCCGGAGTCCGAACCGAGGTGGCCTATTTACGTGTAAAAACCACTTCATCTGAAGTGGAAGAGATTTTCAGACTTGATGGCGAGTCTTGGATTGCCGGCCGCGATGAGTCCTGTGAAATATGCCTCAATCATCTTAACATCAGTCGTCAACATTTTGAAATCTACTACGAAGACAGCCAATATTTCATCAAAGACCTTGGCAGCTCCAACGGAACTATTGTCAATGGGAAAGCTGTCTCTTCCGACGCCCCCGTTAAACTCGAGAGTAATGATATTATTTCTATAAAAAATATCATGATCACGTTCGAAATTCGCAATCCGCGATTTGACAATATGTTGCAAACCATTCCACAGGAGATGATGCAATTTGAACAACAAATGCCTGGGTCACAGCCACTCCCTGCCGCAGTGAGAATGCCTCCGGGTGGAGACTACGGACTGACCCCATCGCTGCCGGCCAAAATGTCGCGAAATACGATGATTCGAATCGGTCTGGGCGCGTTGGCCGTTATCATTGTTGTTGTGGGTCTTATGGATGACGAAAAACCAAGCGGCGAGAAAGACGGCGGGTCCGAGAAGCCCAAACTCACCGAACAGCAGATTGCTGAGGTGAAGCATCTCCTTAACCTTGCCCAATCAAGTTATGAAAGTCAGTCTTTTGCTCTCTGCGTGAGTAACCTGGATCGCCTGCATGAGATATCGGGCTCTTATCTCAATTCGAGAGACCTTCTAAAAACTTGCCAGCAGGCGATTCTCATTCAGAGTGAACAGGAAGAAATCGCCCGACAACAAGAGCTGCAACTTCAACAACAACAAAGACTTCAAACTGTTATTCAAGGCTGCTCAAGTCGCATGCAAAGCTTTAACGATGTGGCGGAGTTCGACTCATGTGTTTTGGAAGTGACATCACTGGACCCTGAGAATGCTGAGGTGGCGCGGTTACGACAAGAACTTGAACAAAAGTTCAGCCAGATTGAGGCTTCAAAACAAAACCAACTCCATCGATCTCGGCTAAAACAACAGGGTATTTCTGTATTTAACAAAGCCAAAGGTTACGAACAAAATAAAGACTACAAAAAAGCCATTGCCACTTTCAACCAATATTTGACGGCGCAATACCCCGACCAGGGCCCGCGAGAAAATGAAGCTCGCCGGAGCCTCGCCAGCGTGGAGCGAGAGTTTGAAACTCTTGTTAAACAAGCTATCCACGACTGCCGAGCCCTGATAGATGAAAAGAAATTCAAGGAGGCTTACTTTTCTTGCGTCAAAGCCCAGGAAGTGGATCGAAACAACCCGGACATTGAAAACCTAAAAACAAAGGCCAACAACGAACTCAACAAGCACCTTCGCGTGCTTTACCAAGATGCATCCCTTGAAGAAAGTATGGGGCACATTGAAAAGGCCAAAGTTTTATACAATCAAATTTTGGACCAGTCGATTCCGTCTAAAGACATTCGCAGCTTTCACCAAAGAGCCAAAACTAAACTTCGGCGAATCAACGGAGACACCTGATGAGCCTGTCTGAGCGCAGTTACAACACCCAGATTTACAGGCCAAAGCCAGAGATTCACCATGAATCCGATGGTCAATTGACTGTCATTGCCACACCTTGGGGGCCACGCGCGGCTGCAAAAAAAGCAAGCCAAGTGATTGTTGATCAATTTTTGTCCTCGCGAGAGGATCGTGAAAGCACTTCCCCGTTTGCTCGATTGACTTGTTTGTCCTCTTTTGCCAATGACTTGCGAGCCTCAGTGTATCTGGCTAACGACACCCTCTACAACGAAGACAACAAAAGTGAATACAGTGCCGGTGTGGAGCTCCTGGCCATTGCCAAAGTTGAAAACGAGGTCACACTCGTTCAGTCTGGCCATCCTATGGTTCTCCTACAGAGAGCGGATCAGCCTCTTTGTCTTTTGGGAAGCCAAGTTGATTTTGCGGCTCAGTTTAGTACTCACAAAAAGCCGATGCCGCCCCTACCCGGCCAACTCCTAGGCCTATCGTCTACCTCTAACCTGTTCATTCACAGTTTAAGGTATCAACCCGGCGACAAGTTGATTCTTGTTAGTCAGAGCTTCTTGCCCGGCTCGTTGTTCAGTCTAAAGAGCGATCAGTTTAATTTAGATGACATGGCCAATCATCTTATTCAAACTCAACCCGATCATCCCTTTTGGTTGGGTTTATTGGAATATTAAAACTCTCCGAACCTACGCTCGGCAATGACCCTTTGCTTTTTTGCATTTGGCAGTGTGAGATAAAAATCCGTTCGAGAGGGCCACTCATTGTCCAAAACTCGCACATCCCATATGTTGCCATTAAAATTATTTGCCATTTGTATTTCACGCGAAATGGCCTGCTGGCCATATTGCCGCAAAAAATCCTCTTGGGCCGCCAACTCCGCCGGCTTACCCTCAGCAAATACCCATTTTAAAAGGGCCACAAATAATTGATCATCACATCCCTCAGACGGGCGGTGAGATGTCGGTAGTTCTTTCGAGTTAAAAAGTTGGTCACATTTATCATTAAGGCGAGGTCGCTTAAGCTTTTGATGAAATCTTCCCACGTATTTCCAAAGTGATTGGTTATAGATCTTTCCAACGTCCTCCAGATACTCCCAATCTTCGCTCTCCAACGCCACCCATGCCAACCAATGGGCCATTTCGGCATCGTCTGGCCACTGTTTGAGATGAGCCAACCAGTCGTGCTTTGCTTCTTGTTGATTAGCTCGGGGTCCAAAAATGGACCTAGCAAATTTATCTTTCACAAGAGTTTTGCTGTCTAAATTCGCCCATGGTGAAAATCCCAGATCAGTGAACAACTGCTGCGATTCTCCATTAACCTTTGACCACATAGGATCTGAAGGTTTCATTGGATGAATCTCGTAAGGATCTATGAGAGTGTTGTAGAGTTTTGTTTCGTTGTCGTGAATATACAAATAGTGACCCATACGCAGAGCTAAACGTGGCTCTGAATCAAAACGCCACGCTGACCAAGACGATTCAATAAGAATGGGTCGATCAACAGGCCAAATCTGTTGCGGCTTCTGCAAGGCTGGCAATAAAGAGATCACTTTAAACTTTTCAGTCTGCTGTGTTTCACTAGGAACTGCACCGACGATGTCATAGAGTGTGGCGCCCACGTCGGCTAAACTAACGTTGGTGTCCACCTTCCAATGTATACCTGCATCTCGGCGTTTGCGAGCCGGCTTAAAAAGAAGGGCCACTTGTGTATTCTGTCCGGATAGGTTGACAGCCACGGTGTCGTCTTTTCTTCGTTGCTCCAAATACCCATTCAGGCCGGCCAGTACAACGTAGGTGTTGTCCCAGCGATTTCGCTTTTTTAGCGCCGACACCAGATCACCCAGCGACTCATCCACTTCGGCCAATTGGCTTGCAAAAGTTTTGCTTCGTAACTCCCCTGAATCCGTTCGAGTTGCTGAATTTACAAACTGAAGATCAGGCAAAAACACGATAGAAAAAAACGGACGGTACCCTACCCGATGATCAAGCCACCAAAGTAGATGGGCCATGGTTTTCTCTGCGGGTTGATAGATGGCTCCAACCTCTGGGACGAACAGATCATCGAACACTTCAAAACCTTGTGCGACTCCAGATTTTTTCCAAATTGGGGGCCCCCCAGAGAACAGAGCTGTGTGATAACCCTCGCGGACGGCCTCTTCTTGCACGGTCTTTGTCGCTGCAGATAAAAACTGTGAGCCATTATGCCAGACGCCGTGTGAAAGTGGATATTTCCCGGTGAGCAACGATATCAAAGCTGGCTGTGCCAATGTGGAAGGGGTGAAGGCGTGCGAGAATCGCACCGAATCTTGACACATTTCTTCAAACCCGGAGGTCACATTGTAGTCTGCCCCCGCGGATTGACAGGTTAGCTGATTCGCACCCAAAGAATCTACGGCTATCACCAATACAGATGGCTTATCAGATACAGTCATCTCGCAAGCCATGAGTGACAAAACAGCCCAAAGGACCGCTAACGCTGACCAGCAATATTGGGCCACTCTTTTGCCTTTCATAGTACCTCTCCGATGCTGACGACTATCTTAACTTGACCTAAGGTTTTTACACCAGGGATAATTCTTGAATACGCTTGATCATTTTAATTTGAGGTCCGGCTGATGAGGAGTTGCTGATATGTTAACAGACAAGTTTTTTGTCATTGCTGAATTGGGCCACGACGCCACGTTATGGCTATTATTGCTTTTAAGCGTTATGAGCATTGCTTCCATTTTTGAAAGATTCATGTCGCTGCGACCATTAAAAAGCCGTAGCAAAAAAATCGCTGAACTGATGCAAGATGCCATTCGCAGCAACAGCCTAAAAGATATCAAAGACATGAGTAAAGATCGCGATTCTGTCGAAGGACGAGCCCTCGCCTACGGCCTTCGCCACCTAGAAGACAACGGTGTGCCTGGACTAGAAGAAGTGTTTGACTCCTACGCCTTAACTGAGCGACCTCGCCTTGAACGATATCTTAACTTTTTGGCCACTGTGGGCGCAAATGCCCCGTTTATCGGACTATTGGGCACGGTGTTCGGGATTATGGACGCATTTCGTGAGCTGGCATCAAGCCAAGGCGATGCCACGCTAGTTATGGTAGGGATTTCGAAAGCTCTTGTAGCGACCGCTGTGGGTCTACTTGTGGCCATCCCAGCAGTGATTTCATATAACTATTTTCAACGTGAAGTGCGGGGCATTTTTCAAAACCTGGAAAGTGCAAAGTCACTTTGCTTGGCTTATGCAAAAACCCTGAAGGGAGCATAAATGGGAGCCAAAATTGGTGGTGATCAAGATGCCCCAATAGCTGAGATCAATATCGTTCCGTTTGTAGATATTATTTTAGTTGTGCTCATTATTTTTATGGTCACAACGCCATTTATCGTTAAACCAAGTATCAATATTAACCTACCAAAAGCAGCCAGTGGCGAAGACACAACGCCATCATCGATGAACATCACGGTGGCAAAAGATGGGTCCGTACTCCTTAACGGCCGAGCGGCAAGCGATGATGAAATTACAGCCTTTAGCAAAAAATCATTGGCCGACAATCCAACCACGCAGGCCATTATTTCTGCCGATCAAGATGTGCCACACGGACGGGTTGTTCAATTGATCGATATTGTAAAATCAGCGGGCATCACCAAATTTGCCATTTCCATCGACAAAAAATAGTTGATCCTCCCCAACCCGAGCCAAGGCATCGAGCCACTTTGTCTCGAAATCTGGCACTTCCACTGGTAAATGCGTCATCACATCTGTGCCGAACCCACAGGGTTTAATCCCAGTAAAGGCCAAGGGATCTTCTCTTAGGTTTATGGCTATACCGTGATAGGTCACCCATTTTTTTACGGCTATTCCGATGGATGCTACCTTTTTGTTATCTATCCAAACTCCAGTGAGGAGAAGTTTTCGACCTTGGCCATCAAAGCTTTCAGTGGTTCGAATCTCTGACTGAATAGAATACGCTGCCAGAGCCTCAATGGTCGTTTTTTCTAATACTCGTAGATAAGAATGCAAATCTCGTTTTTTTAAATAGATGATAGGGTAAATCACCAATTGATTGGGCCCATGATAAGTGGCTCGGCCACCCCGACTGGTTTTTACGACGTTACCGGTCCAACCACATAGATCGTCAGAGGTAGCACCTCTTCCCAATGTGACGACCGGTGGATGACTACAAAATACCACCGTATCTTTAATTTCATCGCGAGCGCGTTGATCCACCAGGGCCAATTGTTGCTTGTACGCCAGCGAATAATCTATCTCGCCCCAGTCCAATCGACTAAGCGTTGGCACTGGGCCCTTGGCTTTTTCGTGCAGATAACGGCTTTTGAATGATATGAATGGCGTGCCCTAAGGTGGCCTCAGCCGCTTCCATCATGGTTTCACCCAATGTGGGATGAGGATGAATCGAAAGTGCCAGATCTTCTAGTGTGGCGCCCATTTCAATAGCCAATACAGCCTCGCTGATCAGATTGCTCGCTTCTGGACCCACAATATGCACACCTAAAACCACGTTATTTTGAGCATTAGCGATGATTTTTACAAAACCATCGGTCTCCATCATCGATACAGCCCGCCCGTTTGCCGCAAACGGAAACTTGCCAACCTTTAAGTCCGTATAACCCTTGGCTTTGCACTCTTCTTCTGTCCAGCCGGCTGAGGCAATTTCTGGATCAGTAAATATCACTGCCGGGACTGTTTTTGCGTCATACACACGGTTCTTACCAGCAATAACTTCTGCCACAAGAATCCCTTCGTGACTGGCTTTATGCGCCAACATGGGCTGGCCGGCAATGTCACCAATAGCAAAAATATGAGGGATATTCGTACGGCATTGAGGATTTACTTTTGCAAAGCCTCGTTCATCAACGGCCAAACCTATGCCCTTTAAATTCATCTGATCTGAATTTGGTTTTCGACCCACCATCAATAATATTTTGTCGGCTTTTAGATTTTGCTCTTTACCCTTAACTTCAGCCACAACTTCTAATCGGCCACCTGATTTTTTATATCCTTTGGCGCGGGCTTCAAGCTGCACATCCACCCCATTTTTCTTTAACCGGCGTGCAATCACCTGCACACAGTCTTTGTCCACCAATCCGCTTAACAGCTGGGCACCGGCTTCAAGCACTGTCACTTTTGTACCGAGTTTTGCCAAGTATGTGCCGATCTCAAGACCTATGTAGCCACCACCAATGACGACAACCTCTTTTGGCAATGAATCCATCGCCAGCGCGCCTGTAGACGAGAGCACATCTTTTTCATCGATGGCAAAGCCAGGGATTTCAATGGGGCGAGATCCCGTAGCTACAATATAGTTTTTTGCTTTGATTGATTGAGTGCCAGAACTGGATTTAACCTCTAGTTCACTGCTTGATTTAAATGAGGCTTCACCTCTAACCACCTCAACCTTGTTGCCCTTCAACAGTTGCTCAACGCCACCGGACATCCGGTCACACACTGATTGCTTCCAGGCTACAAGTTTTTTCATGTTCAACTTGATATCGCCGCCAATTTCAAAACCCATCTCCTTGGCATCATGCTGGGCTCGATGCATAAAGTGCGAAGCTGTAATCATGGCCTTTGAGGGGATGCATCCCACATTCAAACAAACCCCACCCAAAGCCTCTCGTTCAATGACCACCGTGTTTAGCCCCTCTTGTGCTGCACGAATCGCCGCCACATAACCGCCGGGTCCTGAACCAATCACACACACATCGAAAGTTTTACTCACAACGCCATCTCCTTAAAAAATTAAATCATATCCAACAGCAGTCGACTGGGATTTTCCACTCGATCAATAAAGGCTTTTAGAAAGTTTGCCGCAACGGCCCCGTCAATCAGACGGTGATCACATGTGGCGGTAAAATTCATCACCTTTGCAGCTTTAAACTTGCCGTCTTTAAAAACTGGTTTATCAGTCATCTTGTACATACCAAGAATAGCCACTTCGGGATGATTGATAATTGGCGTAGCATAGGTGCCACCAACGCTGCCGATATTTGTAATGGTAATTGTTGCACCCTTCATATCTTCAAGGCCAATTTTACCTGCCCGCGCTTTTGAAGCGAGATCGTTAATTTCTTGGCTTAACTGAAGAATGGTTTTTTGGTCGGCATCTTTCACAACCGGAACAAGCAGGCCGTTTGGTGTGTCAGCCGCAAATCCAATGTTAAAATATTTTTTATAAACAACTTCTTGTGAGGCATCATCAATGCTGGCGTTGAACATGGGGAACTCGCGAAGAGTGGCAATCAACGCCTTCATCACAAAAGGCAAATAGGTCACTTTCACACCCATGCTATCGCCTGCAGCCTTTGATTGATTGCGAACACGCACCAGCTCAGTGACATTGGCTTCATCCATGATTGTAAAGTGAGGCACAATTTGTTTGGTCATTTGCATTTGTTCAGCAATTTTTCGACGAATACCGCGCAGGGGTACTCTTTCCTCAGCTGCACCAACAGGTCCTCTGTAGGCCTGAGGCGAAGGCATTGGCATAGAGGGGCGACTGGCCATAGTGGCTCCAGCCCCTTGCGTACTTGCGGCCTTCAATACGTCATCGCGGGTCACACGCCCTGCTAATCCTGTGCCTGGCAATGTGTTTAAATCAACAGTCAATTCACGGGCCAAGCGCCGTGTACCCGGAGTGGCCAATACATGACTTGCCGCCACTGGCGGATGCACATCCATCGCACCGACAGCGACCACGGGCTGAGGCATCGCCGCGGGCGCTGGAGCTGGTGAAGCCGGTGCTTCCACAGCGGACTTTGCCTTAGGTGCCGAAGCCGTGGCTCCAGCAGTGGCATCGAGGATCAACATGGTTGTTTCCACGGGCACCACATCACCCTCGCTGACTTTCAATTCTTTCACAACTCCGGCAATGGGAGATGGGACTTCCACTGTGGCTTTGTCAGTCATCACCTCTGCAATGGGTTGATCGGCCTCCACTGTGTCTCCTACAGCGACCAGCCACTGAACCATTTCGCCTTCTGTAACTCCCTCGCCAATTTCTGGTAACTTAACTTCCTGAGTTGCCATTATTCACCCCGACTTTGTTGTTTTCTTTTTTCAATTACACCTTTAATAAAAAACTCACCCGCTCGATAAGAGCTTCGAACCAAAGGGCCGCTGGCCACATAAAGAAATCCCATGCCCTCAGCCACACGCTGCCAATATTTAAATTCATCAGGAGTATAAAACTTTTCCACTTTAAGTTTTAGTTTAGTTGGCTGTAAGTATTGTCCAAAGGTCACCACGTCGCAGCCCACATTTCGCAAGTCTTGCAAAGCGGCCATGATTTCGTCTTCGGTCTCACCTAGACCCAACATCAAAGAGGTTTTTGTAAATCGAGTGGGGTCTTTTTCTTTGACACACTCGAGAACCCGAAGCGACTGACTGTATCCCGCCCGTGGGTCTCGCACCCGCTTTTGCAGTCGCTCAACAGTTTCTACGTTGTGAGCAAACACATCCGGCTGCGCATCCACAATTCGCCCAATAAAGGCTTCGTTGCCCTTAAAATCCGGAGTCAAAACCTCAACCAACATCGAAGGATTATTGGCCTTGATCACTTCCACGGTGCGAGCAAAATGATCTGCACCCTCATCAGGGAGGTCATCTCGATCGACGCTGGTGAGCACGACGTAATCTAAGGACATTTGCGAAATGGCATAGCCCACTTTCTGCGGCTCGTCAGGATCAATGGCGCCCTTTGGATTTCCGGTCTTCACAGAGCAAAACCGACAACCCCGTGTACAGACCTCGCCCATCAGCATAAAGGTGGCGGTACCGCCGCCCCAGCACTCACCCATGTTCGGGCAGCGGGCTTCTTGACAAACCGTTGCCAGATTCAAAGATTTAAGAAGATCTTTTATGTTTAGATAATTTTCGCCAGCTGGGGCCTTCACCTTCAGCCACTGTGGTTTGGCGCGCAATGCCTGAGCCTGCATAGCCACACTCCTTTAATTTTAGCCGTCAATGTGTTGTAGTCAGCTCTGTGAAAATTGTCTATAGATGGTAGCCGAAAGAGTCATAAAAGACGGTAAGAAAATGTCCCCCTTTCGTTATCGCGAAACGGCGTGTCATGGGTGGCCACTGATTTTGCAAAAACCAGGTGGTCCCGTCTCAACTTTCGCTCATTTTTCAGCATTTTTTCGAGGAGCGCTGACATGAAATTCGAAGATCCGATAAATGACGGTCTTTTTCTCAAACGCTATAAACGGTTTTTTGCAGACATCCAACAAGGCTCAGAGGTGCTCACCGCCCACGTCCCCAATACCGGTAGCATGAAGGGACTTTTAGAATCTCATGTGCCCTGTCGCTACACCACTAATGATGATCCTAAAAGAAAGCTCAAGTACACCCTTCAAATGTTAAAAACAAAAAATTCGTGGGTGGGCGTGAACACCCATTTGTCGAATCAGTTGGTCTGGGAAGCCTGGGCTGAAAAGCGCATACCCCATTGGCAGGCCTTTACTCACGCACAAAAAGAAGTGAAGCTACACGCTAAAACCCGCATAGACATGGTTTTATGGAACAACCTGGAGTCTCCGGATGTGCCAGAAAAAATCACCACCGAAGATTTTTCTTCAGGTAAGTTTCATTTTGTAGAAATCAAGAATGTCACTTTGGCCAAGGGCTCACAGGCCCAGTTTCCCGACGCGGTCACCACAAGAGGTCAAAAGCATTTGGAAGAATTAATGGCTGTTATTGAGCAAGGACACACGGCAGAAATTGTGTTTACTGTTCAGCGCACAGACTGCACTTCTTTTTCACCAGCAGATGATATCGATCCCCGTTACGGAGAACTTTTAAGACTAGACCGAGATAGCGGTCTTTTAATCTCAGCCTATGCTGTGGAATTTCAGGGAGACGGCATTCGATTGAATACTCATTCTCCCCTGCCGTGTGAGTTTTGAATTTCAAATAAATTTTTATTTAAACCGCTTAAATATTACTTTTGCTGTAAGATTAACCAAATAATTTCAATTGGTTACGAAAACTATCGAGCCATAAACTAGGCGAAAAATATCACTTCAATTCCATTCATAGTTGCAATGGACTTTTGCGTGCCCGTACAGGTCCCCAAACACCACAACATTAGCCTTAGATCCAGGCCCAAGAGAAATCCTCAATGGGCAACTAAACGGATGCCTCCGCGATTGCTCGGCCTACGGCGGCCCTCCGACCCTTTTTTCCATCTCATATTGAAACGTTTTATCCAAAAAAAGCTATCCTTAGGTAATAAACTTTTCTCATTTTTGCCGATAAGAACATTGGTACTCAGATCACCGAAAAACCCGTTTATTTGGAGAGACAATGATTCGTGCCACTGCACTCAAGCATGCGATCGTATTTTTTGCCCTGTTTAGTCTTAACATATCTACAGGATGCCGACTGGGGGACAATCGAATTCACGGGCAGATCGCAAGCCCCTCAAACCCATCTCCGCCAACGACGCCCACTCCAGATAACTACCAAGGCGATGACCCCACATTGTTTGGCTCAGGCACCGAAGCTGATCCTTATATTATTGTTACGGCCGGTCAGCTGGCAGCCATTGGATACGCTGAGACTCTTTGGGATAAGCATTTTCGTCTCGGAAAAGACATCAGCCTCATCGATTATGATGAGACTAACTACCGGCCCATTGGCGAATATGCTGGCACGGCATTCACCGGAAGTCTTGACGGTGACAACTATTCCATTAGCCATTTAAATCTCACTGTGGATGGACCTTCAGGTGTGGGAATTTTTGGGCATATCGAAATTGCAACCGTCAAAGACCTTAGGCTTTCAAATATAACCATCGACGCTGGAAGCTCAGACTATGTAGGTGCCTTGGCCGGAAAAGGAGATTTTAACACCTTCGATAATATTCGAGCCACTAACGTTGTTATCAGTGGCAATGGCGACAATTATGGGATCCTTGCGGGACAAACCAGCGGATACATCTTAGGCAGCCGCGCTGAGGCGAGCTCTGTCGCCAACGGCGGGGCCAACACCGGGGGTATTGTCGGTAACTTTTCAGGTGGCGCATGCAGCTCGGGCAAATCCTACATGTCCATTGTCGACACTCAATCAGATGTGGGAGTTGCCGGGGGGGATTATGTTGGAGGCATTGTGGGTTATATGGGTACAAGTGGGTGCACCGAAAGAATGTTTATCTATCATGCGACATCTTTAGGCCCCGTAACCGGAAATCAATATGTGGGTGGAATAGGCGGCGGTATAGGCGGAACTACAATCGCCTTTTCAAAGTCGTTTGGAAATATTTCGGGCGCCAACTGGGTGGGCGGCATTGCCGGCACGCTCTCAAGGCCGGGAGCTATTGAAACCATCGTCAACTCGCATTCCACAGGCAATATTGTCGGCCAGAGCTACGTGGGTGGGATTGTTGGACGAGGGGACGGTTTTATTCAAAACGCTTCTTCTACGGGAGATGTGGAAGGCGTAACTCGAGTTGGGGGCATTGGTGGCGATCTCAGTCTAGATACCATGTCATATTGCTACGCCACAGGGCGAATCACTGCCTCTGGCGGCACGGCCGGTGGTCTCGTGGGCTATGACTTTAGCTTTGATATCTATGATAGCTACTTTGCTGGCGAGACCGATTTCAGCGGTGCCGACATTGGCGGCCTTGTCGGCGGCAAGTTTTCAACCCACTCTGTTACGCGCTCGTTCTGGGATGCCGAAAAATCAGGCCAAAGTGAAATGTGTGGCTACGGTGGGTGCAACAACACTTTTGGCAAAACCACAGCTGAAATGAAAACGCTCTCCACTTTCAACAGCGCCTACCCGAGCAATTGGACTTTTTCAAACCTAACTAACGCCGCCCAGGCCATTTGGTATTTGCCTCCAGGCGAATACCCTCGATTTAGTTGGCAAGATACTTCCCCTTTTGCCGGCGGTGATGGCAGCTATTTAAATCCCTATCAAATTGCAACTGCAGACCAATTCAATATGGTGGGCCTCAATCCCTACTACAATGGAGCTAACTTTATTGTTGTCGGCGATATTGACTTCAGCACACTGAGCGAGACGTTTCGGCCCTGGTCTAACTTTAAAGGACGAATTGATGGCGATGGACATACTCTTTCAAATCTTGTTTACACAGCGCCCACAGGTGATGCCGCCCTCCTCACCCACACATCAAGCATTATGGTGCCACGGGGGTATCCTGAAGCTTCAAACTTGAACATTGATAGCTTTCAATTAACCAGCTCCGTCGGTGACGCCGCTGCCTTGTCTACTAATGTGCCTCTGGTGGCGCGAAACATCCAAATCACCAATTCTACGATTAACGCCTGGGATGCCGCCGGTGGCCTTTGCGTTTACTGTTCAATCATTGAAGACAGCGATGTAACAGCATCCACTGTCGATGGCACCTATAAGGTGGGCGGCCTGGCCAGTGAGGCGGAGATCGTTCGGACAAGTTCCAGCAATGCCACTGTCACAGGAATCAATTACGTCGGCGGGCTTATTGGGCAGACCCAAGCAAATGTCACTGGTAAAATGATTGTTGAAAAGTCATTTGCATCTGGCGATGTAACTGGGTTCGACCATATTGGCGGGCTCGTCGGACTTGCAAGTGCTGCCATGGCGGTCGACCCTACAATCGATCAAAGTTACGCGACGGGCTCTGTTGAAGCACAAACCACAAAAGCCGGAGGACTCATTGGCACGACCAGTGGAGCAGGGCTAAATATTGAAAACTCCTACGCCTCGGGCGATGTCACAAGTGATGATTACGCTGGGGGTCTCATTGGTTCTGTGCAAGCCACGCTGAATCTAAGCAACAATCTCGCCCTGGGTATTGTCACAGGCATGGGCAACAAAGGGGGACTCATTGGCACGACCAATGGACAAACTATCAGTTATCACCAAAATTACTGGAACAAAGAGAGTAATCCCAGCCTACTTGACACTAGCGAGGGAGATACCGGTGACACCAGTTACGTCTTTGGCACGAATCAAACTGACCTCAGGCAGAAAAATACATTTATTGACTGGGATTTTATAAATATTTGGCAAATCGTTGACGGCATAACCTACCCGACACTCAGGTAGCCTAGGAAGGTCTTTATGAACGATTTTTTCTATCCATTTTTGGCTTTTTTCTTGCGACGCCTTGTCTCGCCGTGGTTGACCCAGGCATTGTGGCCTTTGGCTCTGGTTGGTGTGATCTTTTCTGCCGGATGTCAGTTGGCTGACAACGAGATCCGGGGGCAAATCAATGATACAGCTTCGACTCTACCGCCGGATGATCCTGCTCCCCCTCCACCCGCGTGCGATGCAACCCTCTTGAACGCCTTTGGCGGCGGCGATGGCAGTTCTGGCGAACCCTTTAGAGTTTGTAGTCTTAATCATTGGGCCCATTTTGCCGCCACGAATTCCAGTTGGGATAAATTTATCCGCCTAGAATCCGACTTGGACTTTACATCTATTGACTATGCTAACTTTCATAAAATTGGCACGGGCGGGACGCCATTCACAGGGCACTTTGATGGCAACAACAAAAAGATTCGCAATATCGCTGTGGATGCTGGCAGTGACAACGTAGCCGTTTTTATGGAAACAGGCTCTAACGCCACTTTTCAAAACATCTTCTTAGAGAACATTCATCTAACATCCACTGGCGGCATTTCTACCCTGATAAGAACCCATAAGTCTGGCGGCACACTAACACTCAATAATGTTCACTTAAGCGCAGCCACCTTTTCAACAAAAGGGAGTGGGATCATCCATGAAAGCCTTGGCCCCGTGGACATTAGCAATGTGAGTGTCACCGATGTCTCCATACCGATTGGCTCTCTCACTGGTGGTGTCATAGGCTTCCTCGGCAACAGTGGCACATTCACAAATATCGATGTCATCAATTTAAGTCGAACCAATATCGTTGATATTTTCTCCAACATGGGTGGCGTTGTCGGGGCGGCCGGTGGTGTCGCAACGTTCAACTTCCAATTCACAAATATTAATGTCACTGGCCTTTCTATCGTGGGATCTGCCAATTCCGGAGTGGGCGGCATACTCGGTCGTTTTAGCTCATCCTATATGGCGTCAGTCAACATCAACCAAGCCCAGGTATCGGGCGCGATTAACGGCATGATGGTTGGCGGCCTCGTCGGCGAAGCTGATGTCGATACAATAAACATTACAGATTCCAGCTTTAACGGCACTCTTGATGGTGGCTCAGGCACTTGTGGCGGACTTGTCGGGAGTATCTATGCGAATTCGGGCTTAGTCACCCAATCCTTTGCCACGGGATCCGCCACCGTATGGAGCGGGATAGGTGGCGGATTGATCGGCGGCACCAGTATCAGCGGTGGTCTTACTTTAAGTAACAGCTATAGCTCAAGTAGCGTGAACTCCACCCACGCCTCCAGTGGCGTCGTTGGAGGCCTCGTTGGATCCGGTGGAGGCACTGGCACTATTGATGTTATTAATAGCTACTTCGCCGGCACGGCCACCGGCAACAATCGATTGGGGTGCGTGGCCGGTGTGGCTTCAGCCACCTTAACTCTCAGCGATGTTTACTATGACTCTAGCACTTGCGACAAAAACACTGTGGACTCAGCCCCCTACGCGGGCGGCACCGGGCAACCCACGGCCAATATGCAAACAGCCACACCCTTCCCCAATTGGAACACTGGCGTGTGGAACTTCCTCAGCGGCAGCTATCCGCAACTATGAAAAAGAAAACCACATTGAGTACCTATTTAATAGCCAAGGGTTCGGAATCCACTAGATAGACTCTTAATTGGCACTCCTTCTAATTCATAATCTTCCGATCCGAGATAAATCACCATGGGCAAGTGAGTCTTTCCGTAAAATGATGCAAAGCTCTTTAATCCGGTTAGATCGCTTTTTCCCACGTTTTTTGAAGCCTTAACTTCAACTGCAAATACTTGATCTTCACGTTCAATGACAAAATCTACCTCAGCTCCAGCTTCGGTCCTGTAAACACTTGTTCGTATGACATGATCATGGGCTTTGGCAGATGAAAGCAGCAGCTGTAAAAAAAGATGTTCAAAAAGTAAAACTTTTCGATCAGACGACACACCAAAATTGTTTAGGCTTCCGTTCAATGCTCCCAAATCAAAAAAATAAAACCGGGGGTGTTGGGTTAAACGAGTAGTCTTACTTTTTGAGAACGGTTCAATTCTGTAAAAAATAAGAGTATCCACCAGAACATCAAAATAGCGTCTTGCGGAGCTTCTGTCGATCATGGCTTTCGAAGCAAACTTAGCGTAGTCTAGAAATCCGCCACTAAGCGCTGAAGTCACCTGAAAAAATCGAGAAAATCCTTCAAGGTTTTTCGTCAATGCTTCAGATTGAACTTCTTCTGTCAGATAAGTGGCACTATAAGTGCGCAGTATCTTGTGAGCCAGTTGCCGGCCTTCTTCCCAGTAGAGCCCGGGCAGCAAACCCACCTCTAGTGCTTTTTCAATTTCAAAGTCATCACCCAGTTCTTGATGGGTCAACGGTCCTAGCTCATAAGTGACGATTCGTCCAGGCAGAAGATTTGCCTTCCCACGCTTGAGTTTTCTGGCACTAGAGCCAGTCAGAAAAAACTGAACACCGGGAGTTTCATCTATTAAATACTGTACAGTGTTTAACAGTGACGGAATTCGTTGTACCTCATCCACAAAAATGGTCTTTCTCCCCGCTACCATGCTCTTAATGAGTGACGGATCCGATAGATGACGTAAAAACTGTTGCTGATCCGCGAGATTGATTTCTATTTCTGGTCGGAGCTGCTTAATGAGAGTGGATTTTCCAGTTTGTCTGGGACCAAGCAGCAAGATCGATTTCTTTAAGTCCTTAATTTTATTAAATAATAATCTTTTCGTCATCATGTAGCCATTTCACGGCGTAAAATGGCTACTAGTCAACCTTTGCTAAAAAGCGAGGTGGTTGTTCTGGTCTAAGTTAATAGAATGTCAAACCAACGACATCAATGTGATTGCCCTGGTTTACCATTAGGATTTTCAGGGAGACGGCATTCGATTGAATACTCATTCTCCCCTGCTTTTCGATTTTTGATGTTCCGAAAAACTGAAGTCGACCGTTATTTATTTAAGTGACGATCGATAATCGTTTCGAAATGCTCTTGTGGGTAGGCACCATTCACAGCCACACCGTTCACAAGAAACCCTGGTGTTCCGCGAAATCCAAACTTTTGGGCTTCTTCGAAGTCGGCCTTTAAGATTTTGTTCACGGTTTCTGAACTCATATCTTTTAACACCTGTTTAAGATCAGCTCCGACCTCTTTCGCCACTTGTTTAAGATAGTCTTCACCCTCGTCATGGATTTTTTTCTGATTTTCGTAAAGTGTGTCGTGGAACTTTTCAGCCTTAGCTGGGTCTTGCATTCCAATGGCTTCGTAATATCGAGCGGCGGGCTCTGCTAAAGACTTAAATGGTAAGTGTTTGTAAACGATGCGGACCTTCTCGCCGTACTTTTCTTGCAAACCCTTCATTGTGTCATGGGCCTTTGAACAGTACGGGCATTGAAAGTCAGAGTATTCAACAATCGTAACTGGAGCATTTTTGTTGCCAAAAATCACCCGATTGTCTTGGATCTCAGGGGTTTTCGGGCTCTTGAACTCTTCTTCCAGCTGATCGTCTTGAGCTTTTTTCTGAGCCAATTCTTGTGCTTGATAAAGCGTATCCATAAATTTCTTTGGATGCTTTTTAATGGTTTCAAGCAAAACCTCAGGGTGTTCTTCTAATGTTTTTTGCAGCTGCGACGCCGTGGGGCTACATGCCGCCATAAAAACAACCAACGAGCTAAGAATTCCAAATTGCACTTTTAACTTCACTATTGTCTCTCCTGTGTGAGGCAAAAAATTTCTACTATATTGACACAGACGTCCATAAGAGGAAAACACAAATTGTGTATGCGGCGGGTCACGTATCATACTTAGAAGCATGAAAAAACTTAAGTTGGGTTTCTTTTTTATCACAATGGTATTGGCTTTAACGTTAACCACCGCCCAGGCCGAGATTTACACACATAGTCAGCTGCGCGGCAAAGACCTCGATGACATGACTGAGGCGGTGAACGCCAAGATGTCGCAGGCTAAAAAGCTGAGCGCCTCCTCTGGGACAGAAGGTGAAGCAAAGGCTGTGGAGCTGCTGCGAGAGGCTCTTAAGTTGGTTTTGTCTCGGCCAGACACGGCCAATGACAAATTGGTGTCAAAAATTTTTCCCACAGTACAAATTGAGTTGAGTCGCTATAAAGCCTTTGAAGACACTTTGGCCAGTGTGGTGAATGAAGCCATCTATGGAATTAAAAATAAAGTGGGCAGCGTGGATCAACAAGTCACCTACTACGTACTTTTAGAAAATTTTATGGGTGAAATGCAACCCGAGGCCCATAAGTCTGAAATTAGGGCCCTCTATGAAAAAATCAAAGAATCGGACCTAGAGGTCAGCAAAGAAGTAAACAAAGCCCTTCGGCGAAGTATGTACAAAAAATATAATTTACAGGCAGTGGCGGAAGCTATTTTAAAGCGAACCGAAGTTAAGCCAGTAGAAAAATCGGAAGATGTAAAAGATTAGTTGGCGGCTTTTGCCAATTGATTCACTAGAAATTGATGTTCGGATTGGCTATCACCTTCGCCAAATTGCACAAATATCTCATTTTGCCCCGGCAAGAGGTTAATGTAGTCCGTTGTAAATTCACGGCCGTCCACTAGAAATACTGATGCCACAAATTTAGATTTTGAATTTTTCACCACCAAAGTGTCCGTTGGCGATTTTCTAGAGTTGCAGAATTTTCCGGTGACACGCACGTAAGAAGCCTTTGAATCAATGGGTTTAATATGGCCACGGTCTAGGCAACCCAAGTTGATTGTGGGCATCACCTCGTCAGAAACAGCCTCGCTGATCGGACCCGCAGAAGGAGAAACAATCGAAGCCGGCGAACGTGTTGAATCAAGCGCAGTACCTATGACTATGGGCGGAGGCGACACAAGAGAAAAGTAGACCAGCGCTCCCATAATCACGACCAAAAACGTGGTGATCGAAAAGATACTCACTCGAATTTTAGAAAGAATGTTAAGATTTGCCTTAATCATTCTTTTCTATCGGACGAATGGCCCTAAAACTTTAGTCGTATCAGTATGAAACAACTGGGCTAGACAAAGGGCGGGGCGCGGAGCCGTTGCTCCTTGGTGACATTTATTTATTGGTTAATAGGGGCGAAACACCTCAATTTGAGGACCTATTACCTCGTTATCGAAATGATTGAATTTGAAGAGAAGTTCGGCTTAAAAACGTATCCTTGACAATATGTACGTAATAACGTACGCTTTGAGGTGGAGGTATTTATGGGAACCCCAAAAGTGAAATCTGCCACTTCCTTAAGAAGTGACCTTTATGAAACTCTGAAGGAAGTTTCCTCCGGAAAAACCCAGGTCATAACCCACAAGCAAGGCGAACCTGTGGTGCTTCTTTCAAAAGCGGCTTATGATAAAATGCTTGATGAAAAAGACGCTCTTAAGAAAATGGCTATTGGTCTTTCACAAATTGAATCAGGCGAAGGTATTGAGCACAAGTCTGCAATCAAAAAATTAAAGGCCATGAAGAAAAAGTGGAAATAGTTTGGTCCCCTCAAGCCTTAAAGGATATTGAGTCCATAGGTGACTTCATTGCTGAAGACAATCCGCCAAGAGCCATTACCTTTGTAGATGAGTTAATTGATTCTGTTGAAAGACTAACTCGTTTTCCCGAATCAGGAAGCATAGTAGAAGAGAATCCGATCTTTCGACAGATTGTGTATGATGGTTATCGACTGATTTATCAACTTAGAACCAAAAGAATATTGATTATTGCTGTTTTGGGACCCGGACGATTCCTTAAGAAAACTTAATTTTTGCAAACGCCGAAGCCTTCAACAGCCAGGCAAGACTCTACCGTGCATCGCTTGATCTATTGTCTTACTGAAATTCTAAAATCAAAAATGGCGCCGCCGTTGTGGGAATAAAACCTAACATATTTTGCCCCCAACAAAGTGTGTCGCCGTTATTGATTCCGCAAACGCTGGAACCTCCCACTGAAATGTCGGTCCAATCAGATGACGTACCCACCTGGCTGGGTGTGTAAATGGGTGTGTCATCTGGATCGAGCCGGAGGCTTTTTCTTCGGATATCTCATTTGAGATATCCGAATAGATTTCGACTCAAATTTTAAAAATTTCCAAGGGGGCCACGGCGAGGTGGAGTAAATCCAGGCAGGGGTTGTGGCACTTTAAACTCATCGGGCTTCATCACGTTGTTTTGGCATCTAAAAAGCTTAAGTTTTGCCTCTCTAGCTGCAGCATACTGGGCCTCCTGAAATTCCTCGCTGGTAAGAAAGCCCGTTTTGTACAAGTAATTATAGTAGTTATAAGTCTCCTCCAGCCAATCCCTCACCAATTTTTCACAGTCGTCCGGATCTCCTGTCTTGCACTGGTCCCTTGGCATGAGTTCGCCCGTTTTCTCACCTTCCTCAGCAGTATTCTCTGGCAAAGTATTAGAGGGGACCGTTATGGCGCCATTCTCGAAAGCATTCTTGGCAACTTCTCTTGCGCCTAAAACACCTACCGACGAGAGGAACATCTTATATGCTATTCTTGCACCAAAAAATACAGCAGGTGCGAACAGTCCATTTTTGTCCACATTGTTAATAGGATCATGGCTCGTGTAAAGATAAGTGTTAAATCCTGACACCAAACCAATGGGGTCGGTCTGTAAATAGCGGCCCGAATGTGGATCATAATCACGATTGATATTGTAATGAAGCCCCGTGCTGTCGTCGTAATACTGCCCCGGGAAGCGGTGGGATAAAGTAAATGTTTGGCTATCACCATCGGGATTGTCGTTTACGGTAGCAAGACCAAAAGGACTGTACTGCGCTTGCCAAACAACTTTTCCGCCTTCAGCTTCGACACTTTTGGGAGTGCCTAATGCATCGATATTGACATAAAAGAGCGTTGGTTTAGATACTGAGCTACCACTTCCGCCACCCGCTGAGGTGCTCGAAGCTGCGCCGTCACGCGAATCAACAACCGCAAACAGCCTATCGTTCAAATAGATGTATTCTTTTTGCGATTTACCTGTGAAGTCATATTCACTTAACAGTCTCGTGTCGTCAAAAAAGAAAAACTGAGTATCACTGTCGTGTTGTAGAAATCTGCGATGGCCCATTCTTAGGCCCATTCCATTGTAAATATATTGCATCCCATTTGATGTCTGATCCACTAGGTTGTCAGAAGTATAGTCAAAAGCTATCCCACCAAAAACAGTAGCATTGCCAAATTGATTGTTTTCAACAGTCGACGTTGAGGATTTCAGAACGTCAGTCACTGATTGCAGCTGATTGCTATTTGGGGCGATTGCATATTTCTTTACCAACTCCTCATCGGTTTTAGTCTCTATGCGGTTGCCATTGGCATCAAACGTCCAGCTGGTCACTTTGCCTGACTCTTCAAAAGATTCTAAGCGACCAAACGAATCATAGTAATATTGAGTCAGCGCGGAGAATGACCCATTGGCACGACTCTCAACACTTTTAACCCGGTCTGTTCCGGCCCAATATTCATAATTAAGATCTAAATTGTCACTTAAGATTCTTAATACTCTATAGTCAGCGTCCAATTCTGTTTTGACTGACTCCAATCTCGACCCTCGCTTCAACGATTTAATTGGGCCTTCTGGGGCATAATTAATGTTTTGCGCAAGCGTGAGCCATCGACCATCAATAAGAGCCTCCATCTTTTTTATTTGCCCCGCAAGATTACGCTGATAGCTCACTTCCATACCGCTGGGATAAACCATACCAACAAGTAAACCCATTTGATCGTATTGGTAATTTAAGACAGCTTTTGCTGTGGAGTTTTCCGGAGTTTCACCGTAGCTTTGAGATCTTTCAACAACCTCACCGTAGTTATTGTAAGCATAAGTCAGTAAGGTTTTATCTCGTCTTACGCTACACAATGAACCAATCCCATTGGCACATTGATCGTATTCATAATAAACACTATCTGCTGGATTTGGAGCCTCTACAGACGTTATTCTGTTAAGAGCATCATACCTATAAGTGAAAAACTCACCCTTTGCACCCGTCTTGCTCACAATGTTACCTGCTTCATCGGGCACAAAACTAGTCGGTCCAGAGTCAGGACTCTCAATTCCCACTAAGTAACCAAGTCCGTTATAGGAATAATGGGTGGTATTGCCTTTCGGGTCTGTTACCTGCTCTACATTATCAAATTCGTCGTACACAAGTGTAGAGGTCACTCCGGCAGGATCTACAAGCAAATTACGGCGATTGAGACTATCGTAATCAAAGTTCAACAGGTCGACATTAGGATTTTTTATTGTCTTAACAAGACCCTGAGGGTTGTATGTTGTTCTAATTTGCTGACCCATTCCAGCTTCAGACACGGCCAAGCGATTGTTATTGTCATAATACATATTAACATGACGTCGAGCCGTTCCAGAACGATCAAAATAAGTAACCGTTTCAAGATTATTCATTTGATCGTATTTGTGCTTAATGGATTCTCCAATTTCATTTGTTATTAAATCTACATTTCCATTGGCATCATAGGTGTAGATCTTTTTACCCATTACACCCTTACTATTTGATTTAGGACCGATCTCTTCAACAAGTTGATCCATATCGTTGTATATATAAGTGATCGTGCGATCACCAATTGAACTTCTCACCTCGCGATTTTTAAGATCGTAGTACTTATAACGAATAGAGCCATTCGGCGAAGTCACTTCTACTATGCGACTTAATTCAGAGGGATCCAGATCATTGGCATATTCTGTGATCTTGTTACCAATGATCTCTTTAAAAGTCGTCTTGTGGCCATAGGCATTGGTAATGCTGCTTAAATTGCCTAACGAGTCCCACCGATAAAGAGTAACGTCGTTGACGCCGTCTACAGATTTGCGGGGGCCGTCTACTGATTTCAATTTGTTGTTGCTATAATATTTATAGATGGTCTTGCTGACTAGTGAAGTATCGCTACTAGTTTTTGTTACCCTGATCAGTTTCCGCTTTTTATTGTAATCATAGTCAGTTGTAAGTCTACCTACTGTAATCTTGTCCGGCTTATTGAAATCCGGCTCCCACTGGATAGTTGTCGTGCGCGGATCAGCCGACCCCTCGCCTTCTACTTTGAGAGTCAAAAGATTTCTATCGTTATACTCGTAGTAGGTGACGTTGCCACGGAAGTCTGTTTCACGCTCGAGGTTTCCGGCAGCGTTGTATTCTTTTTTCGCAACACTGTTGATACAAATATTGCAATATTCGCCGCTGATACTGGCTACGCGATTTATACCCAACACACTCTTGAATTTAAACGTTTTACTGATGCCATAGGGGTCCGTAACCGTCGCCGAGCCATCTGGATTATACGCCACTGAATAGGCGTGTGATCCATTTTGTTTTACACTTAAAACAGCTCTGCCCTGGTCATCATAAGCCCAGCTTCCGACAACATTGTTGGCAGGGTCAACTAGGCCCGTCAGCAATGTATTGTCACGCTGGTCTTCGTAGAGCAGTTTTGTAGTGGGATTATCAAACTTAATGTCTAACGTGGCATCCGGAAATATTATTTCCTTCAAGCGAAAACTATTATCTTTACCAGTTCCTTTGATACGAAAACGATTTCCAGTGAGGTCTACGACCGCTTGAATGTTTCCATTAGACTTCTTGCGAGAAACTCTCAGTGTATTGCCAAATTCATCAATAAGTCTTGTTAATTTTCCTTGCGCATTGTATCTCGCCTCAACAAATCGTCCGTCATCATAACCAATATTGAGTAAGCGGCCATTGATATCATAGCTCTCTCTATTACCGGCCTCGTCTTCCAACAATAGGCCAATTAGGTTGCCACTATCATCGTAGGCAGACAGCAATCTCTCCGCACTCGTAGACGAACCAAACCAGGTATCCCGCTCTGTTTTTTTATTGGTCCAATCTATGGTGTTCCAAAATGTAAGGGTTCTGCCATCATCACGGACAGCGGAAATACTAATTACACTGGCTCGTCCAGATATGGCCGCACTGGCGTTCTGTGCCAGAGAACTAGCAAGAGTGTCAGTCAAGTGACGAGAAAAACTATGAGTCCATTTTCCAGCGGCGGATCTTTGGCTGTTGTAGTAAAACTTAAAATAAAGAGGGCTACTACCTTTAGGAGAAATCACGGTGATTTCTTGATACTTGTTCCCCGTACTTAGATTGATTGGATTTGTAGGGCCAGAATTGCAGGAAGCTCCGTAATTTTGTTCGGGGTTCATCGCATCTGACTTGGGAGCACAAAAATATTCCGTAGAAGCATCAATGTTTCTCAGAATAACTCCTTTGTACCCCTTAGGACATGCACGCCCATGATAGGTGCTCTGCCCTCGCCGCCATTGGCCGATCTGGATGGCGCCATCGCTTTTTCTTCTTAAAGTGGCATCCCATTTCGCAAAAATTGAGCCATCTACGTAATAATGATCGGGTTGCCAAGTGCGTTTCATCCCGGTCATTTCATAATAAGAATTAGTGTAATTGGCTAAGGCGTAGTCTTCGTTTCTACTTAAATACTCATTCACCCCTGAAAAATACTCTTTAAATAAAAACACCCCGGTGTCAGCTAAATCCATGGTGCTTGTGCCCCTAAGATAGCCAGTAATCGCATGAAAGTTCGGCTCGGCCTTAAAAATATCTGGCGGCCAGGGTCCGCCTGTGCCCCCTGAAACCTGGGTGTAAAACCAAGCGGGGACAGATCCCGGGGGGAGTGTGTCGATGGTGAATGTATCCCTCGAATTGACTCGTTCAGCTCGAAGCTCTGTCGGAGCAAGAAATGAAAGAAGAATGAAGATAAAAACTAAATGACCGCTCATATGTACCTTCCGTATTACGCCAGGCATCTAGTGGCGAAAAATTGAGTTAGATGCTAGTAAATGTCAAATCCGTTAAAAAAAATCACACCATATAAATCATCATGATATGTTTTTTAAATTCTCAGCAATTCATCTACTGAAAAACGACGTCCGACCTAGGCGTTCGGAAAGGTCTCCCACATACCGCATCTGAATATCTACCTAAGGCAATGTCGCCTTCAGAAACTTAAATACCCTCTTCATTTTTAAATCCAATTGGACAAAAAATATCACCGATTGTTACTGTTGAAGGCACGACACTCCACTTAAGCAACGACCAAAAAAACAATAGTAAATTTTAAAGAATCTATTGTCCCCCCAAGACTCTCATGGGTACAATTGCAATGACGGTGCCACAACCTGTTTCAGTCAGGGAGGCCTTCTAGCCGCTTTCGGGCTAACTTTTCGTTCAAGAAATCAAAGCTTGTCGAGTCCATTTACATCCGAATAAATCTTTGCTCAAACGTCATAAACCTTGAGGAAGACACGCTTTTTATACAAAACCCCTAGATATTTATAGATAATGGGCTCGATCAGCCCCGCAGTCTGCGCTCTGGTCCAACGACCAGGATATAGACCGCGCGAACTCTCCTTTGCCGGTAAAACCAATTAACAACACAACGAAATTAAAATAAACTGGCTGTTGCCATGAGGAACAAAAAATCTCAAAAGTTTATCGGTATTGGTCTTTTAGCGTTTTATATAATAACTCGTTTTCTTTTCCCTGCTTACGTCGAAAGCGTCGTGGACTCTGGCGGATACATCATCGAAGTTTTGGTAATTTTAGTTGCAAGTCTAATTTTCCGCGACCGTATTTCGTTTAGAGTCCGAAACCCACGCCAATTATTTTTAGATGCACTGGTCGCCATAGCTGCCGGTTTTTTTATGTATTTCGGACTAAAAACTGCCGGCATTAATAATCCTCTTACCTTCAATAACACCGAGGAAACTCTATCGCGGATTTTTACCGCGTCACTGTTAATTGAACTTCTGTTTAGGCATGCCCTTTTTCATCCCACCGAAGATTTGTTGAAAAAGCACTGGCCCACCACCCTAGTCACAGCGGCCCTGACAGCCTATGCCTTTCTCGGCTCTATCTTTTACACCCATCAGCAGCTTCACACATTCATCTATTATCAGAGCAGCTGGATGCTCCTGATGGGAATCTGGTGGGGTTTTCGATATTTCACAACGCGATCACTTACCGTGCCCGTCACCTGCCATGTGGCGTTTAATTTTGGCTTCTATCTTGGTTTGATTTTGATGTAATTGAACCACTATGATATGAAAACCAGGCCCAAAAGGGTTTTAAAGGATAGATGACCATGTTGCGTTTTTTGCTTCTATTTTCAATTTTCACAATATCAAGCTGTGCCAGCCTAAAAAAAATGGAACCCGGACTTGAGCGCCTTCGAGGTCAAAGAATCGGCAAAGCATTTAAAATTCTGGGGTATCCAGACGACAAGATTGAAACGGGTGATCGACACATCTACATCTGGAGTGTTGACCGCACTTATACCGAATACCAAACTCGTACAAAAACAACGACAAAAGTAGTAGACAACAAAGTGGTAGAAGAATCCGTTTCGTCCCAAGAACCCGTGGTGGTTAACGACTTCTGTAAAATAAAAATCGGGACGTCAACAAGAGATATTATTCGTGACTATGAATATAATGGCGACCTTCAGGGTTGCTCTAAGTACATGAAGCCCCTAAAAGAGTATGGCTCCCCTGAAGGTTCTTAAAGATCAATGGCTATTGATTTTTGCCACAAGAACGTTTTTTATTTGATTTGTGCCAGGCCTTTTTCTCATCTTTTGTGATAAAGCCGTCTTTATCTGCATCTACTTCTGAAAAATGTTTTTCGTGACCAGTATCAAATTCTTTTTTAGAAACTTTGCCGTCACCGTCTGCGTCCATCATATTAAAATGTTCAGCCATGCCGTGGCCCTTGAATGGGCGCTGAGCACATCCGACAAAAAACAAAATCACTGGCAATAAAAATATTAATTTCACAAGAACCCCCTTGATTGTCTTTTTATTGAGCCTCAATTAAGGGAGAATTTCAAGGTAAGACCTCGATTCCCAGCACAATGGGTGGCAAATAGACTAATGCCAAGTTAGTCCCATAATTATACGTGATTCCTGCTCTGGAGTGGCCGACCAATAGGTGGATCCAGATAAACTCGTTGTTAAGTGCGGCGACACCTGCCGCGAGCCGTATACATTCACAAACCCTTCGTTGAGACGCAAATCAGAGCCCACGACTATTGTCTTGTCGACAGGGTATTTTAACGAAAGCATAGTTTCTTTAATATCTGAAGGCCCCAACTTTTCAGGGTCCATTTCAACTTTCACGTTGTTATAAACCTCAAAAGGGTTATCCACTTTTATGTCGACATAGTTTCCACTGTAAGAATAGTTGATATTAAACTTATACCCTTTGTTCACTTGGACACTCATTTTACTCACGCGCTCTTTCATTTCGTAGAGCGGCCGCGCACTGGGGTTTGACTTCATATAAGTATCCACATGAAACTCAGTCAGGCGCTTCACCATAAATTGTCCAAAAAGGCGTTGCTCTTCCACTTCTTCTTTGGCGCTTACGTTTTCTCCCGAAATATAGCCGCTTTCTGAAAACTGGTTTAAGGTATCGAGGTTTCTATCTGATTCAGTACGGCCGAATTTTTCTTCATATCTCTGAGAAAACTCATGTTCTAATTTGGGGTCAAATATGAGCTGCCTCAACGGTGGACCATCAAGATGGGGCTCACGAACCAGCGCAATTTCCACCACGCGAAGGTTCTTTTCGTCCGCTACAGAGTCCACATAACCTGGATGGGGCGCGTCCAGATCACGAACCTCGGCCTGAACGCGAGCCCATGCGGGCGCGACCAGAAGCATTCCCAGGGCTGGCCATAAGGCTAATAGTTTCAGATACTTAAAAATCCATTCCATACATTAGTTTATATTTGCAAAGGCCGGCCCAAACGCCAGCGCCTAAGTCATTGAAATTATGGGGCATTTTTGGAGCTTGAGAGAGTTGCTCTAAGCTCAATAATCTGTACTTCATAAACCCGAAAAGCTAATAGAAAATTTTAGTGATTTCAGTTATTTAGACTATCAACATCTGTAACACCCCTGGGCCGAAATTCGTCCCATCAATAAAGGATGCATGCCAATTATCCACCTAAAGACGAAAAGTGACATTCATCGCATAAGAAAAGTCTGGCACATGGGGGGCGTGCTATTGATTTTACTAATCTACTCCCAGGTGAGTCATGTAGTGTCTCTGCAGCTGATTAGCCTGGCGGCCTTATTTTCTCTGACCGTGGACGTCCTGCGGCGGTTTTCGCCTCAATTCAATGAATCCGTTTTAAAGATCATGGGGCCATTGATGCGTGAATATGAGCGCAATGGTTTTGCCGGAACTACATTTTTGTTATTTGGCGTGTTTACCATTATATGGGTTTTTCCGAGCACAATTGTTCACTTGGCTTTGCTATTTCTAGCTGTAGCAGATCCTGTAGCCAGTTATGTGGGCATTCGCTATGGTAAAGATAAAATATTTCGCAGCAAAAGCCTTCAAGGCACGATGGCTGCCTTTGCTGTATGCACCCTGATTACTGCCGTATATTGCTATAGTTACAATCTTATGACAGACCGTATTTTGATTGTAAGTTTGCTGGCCGGGCTTGGCGGATCAGCCTCTGAACTGATTGAAATTGGCAAGCTCGATGATAACTTCACGCTGCCCATATTAGCGGCTGGGTTTATTTGGATTATTTTTTATATGTTTGGTGGTTTGTGATGTCGAAAAAGAAATCAAATCTAAAGTCTTCTGACCAAAGAAAAAAAAGCGACCGCGTAAGAGTGAACATCTACGTATTGCCGAACCTACTGACCACGGCAAATATGTTTTTCGGCTTTTTTGCGATCATTTACACAATCAATGGTGACTACCTGATGTCGGCCTATGCTATTGTGGCCGCAGCTGTGTTTGATTTGCTCGATGGCCGAGTGGCTAGGCTCACACACGCCACAAGTAAGTTTGGTGCCGAGTATGACTCACTTTCAGATCTTGTCAGCTTTGGCCTGGCACCGGGGTTGTTATTATTTCTATGGGCTCTTGAACCGTTTGGGCGATTGGGCTGGCTAGCCAGTTTCTTTTACGTGGCTTGTGGGGCTTTGCGGTTAGCTCGCTTTAACGTACAAAAAGAAATTGTGGACCCCGCCTACTTCCAAGGGCTACCCATTCCCATGGCCGCGGGCATTGTGGCAAGCTCTGTGTTGGCGTTTGATGATCTCGGCTGGGACCCCTCTCGGTCGTGGATTTTATACGGAATTACTGTGGGCCTTGGTTTTGCGATGGTGAGTAATTTTCGATACCGAAGCTTTAAAGATCTCGATCTGAAACAGCGCCTGCCCTTTCCATTTTTGGTGGCTGCGGTTTTTGTTTTTGCGATGATTGCCGTACGTCCCGAAGTCATGCTGTTTGTCACTTTTCTCACCTATGCAGGACTTGGCCTGATTTTTGGTGTTTTAAAAATCGGTAAACAGCGAAAAGTGCGTGATCCGGTGATGAATGTAGATGGAAGTTCTGATGACAGTGAAGAAGTCGTACCTGAATATGACGATGACCACTGAACCGGTAACAGCCTTTCCTCTGCACTCAACAGACAGAGCCATTGGCTTTCTGCCAACATTCACCTTGACCTTGTTACTCTACGCAGTAATAAACGAAACTTAGGCCAATTCTCAACGGCAGCATACGGTGGATAAAATATGAAAAATCTCAAAATTGGTGTAGTGGGTGCAACGGGTATGGTGGGGCAAACCTTTTTGGGCCTACTTGATGAATCGCAATTGCAAATAACAGAGCTTCGCCCCTTTGCGAGCACTAACAGCGAAGGCCTAGAGGTTTCTTGCCAAAGCCAATCTTGGAAAATTCAAAGCCTCCATGATGGATGCTTTAAGGGCCTCGATGTGGTTTTTTTCTCCTCGGGCGATGACATCAGTAAAGAGTGGGCACCCAAGGCTGTCCAAGATGGGGCCTATGCCGTTGATAATTCGGCCGCTTTTCGAATGAGTGATGAATATCCACTTGTGGTACCTGAAATTAACGGTCACCTGGTCGATCAACTCACTAAGCCCACAATTATTGCCAATCCCAACTGCTCGACAATTCAATTGGTGGTTGCACTAAATCCCTTGGCCAAAAAATTTGGCTTAGAAGCCGTAAAGGTGGCCACCTATCAAGCCGTCAGCGGCGGCGGTAAGGCCGCCCAAGAGGAATTGATCAAGCAAACCTCAGCCCAACTCACCGGTGGTCCAGAAGTACCCCATGAAGTGTTTCCACACACCATTGCTTTTAATGCTCTCCCACAAATTGGTGGTTTTAATGATCAGGGATTTTGCAGTGAAGAAATGAAGATCATGCGAGAAACCCGCAAGATCTTATCTCTACCCGATCTGCCCGTGAGTGCATTTACGGTGAGAGTGCCCGTATTGAATGTTCACAGCGAAGCGGTTTGGGTGACCTTAAAAAATGACACGTCTTCTCTTGAAGAAGTATTAAAAACTCTAGGCGATGGCCCCGGCTTGCAACTTGTAAAACAAGCACAACCCGAAGAATACCCCCATCCACTTTCAGTTTCTGGAAAACACCCCGTATTTGTTGGTCGCGTACACCAAGATTTTTACGATTCAAAAACCTACCTAATGTGGGTAGTGGCAGACAACATTCTAAAAGGCGCCGCCCTAAATGGACTACAAATAGCCCAAAAAATTTTCCAAGACCGATAGGACAATAAATCACCGGCGGAGTAATGCTTTGGCGGCCGCATCCGGGGACTTCTTCTGCAAAAGCGAGTTCGGATTGGTGCAGTGCTCGCTGCAAGCGAGCGCGGCTGCCAAACGCATGTTTGAGACTTTTGCAGAAGAAGTCCCTGGATACGGCCGCCACAGTATTACTCCCACCCCACCCCAATAATCGAGGCATTTTACTGGCTTAGACCTTTACTTTCGACTTCGGCAATGCTGAGATAAAAGCTATGATTTCATGTCGCTCCAAAACACTGTTTTTAATTCTTTTTGGCCTAGGGATTTTGGCCCCAACTCTAGGTTTTGCCAATATCGAAGTAAACAACGTCAGTGGGGTTTCTAGATATGATGATTCGGCTGCGCTCACAAATCCAATCATTTATGGTGGTACTGCCGGAACCACTTGTAATGCGGGCACCGGCACCTCCACATGCAGCAATTGCTCGTCTGCGCTAGAAGCCTGTAACGAATCAAGGATCTATGGTGGGCTCACCCTATCTATCACTTATCATCTGACATCTAGCACATCCACATCGGCCTCTCCCATGTTGGGAAATTCAACCGGAGTTATTATTAGTGATGCTTCATTTTCGGTGTCCTCTGCCACAAAAGACACCTCGGTCACCATGACCATCAGCTGGGACTCCTTGTGCCAAGCCCTTAATGAAAGCCAAAACTGCGACGATGATAATTTCAGTACCACAATTAGGCTTGGCGTCGACCTCAACGCCAACTCGTCGCTGGACGAAGGTAGCGAGTACGGCACTCTGCAAATTAAGGTTTTTAATCCTGCCATTGCGGTTTCAGCTAATGTCAACACCACAGCCCTTTGCGGAGGTGGCAGCCTCGTTGAACCTTACGGAGGCATATGTGATTTTGCCATGCTCCCGGGCGACGAAAAGGTTTATTTTCAACCCACCGCCGAAGTCACATCATCCACCTCAAGCAGCAGCAACTCCATTAATAAAAACTTAGTTCCTGGCACCCAAATAGAAAAAGTGCGGGTGTTTATTTCTGAAGTGGATTTTGCAAGTGCCACGCCTGGCTCTGAATCCACGGGCGGAATTGTTAAAGACCTTGATATCTCAGCCTCCGGTGAGGTGGATGAGTACATTGATGGACTTGAAAACGACGTGGTTTATTATTTTCGTGTTGGCGTTGTGGATCAGTTTTATAACTTTTTTTATATCACCTCAGACACGGCCGTAAGTGATAAATGTCCCGGCGGAACCACGCCCGACCAAGTGGATGCGTGTGATTATATGGCCATGCCAAGAGAAGTTGTTGGGCTACTAGATCCGGATAAACTTAATTGTTTTATTGCCACAGCTTCTTACGGCTCGATCATGGACAACAGGGTGAATACGTTTCGAGAATTTCGAAACCAGTTTTTGCTTCCTCATGTGTGGGGACAAAAATTTATATCGACCTATTACAACTACAGCCCGGCTGCCGCTGAATTCATTGCGCAACGTCCCTGGCTGAGGACTTTAAGCCGCGCAGTTTTATGGCCATTTTGGGCTTTTGCGTGGGCGAGTTTGCATTGGGGCTTTTATTGGGCCTTGGCTTTGGCAATATTGACTTTGATCAGCGCCTCATTGGCCATTCCTCTGATTTTTCGACGCCGAAGCGATTTTATTTTGCATGTTTTAGTATTGAGCCTATTGAGTGCGCTAGCGGCCCCTGAGCCGGCTCGGGCCGCTGTGGAAGACGAAAGCGAATCCGGGGGTTCTCAATATATAGAACACCCTCTATCAAAAGAAGGTCTAATTAAAATCGACAAGGAAAGAATCTATTTTTATCGCGTACCCGAATCAGAACAAACTAAAGCCACCACTGTTCGCTTGGGATATATGGAGCTTTTGGATTTAGAAAATGACCAAGGCGTGCCTTTTACCGACATTTATCCCGACAGCAGTTCTTTGGTGGCGACCATGGCCTGGGAGTGGCAAATGTGGCGTTCATCTCTAGGTAAAATCGGTCTTAAAGCCGGCTCGGGAATCTTCACAAGCAGTGGCAACGGCGTGTTCAAAAACAACAATTCTCCGGCACAAGAAAATTACACTTTTCTAGCTTTTCCCTCTACAGCTGCCGCCGTATATCGGGTGCAGTTTTGGGACAAGCAGTGGGTTGTTCCCTACCTAGAGGGTGGCGCTGATCTCATTCCGTTTATGGAATGGCGGGATGATGGCAAAAAGCCGGCCTTCGGAGGATCTATTGCCGCACACGTGAGCGGAGGGGTCGCCATAACCCTCACTCGCATCGATGATTCATCAAGGGCCCGACTGGATGAAGAATACGGAGTCAACTCTGTGTGGCTAACGGCAGAACTTCGGCGCTATTTTGGCCTAACGAAATTTGATTTCACGTCAACCGTCGCCAACGGTGGTTTACTGGTCGAATTTTAGGTACCTATGACAACCAGGCATTGATGGTGTCATCATAGTCACCGTCTTGATCCTGCTCACTTGTGTACTTCAATACCAGCTCTGAAAAATCACTGGGTAATTCTATAAAATCGGTAAATGCTATGTGAATGGCCCGAACCACCAGAGGATCCTTGGGGTCTACGTCAGGATAAAGTTTATTCAGCCTCACTGCCACCTCAGCAATCTGCCGCGCGACTCGATCGAAATCTCTTGTGGAAGATGCGTGGCGAGCACTATCAAAGGCCATCGAAACCATCAAAACATAGTCTCGCAAAATATTTCGCGACATCTGCTCGTTAATTGTCAGCTGGCGATTAGTTCGAAAATATTGCTTTTCTAAAAAACTATGGATTTCATTTGCTTCTTGATGTTCACCCGTTTTGCGGTAAGCCATGGCACGCACTTTAGACTGCAAAGGTTCCCAAATAGGGGCACCTACCACATACACACCCAAACTGCTCAGTTGACTGAGAAATGTCGCCGCAAAGTAAGTGAGAGCCGGACTGTTCTCACCCACAAGCGAAGACAATAACGCCGCCAAACTCGACGAGCCCACCATGACTGAGGCAATGACCGAATAAGATTTCAATCTTTGACGAGACGCTGAGGCTGCCGCCTGCGGCTGGAGAACATTATCGCATGGTTCCTCGGCGAACACCGAAGTGACCAGCAACTGAACTGATAAAAAAACAATAATTAACAATTTCATATAGGGCGTCGATTACTAGTTCTGCCGCTCATTCATGTCAATCATGGGATCCCTTTATTCACTATTAGGTCGATGGCCGAAGCGCGAACAAAAATCAACAGAACTTATCCGTGGACGGCCGGGGGCAAACACGGCCTTCGGGAAGCAGTTGCGATATCGGAGCTGTGGAGGTCCATTGATAAATCGGGCCCTCCAATTAAATTGGATCATCGCCACGCTTAACCGCTCCCGTAAAAGCTTCTAAAAAATAACAAGACGGACCCATTTCACTTTTTGAAGACTTCCCTTTTGCGCCCCATTGCGTTATGTATGCCCCAACTTGAACTCCAGGAGCCATGGGTCCATGAAAATTCGATTACATCTTTCTTATGACGGAACCGACTACGGTGGTTGGCAACGACAAAATGCGGGCAAACCCACCGTTCAAGGCACCTTAGAAAAGGCACTGACCCGGCTTTTTGACTCCCCCGTCACGGTTCGCGGTGCGGGCCGAACTGATGCCGGAGTTCATGCGGCGAGTCAAGTAGCCCACTTTTTAGCTCCGAAACCCATTGAAAATTACAATCTGGTAGTCGGGATCAACAGCCTCACCCCTTCGAGTCTGGCGGTGACTGAGGCATTTGTGGCCCCCGATGACTTCCACGCCCTGGCCTCGGCTACAAAAAAAACTTATAAATATCGAATACTTAATTCACCGACCCCAGATCCTCTGCGCAGCCGATTCAGTACCTGGGTGCGAAGGCCGCTGCATCTGGATTACCTCAACGAGGCTTCGCAGTATTTGTTAGGGTTGCATGACTTTAAAAGCTTTCAAACAGCCGGCACCGATTTGAAGACCACCGAGCGAAGAATTGACACAGCCCACTGGGCGCAAGTGGATGAGTACATGCTGGAGTTCACCATTGAAGGAAATGGTTTTTTAAAACAAATGGTTAGAAATGTGGTGGGCACTCAGCTCGATCTATTTGCCGCGGATGCACCCCCGCAAGCCATGAAACAAATTCTCGATGGCCGAGATCGGCGCCTGGCAAAAGGAACCGCCGCCCCTGAGGGTCTGCATTTGATGCAAGTTCACTATCCTGAGGACCTTGACAGCCGGTGCCGAAAAATTTAATACTACCGCCTCTTTAAGCCCAAATAAGGTAGGAATGCAGATGAAAACCTGGAATGCAAAATCTGAAACTGTTGATCGCAAGTGGTGGGTGGTTGATGCCACAGACCAAACATTGGGTCGATTGGCCACACAAATTGCCTCAGTTTTACGCGGAAAAAACAAAGCAGAATTCACTCCCCATGTAGACACCGGCGACTTTGTGGTTGTGGTCAACGCCAACAAAATCAAAATGAGCGGCAATAAATGGGATCACAAAACTTATTATTCTCACTCAAGATTTTTTGGCTCTCTAAAAGAAATGACGGCAAAAGAATTACTTGAAAAAGACTCCTCTCAAGTGATCACAAAAGCGGTACGTGGCATGCTGCCAAAAAACCGTTTAGCTCGACAGATTATTAAAAAATTAAAAGTCTATGATGGCGCCGAACACCCTCATAGCGCACAAAAACCACAAGCGATGTCGCCACAAGCGTAATAGGGAAGGAACGAAAGAGATATGTCTAAAGATACTGTTTACTACGCCACTGGAAAGCGAAAGACGAGTGCCGCTCGTGTGTTTCTTCGACCTGGCACAGGAAAAATGACTGTCAACGGCAAGCCCGCAGACGAATACATCACAACGCCAGCCGGCCGAGTCGTAGCCCGACAAGCTTTTCAAATCACTGATACAAATGGACAGTTTGATGCCTACGTTACCGTAGCCGGAGGCGGAATCACCGGTCAAACGGATGCTATTCGCCACGGAATTGCTCGCGCTCTACTTGTTGTTGATCAAGATCGTTTTCGTTCATCACTTAAGAAGGCTGGCCTTCTTACTCGTGATGCTCGAATGGTGGAACGTAAGAAATACGGACGTCATAAAGCCCGTAAGAGCACTCAGTTCTCAAAACGTTAATCCGAATAAGATTTGCGTTGGAAACAAAAAAAGCACCTGTGAATCAGGTGCTTTTTTTTGCTAACTGCTCAACAAAAAATGCATGAAACGATGATCTAAAATTACTGAATATCTAAGATATAGTTGATGGGATCGACTGGAACATCATGTACGCGCACTTCATAGTGCAAATGCGGCCCCGACGACCGCCCTGTGTTCCCCACGGCAGAAATCACGTCATACCGACTCACTTTTTGACCACGTTCAACAAACACCTGAGAGTTGTGGGCAAAGCGAGTTTTCACGCCATATCCATGGTCGATGGCGATGATTTTTCCATAGCCAGGCTCATAAGCGACGTAAGATACGATTCCATCAGCGGGTGCATAAACGGGAGTTCCCGGCGTGGCTGCAATATCCAAACCTTTATGCATCACTGGCTTGCCCGTAAACGGATCCACACGATAGCCAAACCGCGACGTGTACCATCCCCGAGTGGGCTTCACACTGGGCGTGGCATTCATTAGGCTTCGCCGTTCATTGAGTGAATTATAGAGATCCATAACTCCCGTCTCAATGAGACTTCCATCGCTCACAGCCCTATCTATACGAATTGATAGCGAGGCATAGCTGCGAGTGCGCTCAGACCCAATCTCGCCACGAGCTTCATCAAGAGGAGCCTTCTCCATAAAAACAGCATCTTTTTCAAGGTACTCAGACGTGGGGCCTCGCTCGTGCTCCATACCATCTAGGGCGTTGGCCTCGTGCATACCCAAAGTGGGCATTGGTCCCATTGAAAGTTTTAGGGCGCGATCTTCATCTTTAATGGATTTGTCGTAAATACCGCGGTCGTCATATTTTTTATAAACATCTGGGTTAATGTTGGTGATTAACTTCAGCTTGGTTTCGAAATTTTTAACCCTCTCCAAACCATTTTCAAGAGATACCACTTTGCTTTCAATAACTTTTAGCTGGCGCGTAAGTTGAGAGTTTTCTACTTTTAGACTCTTATTTTCGGCTTCCTTTAATAAAAGTCCCGCGTAATCGACCCCCACGGCCACAACCAATATGGCCACCACGCCCCCTAGAAAAGCCATAGCCTTTAGCCAGGCCGCCGAGACTGTGAGTGTTGTGGAGCGACCGCGCCGGTTGCTCATAACCAAAAATGTGTAGGTCTTCTTTTCCATACCCTCTACTTCGAAAAGATCCGCAATTTAGCGTTTATAACTAAAGGCGTCAAGAGCCAATAAATTTACTGAATCTTTAATAATATCACGGAGATATTGTCATCTCCGCCACCTCGCTTGGCCGCTTCTACGCATCGACTAACAACCAGGTCGTGGGACTCATTCTTACAAATTCCAGCAATTTCAATGTCTGAAACCATACCCGTAAGACCATCAGAACACATCAAAAGCATCTCACCCCGGTGCATTTGCCGCTCAATTATATCGACAGGAACCTCGGGCTCATAGCCCACACTGCGTGTGATCACATTTCGCGTTGCCACTTGTTCGGCTTCTTTTTCGCTAATAATGCCGGCCCGAATTTGCTCACTCACCAGTGAGTGGTCTTCGGTCACCTGCCACATCTCGGGGTCTTTAAAAAGATAAGCTCGTGAGTCACCCACATTAGCAATATACATGGTGTTGCCCTTGGCCAACGCGGCAACCATAGTGGTGCCCATCCCCTGAAGCTCGGGATTTTCCTTCGAGCTTTTGTGATAAATGCGCAAACTGGCTTCGCGATAAGCGTGGGCCAGAACTTCACGGGGTGAAAGCTTAATGCCCTCATTTTTAGCGTTTTCCACGATTTCGCGGACGGTCTCCACAGCCATGGCCGAGGCCACCTCGCCGCCTTTGTGACCACCCATCCCGTCAGCCACAATAAATAGACCTAGATTTTTGTCTACCAAAATAGTGTCTTGGTTAATGGACCTAACCAGTCCTACATCTGTCTGTCCCCATGCCTCTATTTCCATAATTTTTATTTTATTCTGGCTCTAGCTTTCAACCAAGAAAAAACACCGAATTCGCTACAAAACTCTCAATTAATCCTTACTACCGACCGATCAGTCTTTGAGATGACGAGATTTAAATTCAAACGACAATTTACGGCGGCGCTAATAATTTCTCTGGCCACCCATTTGCTATTGGTCTTAAGTCTAAATTTGGCCAAAGACGATAGCCCCCTGCGCCCTGAAAAATCTGTGACTGAAATCACTTTGATTGATGCCGATACAGATCGTACAAGCAAAGACCAGCAACCAAAACAAGTGGTTCAGCAAAATGATCAGCGAATTAACGATGAGACTCCCGAAAAAGCCAAGTACCTGAGTCAACATAACCAAACGGTGGTTAAAGAGACTCGCGCCAAACAAACCGGTGAATTTAAAAATCAAGCAAGAAGCGGGCAATTTGGAGAATCTCAAACCGAAGCCGCGCCCGCTCAAAAATCTCTAGCCACTCCGCTAAAAAACACGCAAGGCGATTTGCCATCGTTAAGCGACCTCCGACCTCAATTCGAGAACAAACCACCCTCGCCCGAGAAAACTCAACAGGCACAGGCCGGAGCCCCGAGTCAAACTGATGATTACTTAAAAGATGTGGAAACAGGCATGCAAACCCTGCTGAGCACAAAAGAATTTGTCTATTACTCGTACTATGAACGCATCCGTCACCGTTTGCGACAACATTGGGAACCCAGTATTCGACGAAAAGTGGAAAAAATCCTCTCTCAGGGACGCAGTATCGCCTCCGCTCGTGATCGCATCACTCGTGTCATGATTGTTTTAGACAAACGTGGATCGCTGCTGCGAGTGAAAGTTCTCGGTCAAAGCGGATTACATGACCTTGATGATGCCGCCGTGGATGCTTTTCGCGCTGCAGAGCCCTTTCCTAATCCCCCACAAGGGATCATTGAACAAGATGGAACTATTCGTATTCGTTGGGACTTTATTCTGGAGGCGTAAAATTCTTAAATTTACTGACCTAAATGGTACTGAAACTTGCCTTCACCAGTAAATTTCATATACTCCCTGCGGTTAACGGCAAAGGCCAAATAACTATTATCCCCTCACGAGAGGTATTGTTTTGAGCAAAGAACTAAACAACACAGCACTGGTCGATAAGATTGTCAGTCGGGCCCACTATTTGATCAATCAAATGATCGTTGTAGCCAACAATCGAAAAGATAAACAAAAAGGCGATCCCAAAGTAGGAGGACATTCTTCCGGCAGCACAAGTGCTCTACATATTTTGGGGGCCCTACACCTATTTGTAAAAACAGGTTTTGACCACGTTGCGGTGAAACCGCATGCCTCACCTTGCGACCATTCCTATAACTACCTGTTAGATTTATTTTTAAAGTCAGATCTATCCAAACTGTCGTTGGATGAGGCCAATACAGCTATGGCTGGCTTGCGGGCTTTTTCACAAAATGGCGAGTACGTGCTCCAGTCTTATCACTCTGCCTATGACCCAGATCACCACAATTATTTCCCCTCGGGCACTGTGGGCATTCCTCCCGTAAACGCTGGATATTTGGCCTTGGCCTATCGATATGCAAAAAACCATGGGTACGAAGTGCCTGAGGCTCATTTTTGGGCGGTTATTGGTGATTCAGAATTTAGAGAAGGATCTTTGTTTGAAGCTATCCCCGATTTTGCCGAGCGTGAACTCGGAAATTTAACGTGGATCATTGATTACAATCGGCAAAGTCTTGATGGCCACAGAATCACCAACAAAGAAATCATTGGCGGCACCGACGACACGCGAATCAAAAAAACTCTTGAAGCCAATGGCTGGGAAGTCATTGAAGTTCGGCATGGGAAAAAACGTCAGGAACTGTTTAAGAAAAAAGACGGCGACAAATTCAAAGTGTGGCTTGAAGAAGACTTGGCCGATTACGAATTGCAAGCCATGTTGCGCGTCCCTAATGGCAAAGAACTTCGCGAACATATTGCCTCCGGCCCCATTAAGAGTGCCAAAAAAATAAAGTCGTTTCTTGCTGAAGTCTCAGATGACGAATTGTATTCGGCACTCCGAGACTTTGGTGGCCATGACATGGCGGCATTGGTTGAAGCCATGCAAAAAAGTAAGCTCAATACCAAAAAACCATGTTTGATCATTGCCCACACTTTAAAAGGTTGGGGGCTTGAGATGGCCGCAGCCTCTGGAAACCATTCCGCTCTCCCCTCACTAAATGAAATGCGAGAGCTTCAAGCAAGGCAAGGTCTTGATGAAAATACTCCCATTGCGCGTTTTGAAGACAGCACTGATGCTGGAAAATTTTTGAAAAAGCGCGGGGAGCAACTCTACTCTCAAATCAAAGAACAGCATGATATCAAAGCAAGAAATCACAAACATTTTGTTTCAACCATCGAAGAGCGCGGGGGTATTCCTGACAGTTTGGACATTAACCTAAAAATGGCCAGCTACCCACACACTCAGTGGATGCTTGGACAACTAGTAGCTAAACTGACACGAATTGCTAACACAAGCCTTAGTGATTCAGACCTCGAAGTGGGGCATAAGCCATTAACGCCTTTTGAAAAAAGTTGGTCGGTGGCTGGTGATATGCTCGTTCCCATGGCCCCCGATGTGGGCACAAGTACAAATCTAAACCCGGCCATGGACGGAAAAATCTATGGTGCCCATGTGACTGAAGATGTTGAGACTGAGCTTGAAGTGAAAGACAAAAAAACTCCTGATTTGGTTCCTGACGAGGCCGCCGAAGACCACTATTTGCGCTTCGAAATAGCTGAAGCTAATGTTATGTCATGCATGGGTTCATTTGGTCGCATGAAAGACATTCTTGGTCTTCCCTATATGCCGTTAATGTCCGTTTATGACTTTTTCATCAAACGAGCGGCCGATCAGTTTTTTTACAACCTATACTGGAAGAGCAGTTTTATTTTAGCGGGAACTCCGTCCGGTGTGACTCTTTCTCCTGAAGGCGCCCAACACGGATGGAAGTCTGATTTTCAAATTCCTAACCAATCCACGTGGGAACCCTACTTCTGCCAAGAGTTGGACTGGATTTTTTGCGATGCCCTTAAACGCCATTTTTATGGAGAAAACGAGGGGCGAACGGGCGTAGTGTTTCGAGGTGTTACCCGAGGCGTAGAACAAAAAGACTTTCTCTATTATCTAAAAACCCAGCGCCGCTTTAAGGTGGGCATATCTGAAGACCAGCTTCTCTCCCACGTGGAATACCCCATAGCTGGCGCGTCCATTGAGAGTGAAGTGGGAACCTTACCCGATGAAGAGATTTTGGCTCAAGTCCGACATGAAGTTCTAGCTGGCGGCTACTATCTAATAGATTACCGTGGTTACGCAGGCTATGAACCTGGTGATAATGTGGTGCATATTTTTTCACTTGGTGCACTCACCGCTGAAGCCATAGAGGCCTCAAAAGAATTACTGGCACGTGGCGTGTATGCCAACGTGATCGTCGTAACAAATACAGATTTGTTGGTCGGCAATCTTGGATATGAAAACCAATACTCTCACTTAAAACAAACTTTAAATGTAGATGCGACATTGTATTTACAGCCCCAACTGAATGGAAACTTCAATGCCTCAGAAATGGTGACTCTCTCCGGGCGCCGCATACCTATCGTGAGCGTCCAAGATGGAGAACCAGGGCTGCTTGATAACATCGGTTCCATTGTTGGGGTCAAGCACGAGTCACTCGCCGTACGAAAGCACTCTCGATGTGGTCGACCAAAAGATGTCTATGCCTATCACGGCATCGACACCAACTCTATAATAGAGGCGGCCGGCAAAGTGTTGTCTGAAACAGCAATGGAAGGCGTTCGAGTGAGTCAGCGTGTGACTCAAGAGGTTCAAAGCCAATCCGTCAGTGGCCCAATCAATAACTGGCGCGAACTATGGCCACAAAAACATTAGTGGACTGATAAGGGCGTGATCACAGCTTCACAGCTACGGTCAGCCCTTCCTGAGTGGGTACCAATACAGATACGTATTTTTCAGGGTTTGCTAGCCTCTGATTAAATTGTTTCATTGTGGCGATGGTGTTCTCACTCATATTGGAGTTATTGCCCTCACCAATGACATGACCAAACAAAAATGTATTGTCTCCGACGATGAGTCCACCTGGTTTGATATGGGCTTCTGCCCAATCAAGGTACTTAAGGTAGCCGGCCTTATTGGCATCTATAAAAATCATATCAAAAGGCGACGACTCTAAAGTCGGCAACACTGACAGTGCATCACCGTGATGGAGAATGATCTTATTGAAACATTCAGTGTCTCTTAGCAGCGATTGAGCTTTTTTGAAGTTTCCCTCATCAAACTCTATACTGTGAATTTCGCCACCCTCAGGAAGGGCCCTGGCCATCCACAAAGTGGAGTACCCATAAAGCGTACCCAACTCAACCACTCGACGAACACCACTGGCTGCAATGAGAGTTTGTAACAAGCGCCCCTCGTAGGGACCCACATTGATGCCCTCTTTTTCATCATTTCGAAGGGCCTGCCGTATGGCCATAAGGGAAGCATCTTCTGGTGCAAACAAATTATTGATGTAATGGTCTCGGGGGCCAATATTAAGGCGCACTTACAGCTCCTATTTTAGTCGTTTAAACATAAGTTTATGCGGACCAATATGGGGGATATCAAAAAAATCACCGTGGTATTCAAGACCCATTTTTTCATAAAACTTAAATGCCACCACACGCGCATGACACCACAAAACTTCAGCTCCACGATTTTCCAGCTCGCGAAACCCAGCTTCCATCACTTGTCTGGCCACTCCTCGCCCCCGATAATCAGGCTCTGTGGCCATTTGCCGAAGCCGATAACAATTCTGCCCCGGGATTTCTTCATGGCACTCTTGCACAAACGACGCAATGGCTACCAAGGCACTGCCGTCAAAGGCTCCAATGTGAAACGTCGAAGGCACGGTATCCTCAACCAGCTGGTTTTGCTGCAGGGTCAAGTGCGGCCTTAAAAGGCGTTGACGTAAAGGAAGGGTCTTATTCGCTTCGATTAATTGTATCACTAACATTTGCACATTATACACATCATGGTAGCTTGAATCTATATGGTGCAGTTACTAATGTTTGATCTTGATGGTACCTTGTTTCACACGGCGCCCGGCATCCACAAAACCGTAAATATTCTTATGCGGCGGTGGAGCATGCCCGAAGTCTCCTACGACCTGGTCACGCAACTCATTGGCAACGGCTTGGCTCAACTTGTCACGAGACTTGACCCAGAAGTGGCTCAAAACCTGGGAAACCTCAAACAGCGTGAAGCCGAGTTTATGGAGGTCTATCAAGACATTTACCTCGATGACATCCAGGTCTTTGAAGGGGCTCTGCAGTTTTTGCGCGCCTGGCCAAAGAAGCTCGCTATTGTAAGCAACAAGCACGAAAGATTTATCCGCCCCCTAGTGATGGCCTCTCCACTCAGAGAAATTTCATGGACGGCTATAGTAGGAGGCGACACTTTTGAGCAGAAAAAGCCCCATCCCCTGCCACTCAATGAGGTGATGAAGATGGCAGGAGTGAGCCCGGATGAGACTTTGATGATTGGCGATGGCCTACCCGACGTTTTAGCCGCGCGAGCGGCGGGTGTGCGGAGCATCAGCGTAGGATTCGGATATGCTGAAAATCAAGCCCTGCGGGCCGCCGGCGCCCATGCCATGATTGATCACTATGGTGAATTGGCGCATCAGATTGAGCAATTATCATAACGCTTCACCCCTTTGAAAGCGGCGATTAATTTGACATTAATTGCCTCTAACGCTACACAACATATTCTTTTCTTCGGCCTATAAAAGGAGCCAAAAGATGACAAAGTTTTTCGTGAAAGCCCCTTCACCAGTGAAGGTTGGTGCATTGTTAGTCGCATTCTCATTACTTGCTGTCACTCTATCGAGTTGCACGCGAAAAAAAACCGACTCTGGTAATGAAGAAATCGTCATCAATTCCGCAATTGCAGCCAATGTAAAAGGACTTGATCCTATTGATGCTAACGACACTTATTCCAGTGGCGTCATCAGTCAAATCTACGAAACTCTTCTTCACTACCACTACCTAAAACGCCCGCTGACTCTTCAGCCCCTATTGGCCACTGAAATGCCAACGGCTTCCGCAGACGGCCTCACTCACACGATAAAGATTAAGCCTGGCGTGATGTTTCACGACGACGAATGTTTTCCTAATGGAAAAGGCCGAGAGCTCACAGCTGAAGACTTTGTTTACTCATGGAAACGTCTGGCTGACCCTAAAAACAACGCCCTTGGTTTTTGGGTTTTTGATAAACGAATTGAAGGCCTCAATGAGTGGAGAACTAAAGTCGGCAAAGGTGAGGCTGATTATTCGACACCCGTTTCTGGACTTCAAGCGCCTGATAAATACACAATTGTCATTAAGCTGACTCAACCCTATTATCAGCTCTACTACGTCTTGGCCATGCCTTACACTTCTCCCGTTCCCAAAGAAGCCGTCGAAAAATATGGCAAAGAAATCATCAATCATCCTGTGGGTACTGGCCCGTTTAAGTTTGACAGTTGGATTCGAAACAGCCGAATCGAACTGGTTAGAAATCCCAACTGGCGCAATGAAACCTACCCCACTGACGGTGAAGCATCGGATACAACCAATGGTTTCTTGGCCGACGCTGGCAAGAAAATCCCGTTTGTAGATCGAGTTGTGATGCACGAAATTGTGCAAGAACAGCCCCGATGGCTAAAGTTCATGAAGGGTGAATTAGATTTTTCTAGTATCCCAAAAGACAATTTTGAAACCGCCATTCAAGACGACAAGCTATCCAAAGAATTTGCGGCTAAGGGTATTGAGCTGTTTGTAGTCATGGAACCAGATGTCACCTACACAGCTTTCAACATGCTAGATCCCATCTTGGGAAAAAACGAAAAACTACGCAAAGCCATCTCTATGGCTACCGACGTGGATTCAGTGATTAAAAAGTTTTTCAATGGCCGCGCCATTTCAGCACAAAGCCCCATTCCTCCAGGTGTGGACGCCTACGATGCCAAGTACAAAAACCCGTACAAAGAGTTCAATGTTGAAAAGGCCAAACAACTCTTAGCAGAAGCTGGTTTTCCTGGTGGAAAGGGTCTTCCAGAACTGGAATTTTCCACTGTCTCATCTACCACTAGCCGACAAATGGCAGAGTTCTTTAAACAAAACATGGCTCAAATTGGCGTTAAGGTTTCCATAGCCACAAGTTCATGGCCTCAATTCCAAGACAAGATTCATAAAAAGAAAGCGCAGATTTGGGGCGTAGCTTGGTTGGCCGACTACCCAGATGCCGAGAACTTTTTGCAGTTACTCTATGGTCCAAACACCAGTCCTGGGCCCAATGGTTCAAACTTTGATGATTCTAAGTTTAATAAGCTTTACGAAAAAGCGGCCCTACTGCCGCCTGGACCTGAGCGAACAGATTTATATCATCAAATGCGAGATATCGTTGTGAGCGAAGCTCCATGGGTCATGGGTATGCATCGCATGGGCTATTCACTTCGACATCAGTGGGTTAAAAACTACAAGCCTCATCCCATCATTTCTGATGGATATAAATATTTTCGAGTTGAAGGCAGTGAAAAAGCCAAAATGAAGGCTAAACTCTAATGTTAAAATATGTTGTACGACGCGTTCTCTACATGCCGCTGATCCTGTTTGGGATCACACTCGTTACTTTTTTGCTCTTTAACGTTGCCGGAGGTGATCCGGCAACAATGCATGCAGGTAAGCACGCCTCTGAAGAACAAATTGCTGAAATCAGACGAGAGCTCGGCCTCGATCGACCGCTGCACATGCAATATGTGTTTTATGTTAAACAAATTGCATCCCTTGATTTTGGCCGCAGTTGGGCCACTCGGCAAAAAATTACCGACATGATTTTAGACGGCATCCCCGCAAGCTTGTCGCTGACTTTTCCAGCCTTTATGATCACCTTAGTAGTGACCATTTCAATTGCTCTGTTATTGGTGTTTTTGCGAGGGCCTCGATTTGGTGAGATCGTAGATAAATCAGTGATGGTCGTTTGCCTGGCGGCCATGAGTATTTCTTCTTTGGTTTATATTTTGTTTCTTCAGTATTTCCTTGGATACCAATTGGGTTGGTTTCCGATTACGGGATGGGATCCCGACTGGGTGGGGCGCTGGGAATACTTAATCCTCCCCATCCTCATTTATGTGGTGTTGTCTTTAGGATCGAATATCCTGTTTTACCGGACCATCTTTATGGATGAGATTTTTCAAGACTACGTGCGAACGGCCAGATCTAAAGGACTTGGTCCAAAGGCCATTATGCTTAAACACGTCCTTAGAAACGCGCTGATTCCCATCATCACCATCACTGTGGTGCAACTGCCATTTTTGATTTTGGGAACCCTTTTACTTGAGGCGTTCTTCGGAATTCCAGGCTTAGGAGGCCTCCTTTACTCGGCTCTGGGCAATGCGGATTTTCCGGTAATTAAAGCCATGGTATTTATGAGTGCCGTACTTTATATGTTCGCCCAACTGTTAACAGACATTTTGTATGCCTTGGTCGATCCAAAAGTGAAACTGAGCTAGGCCCGGTGGTGATTGATGAGTACAGCAGTAATGACAAATAAAACAGATCTCAAGCGGCTTGCAAAACCTCGGCAGAATTCACTTTGGTGGGATGCTTATAGGCGAATGAAAAAAGACCGCGTAGCTGTGATTAGTTTTTTCATTATATTAACCTATGCGCTTCTTGCCATTTTTAGCGCTCTTGGAGTGGCCTTTCCTAGCTATGACATTATTAATGAAGCCAACACTTATGCTTCGCCAAGCCTTCAGCATTGGTTTGGCACAGACATTTTTGGCCGCGATGTTTTAGCGCGAGCCGCTCACGGAACGGTAACATCCCTCACTGTGGGCGTGGTGGGAACAGGCATTGCACTTCTTATCGGTACCACTCTGGGAGCCATTGCGGGCTACTTTGGTGGCGTGGCCGATGAACTGGTGGTTTGGTTTTATTCTACAGTTGATACTATCCCCTACATTCTCCTTGTGGCCACATTTTCATTTGTGCTTGGCCCCAGCCTGCAGACGATTTGTTTAGCCATTGGGCTGACCAGTTGGGTGGGTTTATGTCGACTGGTTCGTGGTGAATTTATGAAGCACCGCGGGCGAGAATACGTGCAAAGTGCCATGGCCATGGGCGCTAGCCACGCCCGCCGCATGTTTCGTCATATCTTGCCTAATATTTCTCACCTTATGTTGATTAATTTTTCTTTAGGCTTTGTGGGTGCCGTAAAAAGCGAAGTGATCCTCAGCTTTTTAGGGCTTGGAGTTGAGCCTGGAGTGCCATCTTGGGGTATGATGATCAACGATGCCCGACAAGAATTGGCTCGAGGTGTTTGGTGGAATTTGGCGGCAGCAACAATATTTATGTTTTTCTTGTTGCTAGCTATTAACTTATTTAACGATGCTTTGCGGGATGCCCTTGATCCCAAACTAAAGAAATAAAAGCCCCGGTTGCTGGTGTGATGGTAAGGAGATGTCCGTAATGAGCGACATTTTGCTACAGATAAAAGATCTCTCGGTTGAATTTAAAACGGATGATGGCATAGTCAATGCCGTAAAAGGCATTAGCTTTGATATACCTAAAGGGAAGACCGTTGGTCTTGTGGGTGAATCCGGCTCTGGCAAGAGTGTGACCTCTCTTGCGGTAATGAAGCTCATTCCCAATCCCCCCGGACGTATAACCAGCGGCCAAATGCTGTTTAATGGTCAAGATCTTGTGAAAAAAACAGAAGATCAGATGCGAAAGATTCGAGGTAACAACATCTCAATGATCTTTCAAGAGCCGATGACCAGCCTAAACCCGGTGTTCACCGTTGGTGATCAAATTTGTGAAACGCTCATGTTGCATCAAAACCTCAACAAAGCCGAGGCCCTCAACAAGGCCGTAAAACTTCTGGAACAAGTGGGTATTCCCGACCCTGAAAATAGAATTAAGTCTTATCCCCACGAGATGAGTGGCGGCCAACGCCAGCGGGTGATGATTGCTATGGCCATAGCCTGTGAGCCTGATTTGTTGATTGCCGATGAGCCCACCACGGCACTTGATGTGACCATTCAAAAACAAATTCTCGAATTGCTGGCTGATCTTCAAAAAGAATATGGCATGAGCGTACTGTTTATTACTCATGACCTGGGTGTGATTGCCGATATTGCCGATGAAGTTGTAGTCATGTACCGAGGGGATATCGTGGAAAAGGGACCTGCTCGGCAGATTTTTGAATCGCCCCAACACCCCTACACCAAGGGCCTATTGGCATGCCGTCCTTCACTAGAAAATAATCCGCTTCGTTTGCCGACAGTCAGTGATTTCATGACCTCAGACGGTAAAGAAAAATCCTTTCAAGTGGAAATTAAAGAAAAAACCAACCGGCCCGTCTCTGAAGACAAGAATCCCGTCCTTTTAGAAGTTAAGTCATTGGTGACACGGTTTCCCTCAAAGAAAGGTTTTTTTGGCAATGTCACAAACTGGCTGAACGCCGTTGACGACGTGACCCTCTCGGTTCGAAAGGGTCGAACGCTGGGACTCGTGGGTGAATCTGGATGTGGAAAAACCACTTTGGGTCGCTCTGTTTTGAGACTTATCGAACCGGCTGCTGGCGAAGTTATCTACAATGGCAAAAGTGTAACGGCCATGGATCGCGAAGAGCTTCGGCATGTTCGGCGAAAAATGCAGATTATCTTTCAAGACCCCTATGCCTCGCTGAACCCACGAATGACTATCGGCTCAACGATCATGGAGCCAATGGTGATCCATAACCTAGGGTCGTCAAAAGAAGAACGTCTTGAAATGGCGGCTTCTCTATTAGTGAAAGTGGGCCTCGATCGATCCATGCTGAACAGGTACCCCCATGAGTTTTCTGGTGGTCAACGGCAGCGGGTGTGCATTGCAAGAGCCCTTGCTGTGGAACCTGAGTTCATCGTTTGTGATGAATCGGTGTCGGCTCTTGATGTGTCCATTCAGGCGCAGATTTTGAATTTGTTGTTAGATCTTCAAGAAGAGCTCGATCTCACCTATATATTTATTTCCCATGACTTAGCCGTAGTGAAATTCATCGCTGACGAGCTGGCTGTAATGAATAAGGGAAAAATTGTGGAGATGGCCGATGCTCTTGAGATCTATAAAAATCCCAAAGATGCCTACACAAAAAAGCTGCTAAGCGCCATTCCCAGAGGAATTCCCAAAGAGCTTCTTTAGGCTTCAGATATTTTAAATTCCTATTAAGGATCATGTTGCCTTCCCCTTTGGGCTTGGCTAACGTTTGTGTTCATTAAATCAGATGGACCTAAAAAATCCATTAAAGGGGGAAATATGAAGTCACTAGCGTTATTTATTTTTTCAATTGTTTTTTCTGCTCAAAGCTATGGTTTTCCAGAAATGGGTGATCAGGCCATTTTAACCGGCACCATTGCTGTTAATGGCGAACCCTTTCCTGCGAAACTCCAGCAGCAATTGGTCGAACAAAAAGGGGATGGGGAAGAAATGCTTCTGACTTCGCAGTTTTTCATTGAAGACACCCTAGCCAGCGACGAGTCTGAATGGAAAAAACGTAAAGATTTGCCAGACAACAGCTTAGTTCAGATGATTCTCGCCGTTTGCGAACAACAAGGTGGCGTTAAAGAATCAATCAAAGTTCCTGCTGGCACTTATGACACATGCAAATTTCCCATCGAGGAAAATGGCATGGCTCAGTTCGGTGTTAAACCCGCGGGTTTTTCTTCTCAAAGCCAAATTTCTGGTTTTTATTGGATCGGACTGGCTCCTTTTGCGCTCATCAAGATTCATCAAGTGGAATCAGACGAACAACGTACCTTTGCCCTAGATCTTGAACTTTCAGAGTTTACCGGCCAATAACCAAGGCCCTCAACTACGAGTGTAACTTCAACAAGGTGCTGATCGACTTTTTGATCTTTTCAATATCGAAAGGTTTTTTAATATAGTCATCAGCACCTAACTCGAAACCTTTTTTCACATCTTCCTCTGAACTTCGCCCAGAAACGAAAACGAGGGGCAAGTGCTTCAGTTGATCGTGTTCTTTCATGAGTTTTGCTAGTTCAAATCCATTGATCCATGGCAAACCCACATCAAGTACAATCAAATCTATCGGTGCCACGTCCAACACTTGGCTCAACTGGGTTCCATCCGCCGCTGTGGTTACCCGGTAACCTTCTGATTCAAAAATCCGGCGAAGTGATTTTCGCATGGTCTCGTCGTCTTCAATCACCAATATGGACGGAGGCTCCACCTGATTCTTTAAGCTCCGATATTCAGCTAACGAAACAACCTCTTCCTGGGACATTCGCTCCTGAGTCAGTCGCTCTATTTTATTGAGTAGATCTCGGGTATCCAATGTGGGTTTTTTAACCATATTCAGTCATCGCATTCTATGAGTGTTGTTGGTTTTCAAGCCATCTTTCAGCATCAATGGCCGCCATACAACCGGTTCCGGCGGCGGTGATGGCCTGTCGGTAAACATGGTCTTGCACATCTCCTGCGGCAAACACCCCATCAACAGATGTATAGGTGGACTTATTTTTTGTATTAATATAGCCCACTTCATTCAATTCAAGCTGGCCTTTAAAAATATCTGTGTTCGGCTTGTGGCCAATGGCTATGAACACTCCGTCCATGGGTAGCTCTGTCTTTTCACCGGTTTCTACATTTTCTACTGAAATGGCCTTCACAAGGTCATCTCCCAAAACATCTGCCAATTGAGAATGCCACATGACTTCAATCTTTTCGTGTCCTAGCACTCGCTCCGCCATGATTTTCGATGCTCTGAATTCACCCCTACGATGAATGACCCATACTTTTTTTGCAAATCGTGTAAGAAACAAGGCTTCTTCCATCGCTGTATCGCCGCCGCCAATGATGCACACATTGAGGTCGCGAAAAAACGCCCCGTCGCAGGTGGCACAGGCAGAGACACCTCGACCCAACAGCCGCTTTTCATTTGGCAGGCCCAAATATTTAGCCGAGGCCCCTGTGGAAATAATAATTGAATGAGCTTGATAAAGGTCATCTCCCACCCAAACCTTAAATGGACGAGTACTAAAATCCACTTTTGTAGCGTTACGACTGATAAACCGAGTGCCAAATCTTTCCGCCTGTTTTCTTGTGACATCCATAAGTTCTGGACCCATCACACCCTCAGGAAATCCTGGATAGTTCTCAACATCCGTGGTGGTCATTAATTGGCCCCCCACCTCGTCACCCTCAATCATAAGCGGCTTTAAGTTAGCCCGTGCCGTATAGATGGCTGAAGTTAATCCGGCAGGGCCAGAACCCAAAATTATAACATTCTCCACTGTGTTCTCCACAACTCACTCCTCACTCAAGTTCATAGGGTCACGATCAACAAAATCGATATCGTCTAAGCTTCTTCTCTATATATCTTCAACGCCGGATCGGCATCAACTGATGCCCACTGCCATAGTCTTTGTGCCACTTCTGCGGCCAAGGCCAGGGGCCTACCTGAGTGACGCGGCCAAGCATTTGGCGGCAATAAGGGTGTGTCCATGTAGCCCGGACTAAAAAGCCTCACATCTTTTTCTGGAGACTCCGCGATCACGGAAGAAATGAGTCCTCTCAAAGCATGTTTGGAAGCGGCATAGCTGGCCGCATTGGGGTCCGGAGAAGATTCTGCAATAGCCGATCCCACACACACAAACTGTTTCACCGGGGATTCTGCCAACACCCAGTGCAACACCCGTGCGGGAAACAAAAAATTCACCTGAAAGGTCCAGAGATGGTCTTTCCATTGCTTATTCTCATATTTGCCAAAAGGGCCGCCTCCAGCACAGTAAAAAATTTTTGTTGGCGAAAAGGCCTTCAATCGCTGAATTACAAAATCTTGGGCTTCCACCTTAGAAAAATCGGCGATGTGACCGTTAGCCCCCATAGTCCGGGCAAATCCCTGCACTTGTTCGGCCCCCAACTTCTGCTTAGCTATATTAAATACCTCGAGCCCTAGACCACGACTGGCTCCCAAAACTGCTACTCTATCCACCAAAACTTTTCTCCTTCAAACTTTTTGAATAGCCCAAATGCCTTTACCTAAAAAACTCTAATTCTCCCATCGGCTACTTTCGGTGTTTGTAAGGACTCTTTATCTTCAATGTGAATTTTCTGCAAACAAAACGCTTTTACCTGGCACAAGCCTTGCTGAGATAGCGCTTCAGGAGGCTATCAGATGCTAAAAATTAAATATGTCGTGTACTATGCTGCTATTATCCTAAGTCTTGGACTCATTTCTTGTGTTCAGGAAGTTCATAAACCCCGCGAACAAAATACCTGGACCGTTCCTGAACCTGAATTGGTCAGTCAAGAGGGGGATGCTCTTGATTTTACCGAACTCAATGACAACCCCAATCTTTCGCTTGATCCCGACTACCGCATTAGTTTTCCATACCTACCGGAAGATTTTTTTCAGCTTGAAATCAAAAATCGATGCCAATTGAATAACACCACTGAAGTTCAGTTCAATCTGCAACTACCCCCCACAAAAACCATTTCTGTTCGGGAAATACTTCCACCAGAACTGTTTTTACCCCAAAATCGAAACAAGACTTCTCGTTGCCAGTTCACATTTAAAGCCCAAAGAGAAGATGGTTCCACCCACTCTTTTGACACATTTGAGTTAAATGTTGTGAACCTCACTTCGTCTAACCATCTCATCTTGAAAAATGGCATTGAGGCCATGGGCGAAACACCCATATTAAAAGATGACGTTCACAAAATTAATGCGATTAATTCAATATCGACTGTGGACTCATTTTCTCTCCATTGTGATCAGATGCAGTCATCTTTGCGACCTTACAACAAAGAAGTGATTCCGCTGGTGGCCTTTGACTGGAGTCAGCTGAGTCAACCCACGCCACCGGATCGCGAACCGCTTCGTGTCTGTCGCCTTCTAGGGCACTCTGATCTTGGTCAGGTGATTGCCACATCGCCTCTATTTTCTATCTTAATGTATAAGCCTGAAATCACGATTCAACAAACCACGGGGGCCGAACAAGGATATGCAACTACCAGATGGCATGCTCTGCCGGAAATCAGAACTACTATAGGCAATCCGAATGGTTTTCCTGTGTATTTAAGAATACTCGGGCCATCGGCACTAATGACCCGCATTACCGCACTCAGCAAACCTCGCACTGGATTTGCTCTAGCCACTGAAGTGTATAAACACACTTTAGATCTTCAACATCCTTACTCTGTCAGTGGAGGCACCGTCATAGGAAATCAAATTTTACGAGTGGAGCCACAATCCTCTCTCGTCTTAGCTGTTACGGGCGAGATTCAACTCCAGTGCAAGTTCACCTACCAATACCAACCTTCGGCGCAAGATTTTGAGATGGCATACCTCTTTGAAATCGCGACTCCCCATCAAGTGAGGGCCGAACATATGATTCTTTCACCCTTAGACAATCAAAATACCCTTCTATTGAGCTCGTTCTCGGCGTTTTCCGAAGCTCAGCGGGTATGGTCGAGAAATGCCAACCTACAGCAAGTCTCCACCGGCCTCTTGGCGCAAGCGCTTGAGAATAAAGCTTGTGAACTTCGTCAGCGCTGAAGCTGAGCGTAATGAATGGGCAATCCTTGCTGCAAAAAGATCTGTTCAAAGTGGGTCACGAAATTTTCTTTTTGAAATTCGGACCCATGCAGATCATAAGTCAATCGAGTGATTTGATATGGACTCTTTTGAAATCGTTCTACCGCCCAGTCAAAATAATCTCGACTGTCTGTTTTGAATTCTACTTTAGAACCTGGCCGCTGCAGCTCATGCAAGGTCTTTAGAAAACTCTCCTGGATTAAGCGATGCTTTTTCTGCCGCTTTTTAAGCCACGGGTCCGGAAAATGAATATGCACGTCGTTGAGTTCACCTTTTTCAAAAAGGTGACTCAAATAATTGGCATTATAACGTAGAATCCTGGCGTTATCGCATCCCTCATTAAGGGCACGGCGTATAGCCTGAATTAACGGCTTATATTTCTTTTCGATACCGATAAAACTGCGCTCAGGATGATTTTTCGCATAGTGGGCAAAGTGATAGCCATTGCCGGTCCCAATCTCTAGATCCAATGGATGGGAGTCCGAAACCTGAAACACCTCAGAGCGCCACTGACCCCGATAGGTGGGTGACTTTTCTTCACAATAAGCCCAGCTTGAAAATTCACCGGTGAGGGCATCAACGTAATAAGTCGGGTTCGGTAAATCGGCTGTACGGCAAACGCCAATATTTTCAATTAATTGTTCCATTGCGCTTGGATAGCAGATTCTCCGAGCGGACGCAATTTACGGTGTACACCCATCTGCATCCTCCTATTGATGGGCCTTCATTACCGTGTTAATCCACTGTTAGCCGCAGATGCCCCGATGAAAGGTTTAATATTGTGAAAAATTTATTCAATACCCTCATTGTTATCCTTCTTATTTTCTCTTCGCCGGCGCTGTTGGCGATACCTGAATCCGGCTCCCATATGATGATCGCCGCCCCCTCAAAATACGCCGTAGAAGTCGGCCAAAAGGTCGCGGCCAAGGGCGGAAATGTCGTCGATGTGGCTGTGGCCGTAGGGCTTACACTGGCCGTCACCAGCCCTTACTATGCTTCGCTTGGCGGCGGAGGCTTTGCCATGATCAAAGTGGGAAAAGATGTGGAGGTTTTAGATTTTCGTGAAATGGCACCCATAGGCACGCACCCCAAATATTATTTGGACAAACCAAAAGACGCATCGATCAATGGCGGACACGCTGTAGGCGTACCGGGCGTGCCGGCCGGGCTTTGGGCCATGCACAAAAAATATGGAAAGCTCAAGTGGAGTGAACTTTATCGAGAACCGTTGCTCTTGGCACAAAAAGGCTTTCGCGTATCTGGTGAATGGGTACAAAAAACCAACAGCAACGAAACTCGGTTTAACGATTTTGGACGAAAACATTTTTTTAACAAAAAAGGAAAACCCTACCGCCCCGGTGAAACCCTCCGACAACCAGGCCTAGCCGATGCCCTTAAGCAAATGCGACATCGAAATATTTTATCGTTTTATTCTGGCCCCATCGCACAGGACATGGTGGAGGCTGTGAAACAATCAGGTGGAGTGCTGTCGTTAAAAGATCTAAAAAATTATAAAGTACGGTGGTTAAAGCCACTTAAAGCTGATTTTCAAGGTTATGAAGTTTATCTCATGCCCCCGCCGAGCAGTGGTGGCATTGTCATTCAATCGGCTCTGGAACTCGTCAAGCGAGTGGATGTCACCAAACAAAAACCCTTGAGCGTGAATGAGCTTCATCTGCTTGGAGAGATACTCAGTCGCAGCTTTCGCGGACGATCGTTGTTGGGCGATCCCGATTTTCACCAAAATCCCCTAGAGTTCTTGGTGTCTGATGCCTATTTGAACAAAATGGCCAAATCCATTGATCTGGATAAAACAGAGTCAATCAAACCCTTAGCCGATGGCGAATGGAAAGAATCTGACGAAACCACTCACTTTTCAGTTTTGGATGCCAAAGGCCATGCCGTATCGCTGACGGTCACACTTAACGGAAGTTATGGGTCTGGCCTAGTGAGTCCACGCTTTGGCATTGCGCTCAATAATGAGATGGACGATTTTACTACCCGCCCAGATGAACCCAATATGTATGGATTGGTGCAGGGAAAGGGCAATGTCGTAGAACCAGGAAAACGACCTCTTAGTTCAATGAGCCCAAGCTTTGTGGTGAAAAATAACCAAGTTAAACTGGCCATTGGCGCACCGGGCGGACCTCGAATTATCAGCGGTGTGTTTCAGGCCATCTACCGCGTGTTGGTCAGTGGATTTAACCTCGATTGGGCGATTCAGGCCCCCCGTGTTCATCACCAGTTTCTCCCGCACAAATTATTTGTCGACACTTATCGGTTCGCACCTGAAACTATTGATGGTTTAAAGAAAAAAGGTCACGAAGTTGAAGAGAGTTGGAACTCACGAGTGTACGGAGTTTTGTTAAATGACTCCGGTATTCTCGATGCCGCATTTGACTCTCGAGGCGAGGGCGCCGCCGGCGGCTATTGAATCTTCTTCTTTCTGAATTCGTCAGGTTCATCTTTTGAGCGCAACTGCTCAATGCTAACAGCCATTCTTTCTTGAAAGGCTTCTTTACGAACAGGGCAGTCTTTGAGGTCGCACACCCGGCAATAGGCCCGACGACAGGGATCAGCGTGAAAATTCATCTCGCCTCCATACTCATAATTTGCAATGACCTTGTTCTCAAAAGCCAATAGGTTTTCATGCACATCGTTTGTATTCCAAAATTCAGGCAATACGACGTGAGCATCAATATGATGGTACCATCCTGATCTTATCATTTTCACATTGTGTATTTGAATAATTCCGCCAGTTGAATATTTCGAGAAAATTTCAACCAACTGTTGCATAGCCTCCGGATCTTCTTCATCAAGCAAACCACCTGCCGAAGAGCGTACCAATTTAAAACCTTGATAAGAAAGCGATAAACCAACAAGGGCCGCAATCACCGGATCCAGCCAAAAAATCTCTGTAAATTTCACGACAATAAGACCTAAAATAATCCCAACGCTCGTCCAAAAATCCGAAATGACATGATGTCCACTAGCCCGTAGTGCCACAGAACTGTTTCGCTTTGCCGTCCGCAATAAAAAAAGACCAAGAAGCAAGTTAGCAACACCTGCGGCCGCCACGATATAAAGGCCCTCAGACAAGCGATGCAAGGTTGATCCAGCCAGAAAAGCCTGCAAAGACTCAATGACAATAAATACGCCGGCAAAAGTAATCAATCCACCTTCAAATGCCGCTGAGAAAAACTCCACTTTCCCATGGCCGTAAGGATGATCTTCATCCGCCGGACGAGCCGAATAGTACATCACTAAAAAAGCCAAGCCTGCTGCGGTGACGTTCACAATACTTTCTAGAGCGTCAGAAAAAATCGCCTGTGATTTTGTCATATTGTGGGCCCAAAATTTTACGAGCATCAACAGTATTCCCACTATCAACGACAGCACGGCCGCAGTGGTTCTGTTTTTCTTTTCCTTGGGCGAAAGCGTTGCTGAGATGACTCCCATATATCTCCCTTATTTTTTCCACACCTTTTTTAGCCAAGACCATATGGGTGGACGTCGCGATCCAATGTCAAAGTGGTTACCCTTAAACTCACTATAGGCTATTTTTAAGCCCTGATTGACTAGAGTCTCCCTAATTTGACGAGTACCAAACTGCAAGTGAAATTGGTCAAAGGCACCCACATCTAAGTAAATGTTTTTTATTTTGGCCACCTTTTTTCGTCTATTTTTTAGAAAAAATATTGGGTCATGAGACAGGTATTTTTTCCAAACTGAAGTGATCAACTCCCCAGATTCTTTATCTATGGGCCAAAGCGGCTCGCTTGATTTTCCTGGTCGAGGGACATAACAAAGTCCCATGGCAATGGCATTGAGGGTGGAGTGGGCGTCCCTGCGTTGATGAAATTCGCCTTCACTTAGAGATTTTTTGATCGCCGAAAGGCCTCCAAAACTTTGTAGGGTTGGTGTTGCCACATAAAATTCGGGCAAAAGACTCATCGAAAAAAAACTGTCTGGGGCCACGGCCGCCATTGTGGAAAACTTCTCTGGATACTTACTGGCTAAATGCAAAGCCCCGTACCCTCCACTGGACCCGCCCATGACGCACCAACGTTTTCCTAGCTGTTCTGCGGGATATTTCTCTGAAATCGCCTGACAAAGCTCTTTGACCACATAATCTTCATATCGACCCATACCATCACTATTTAAAAACTGAGATCCTCCCCAAAAGGTCATGGCATCAACAAATACGTAGAGCGCCAATGGCGCCCTATTTTCTGACACGCATTGATCCAGTTCTTGGGGAAAATTTGCTTCAAAAGTCCGCAACCCAAAATATTTGGGCCCGTTGCCGGTGAATCCGGCCAATACTAATACCACAGGATACCCGTCCCGAGGCGGTTTGCTTTTAGGAGCCAAAACAGGATTGTGGCGAACAACGGAGTCGTTCCACGGATTGCCCTTAAGGGCCTGACTTTTAATGGTTAACGTTTCTAAATTGAAATTTTTAAGCTGAAAAACATGAAGACCTGACTGCAATTGACTCTGCATGGATTCCCACCCTTCATCGGTGCCCCTGGGCACCGGTGTTTAGGCAGGTTTATTTTTACGCCAAGGAATCGTTGGTCTTTCAGATCTGTTTTGGTCTGAACTGTCTCCCACCAACCGATAGCGCACGCAATTTCGCCCCGCCTCTTTAGCATCGTATAAGGCTCGGTCAGCATAGCGCACAAGAGTGCGAGCGTCTACATGAGATGATCCTCGTTCAGACAGGGCTAAACCAATACTGGAAGACATCGAACGATGGTATCCGTCATTTGAAAAGTCGTGGCCGCCGATGGATTGCCTGAGGCGCTCCGCAAAAGCCAATGCACCCTCTAATTCTATTTCGGTGAGCACAACTAAAAATTCATCTCCGCCATATCGAGCCGCAATGTCGATTTGTCTCACATTGTCCTTTATGATCTGCCCCACCTCTTTCAAGACAAAACTTCCAAACAAATGATCATTCTCATCGTTCACGGACTTGAAGTGATCCATATCCATCATGATAGCGCAAACGGAACGGCCATAGCGCTGGGCCCGGCGAAGTTCATTATCTAACTTGTCGTAGAGGCTTCGCATATTGTACAAGCCCGTTAAGTCGTCAATGTCGACCAATTCTTTGAGGCGACTATTAGCTCGCTTCAATTCATCACGGATATCTTTAATGCGCAAATGGGCGCGCACCCGGGACAAAAGCTCCTTAGGACGGACCGGTTTACAGATATAATCGTCAGCTCCCGCATCCAGCCCTCGAATTACATCCTCTTCCTCTGATCGCGCTGAGACAAACAGGGCGCTAATATACTCTGAACTGTTGCGCAAAAAACGCAGCGTCTCTAGCCCGTTGATGCCGGGCATGTTCACATCAAGCAGAACCAGGTGGGGGCGCTGGCTGGTCATGGCAGCAAGAGCCTTCTCGCCTGAATTCACAGCGGTCACTGTGTACCCTTCGTTCTCCAGCGCCAGCTTCACTAACCGAGTAAAATCCGGATCATCATCCACCAAAAGCAAATGCCGGTGTTTGTTTTCATTTTTCTCACCCATTTCAACATTGTAGCTTGCCACCGCAACCCTGTAGAGGAAAAATTGTACAGTTAAAACGAAGGCCTGGGCTGGAATCGGCCAGGAGCCCTGGTTGACTGGGCTTCTGGGATCGACTATCCCGAAGTCGAGAGGAGTTCACGTGTCCAATGCCAATGTTCCCGCGAGGGAAACCCGGCAAAAAGATACCCCTAGTCAGCCCACTCACACGAAACAATGCACCGGTAAAGACTGCGAGATTTGAGGAAATATGGCGTACTTGCACGAGGAAATTGATAGGAAATGGCAGCAACGTTGGTTAGATGAAAAATCCTTTCGATCTGAAGTCGACAGGTCTAAACCGAAATACTATGTCCTTGATATGTTTCCCTACCCGTCTGGAGTCGGTCTTCACATTGGGCATTTGGCCTCTTATACTCCTACCGATGTGGTCGCGCGCTTTAAGCGAGCCCAGGGCTTTAACGTTTTACATCCTTTTGGTTACGATGCTTTTGGTTTGCCTGCAGAACAATATGCCATTCAAACAGGCGTACATCCTGCTGTCACCACCAATGAGGCCATTGCCAATTTTCGACGCCAACTACAGCAGTATGGATACAGCTTTGATTGGGACCGTGAGGTGTCAACCTGTGATCCAGCCTATTATAAATGGACTCAAAAAATATTTTTGATGTTGTTTGAACGGGGCTTAGCCTATCAAAAAGAAGTCCCTGTAAACTGGTGCCCTGCACTCCGCACTGTTTTGGCTAACGAAGAAGTCGTTGATGGCAAAAGCGAGCGAGGCGGCCATCCTGTTATTCGAAAACCGATGAAACAGTGGATGCTGAAAATCACTGAATACGCCGACAAACTGCTAGAAGGCCTTGACGAAATCAATTGGCCCAATGCCACAAAAGAAGGCCAACGCAACTGGATTGGCCGAAGTCGTGGTGCCCAGGTGCGGTTTAACATTGACGGCTTTGATAAGTCGGTCACGGTGTTCACAACTCGACCAGATACTCTGTTTGGAGCCACATTTATGGTGTTGGCGCCGGAGCATCCTTTTGTGCAAGAGATTACAACTGCCGCGCAAAAAGCCACTGTTGAGGCCTATGTGGAACAAACAGAAAGAAAAAGTGAGCTCGACAGAAAAGCAGCTGAAACCAAGACGGGAGTATTTACTGGTGCCTACGGAATCAATCCTGTTAACGGTGAAAAAATTCCTATTTGGATAGCAGACTATGTCCTTATGGATTACGGCACGGGCGCCATTATGGCGGTTCCCGCCCATGACACTCGCGATTTTGATTTTGCAACTCAGTTTAAACTTCCGATCAAACGAGTTATTGCTAGTGATGAGGACTTACCCTTTGATGGCGATGGCCACTTGGTGAACTCAGATTTCCTTAATAAATTAACTAAATCTGAGGCCATTGATGCCATGATTAAACATTTAGAAAAAAATCAATGGGGAAGCGAAGACATACAATACAAATTGCGAGATTGGTTGTTTAGTCGTCAACGATACTGGGGTGAACCCTTTCCGGTGGTTCACTACGAAGATGGTTCGACACGACCCGTACCCGATAGTGAATTGCCCGTCACACTCCCTGAGGTGGCCGACTATGAACCTACGGAAGAGGGCGAGCCACCTTTGGCGCGAGTCAAAAATTTTGTGGAATACACAAACTCAATCACTGGAGAAAAAGGACGAAGAGACACCGATACCATGCCTGGTTCGGCGGGGTCTTCTTGGTATTTTCTAAGATACACGGATCCACATAACGATAGCGCTGCGTTTTCAAAAGAAGCCGAGGACTATTGGATGCCCGTGGACCTCTACATTGGAGGTGCAGAACACACAGTGGGTCACCTTCTTTATTCCCGATTTTGGCAAAGGGTCCTCTTTGACGCCGGACTCACCCAGCACAAAGAGCCCTTTTCGAAGTTAGCCCACCAGGGTGTTGTCATGGGCACTGATGGCCAGCGCATGTCTAAATCGCGGGGCAATGTGATTAACCCCGACGATGTTCGCGAAAAATACGGCGCCGATGCTGCCCGAACCTACATTAATTTTATTGGCCCCTTTGAGAAAGACAAAATCTGGGACCCCAACGGCATTGAAGGGGTTCGCCGATTTCTTGATAGAATATGGCGTCTGTGCGTGGGTGACGATGGTGCCATTTTGGCAAAAGCCTCTGGCGCAGTCCCGATGGAGCTGATGCGCAGCTATCATAAAACCGTAAAAAAAGTGACTGAAGACATTGAAAATCTGAGCTTCAACACCGCTATTAGCGCCATGATGATATTTATAAATGACATGTACAGGCATAAATCCAACGATAAGGGCCTTTTATTGGGACTCAGCCAGCTTTTAATGCCTTTTGCCCCTCATTTGAGCGAAGAGATTTGGCAACGCCTTGGCGGCAAAGGCCTGGTGTCGTTGGCTCCGTGGCCAAAATTTGACCCTTCCCTCGCCAAAGACGATGTCATCACCATGGGAGTTCAAGTTAACGGTAAGATGCGCGGAACCATCGAAGTGACCGAACAAACCCCAGAAAACGGGGCCGTAGAAAAAGCTCTAGAAATAGCCACGGTAAATAACGCAATAGGTGACAAATCCATTCGGAAAGTAATATACAAGCCGGGCCGAATTTTGAATATTATTGTCTGACATTTTCGAGCCAAAAGTGGACGACGAAAGGACAAATAAACTATGAGCTGGTCTCCTGAAGAAAGTTCTACTCTTTACGGTATTGAAACCTGGGGTGAAGACTATTTTTCTATAAATGCTGACGGCAATGTGCAAGTTGGCCTAGGGAAAGACTCGCCAAAGTTAGACCTGTACCAGCTCATCGGTGATTTGCGGGAACGAGGCATTAGACCACCCATTCTTTTGCGATTTTCGGATATCGTAAAAAAACGTGTCGAGCTACTCGCTAATTGTTTTAACAACGCCATCAAAGAATATGAATACCAGGGCTCCTATGCTGGGGTGTACCCCATTAAAGTGAACCAACAACAACATCTCCTTGAAGAACTCGTTGAATACGGTTTCGAACACAATTTGGGACTCGAGTGTGGGAGTAAGCCCGAGTTGCTTGTGGCACTGGCGTTTAAAGTGGCCCCGGAAGCCTACATCGTGTGTAATGGTTTTAAGGATGTGGAGTACATTGAAACCGCCTTATTGTCACAAAAGCTGGGGCGAAACACGATCATCGTGGTCGACCGCATGGCCGAGCTGGGTTTAATTATCGAGGCGTCAAAAAAGTTTGGAATTAAACCCCAAATAGGATTTCGAACCAAACTCAACTCTCAAGGCGCCGGCAAATGGATGGAATCAAGTGGCGCTCGTTCTAAATTTGGCCTGACCCCCTCTGAAATGGTCAAAGGCATCGAGACCTTAAAAAATGAAGGTTTAATTGATGCCCTCAAGCTTCTGCATTTTCACATTGGATCACAAATCCCCTCTATTCAATCGATCAAATCCTCGGCAAAAGAGGCTGCCCGCTTGTTCACAGAGCTTCATGCTTTAGGGGCACATCCATCGATCATTGATGTGGGTGGCGGACTGGGTGTGGACTACGATGGGTCCGGGCACAGTGAAAGCTCCACCAACTACGACGAACAAGAATATGCCAACGACATTGTTTCGATCATTCAATCTATCTGTGAAGAAAGAAAAGTGCCCCACCCCAATATCATTTCTGAATCGGGACGCGCACTGGTCGCCCATTCATCTGTGTTGGTTTTTAACGTCCTGGGGGTAAATGAAGTCACGGTGTCCACTCCTAATTTTAGCCCGGAGCCAGAAGACAGCAGTCTCGTTAGAGAACTGTTTTATATGTACAACAATTTAAAAACAGAAAACATCAACGAGTACTACAACGATCTTGTAGAAAAAAAACTCGAGACCAATCAGCGGTTCACGTACGGTGGATTGAGTTTGCAACAACGAGCCAAAGCGGACGACCTGTATTGGGCCAGTTGCACAAAAATGGCCCGATTAGCTGAGGGGATTGAGGAGTATTTGGACATCTATTGGGCGTGCCAAGGAGAGCTGACAGACACCTACTTCTGTAACTTTTCAGTTTTTCAATCGCTTCCTGACGCATGGGCCGTGGGCCAGCTTTTTCCCGTCATGCCCATCCATAGATTGGGAGAAAAACCTGGGCGGCGGGCCACCATTGCCGATCTAACTTGCGACTCTGACGGCAAACTGGACCAATTTATTGATAGCGAAACCCCTGAAACTCCACAGACCTATCTTGAAGTGCATGATTTAAAAGAAGATGAGCCCTACTACCTCGGGGTGTTCTTAACGGGAGCCTACCAAGAGACATTGGGCGATCTGCACAATCTGTTTGGAGACACGGATGCCGTTCATATTGGTTTATCTGAAGCTGGGTATCAGGTCGATCACGTCGTGCGCGGCGACACCGTCTCGGAAGTCCTAAGTTATGTTGAGTATCATTGGCCAGATCTTATTGAGCGTATTCGACAGGCCAGCGAAAAAGGGATTCTCGAACAGCGCTTGACCCGCCCAGAGGCTCGACTTTTAATGAATCACTACGAACAGGGACTTTTGGGATACACCTACCTGGAAGATCCAGAGTAGTGGTCTGACCTGCCGAAAAAGCCGATACTTACAGGAGGCCCTATGGCCCACGTCATAATAAGTCTTGCCGCATTGTTCTTTCTTGGCCACGTGCTCAATTGGTTTTTTATCAAAACAAAAATTCCAGACCTACTTCTGCTTGTAGGGCTGGGGTTTGTGATCGGTCCGGTATTGGGATTTGTAACTCCGGCAGACCTTGGCGAAGTCGGTGCCGTGTTAGCAACAGTGGCTCTCATTGTTATTTTGTATGAAGGCGGACTGCATTTAAGTACTGACGATTTAAAGTCGTCGAGTTTGCCTGCCGCGGGTCTGTCTGTATTGGGTTTTTTATTGGTGGTGGGTACGGTGACATTGATTGCCAAAGCTCTATCGTTTGAATCGTGGCGACTTTGCCTTTTATTAGGGATCGGCCTTGGCAGTACATCATCGGCAATAGTTATCCCCATGGTCAAACCCCTTTCCATCAATGATCGCACTAAAACTGTTCTTTCTTTAGAGTCAGCGTTTACTGATGTGCTCACAATTGTGACTTTTTTGGTCATCTTGGAGTCCATTGTTAAAAATCAATTTAGCGTACAGCAATTGATCGTTGGAATTGGCCCTAAAACTGTATTGGCGGGCCTTATGGGTCTGGGATTTGGCCTTTTGTGGTCGTTTGTAAAAAAACGTTTTTCAGAATGGATTCCAAAAGCATTTGCTGGTGAAGCCTTTGCTCTTTTGACATATGGACTTATTGAAGCCAGTGGCCACAATGGCGCTATCGGCGTCTTAGTGCTTGGCTTTACCCTCGCCAATTTGCAACTGCTCCCAGAATGGATGAAGGACATGATGTCGAAAAAGCCCGTGTCCTACCAGGAGCAAACCTTATTGTCTGAAATCACCTTTTTGCTGCGGACATTTTTCTTTCTGTATCTTGGAACGCTTGTGAAATTCTCGAACTTTTCCACCGTGGGAATTGCAATCGTAGTGACTTTAGTGCTTTTTGCCCTCCGTTATGTGACGTTGCGAATCCTTTTTGGAAAAAACCACCTCTCTCGTTTGGACGCCATGGTCGTTACGGCTATGGGTCCCCGAGGCCTTGCCTGCGCTGTGCTTGCTACCTTACCACTGCAGCCAAAATTTTACGTTCCGAATGGCCAGTGGCTACAAGACATTATTTTTGCGGTAATTCCACTGACCATTTTGATTACGGCCATTCTTGTGAGCCTCAGCGAAAATGTCGCTTTTCGAAATCGAATGGGGAGTATGTTTGGATTATATCCTGAATCGGCTACTGAAAAAGACCTCGAGGTTACAGCATGAACAAGAGTATTGATGTGAAGAATTCCTCTTTAAGCCGATTTAAGATTCTTCAGTGGTTTAAACAACTTTACCACTGGGTCATGGGTTGGGCCGAGCATCCGAAAGGCTCATTCGCCCTAGCTTTTATCGCATTTATTGAGTCTATCTTTTTTCCCATTCCCGTGGATCCCCTGCTTGTGGCCATGGGTGCCGCGAAGCCCAAAAAGGCCTTGTGGTTTGGGGCAATGAGCACAACCTTTTCTGTGATCGGTGCCCTTTTGGGGTATGCGGTGGGGTTTATGTTCTGGGAGAACGCCCAAGAAATATTTTATACCTATGTTTTCAATCAAGAAAAATTCCAATTTGTAATCAATGAATTTAACAGCAATGCTTTTTTGGCGATTTTTTTAGCCGGCTTCACACCCATTCCATTTAAAGTATTCACTCTTGCTGCCGGTGTTGCCCATTTGGATCTGATGGCTTTTATTTTTGGATCAATACTTGGCCGTGGCATGCGTTTTATGTTGATCGCCACTTTACTTTACAAATTTGGCACGTCCATACGAGACGGCCTAGAGAAACACTTTGAAAAAATCACGATAGCCGTTGCAGTTGTGATCATCTTGGCATTCATTGCTTACAAGGCGGTACCTTAATGAGCCAAAACCTCGGATTTTTGGGAGTCTTCACTGATTTAAACAGCTCGCGGGTGGCGCTTCTACCCGTGCCTTGGGAAGTCACCACATCTTATGGCGGCGGCACTGCGCTTGGACCTGAGGCCATATTTGATGCAAGCCCACAGTTAGACCTTTTTGATGACGATGTGAAAGATGCCTACAAACAGGGATATCATTGGCTGCCCGTTAAATCTGAAATTGTGGACCTTGGCCGTTCAGTGAAACCAGACTCTACTGAGAATTTAACTGAAAAACAGACCACCGAAATCAATCAAGCCTGCCAGAAAATGGTGGACTGGGTTTATAGCGAAACAAAAAACCTCCTTCTTCAAAAAAAGATCCCCGCAGTGGTTGGCGGCGACCACTCTGTCAGTCTCGGAATTATCAAATCCCTCTCCGAGCATTACGAGGGCCAATTTGGCGTTTTGCATTTTGACGCCCATATGGATTTGCGAAAGGCCTATCAAGGGCTCACCTATTCCCACGCATCGATTATGAGAAATGTGATGGAACTTGAAAAGCCACCGCAAAAATTAGTTCAAGTGGGCATTCGTGACTACTGCGAAGAAGAAGCTGACTATGCAGCCTCCAATAGCGCCGTTGTGGAATATTTGGATCGTGATTTAAAAAAACAAATGTTTGACGGCGAGAATTGGACATCGCTGTGCCGAGAAATCGTCAACCAATTGCCTCAACAAGTTTATATTTCTTTTGATATTGATGGGCTGTCTCCTGAATTTTGCCCTGGCACTGGAACTCCGGTACCGGGTGGCTTGAGTTTTGATCAGGCGGTTCATTTGTTAAGTGTGTTAGGTGAAAGCGGTCGCACAGTTATTGGCTTTGACTTGGTAGAGGTGGCTCCTCAAGGCGAGAGTCAATGGGATGGCAATGTTGGAGCCAGGCTCTTGCAGAAAATGTGTGGATGGTCGGTGATTAGCCATGGATAAATGGTACAAAGAGGGTGTGAGATTTGAATGCCAAGGATCCGGCAAGTGCTGTGCCTCTCGTGGGGCTTATGGTTATGTGTATTTGACTTTGTCTGATCGTCGACGAATGGCTAAAGAGTTGAACTTACCCACTTCCACATTCACCCGCCAGTACTGTGAAAAAACAGACGGGTACTATCACCTAAAATCCAGTGACAAACAAAAAGACTGTATGTTTCTCAACGGCGCTCGCTGTGAAATATACCATGGTCGCCCGGTCCAATGTCGAACCTGGCCGTTTTGGCCTGAAAACATGTCTGCCAAAGCATGGAACAAAGATGTCGCTAGTTTTTGCCCTGGAATAGGAAAAGGCCGAAAATATTCGGCCAATGAAATTGAGTCCATTATGAAAGAGCAAGAAAAAGCCGAAGCTCTCTACTAGCCGCATTGGCCTAGCGAGCGTAGCGTTTCCCTATGCTCTCTCTAATTTCAGCACCTTCAATACTGAGACGAGTCCAAGGAATCGCCAAAAGACGTTCGGCCTCTATGGGCTCTTCAGTCTCTTCACAAATTCCGTAGGTCCCACTATGAATGCGGGCCAAAGCACTTTCAATTTCGACCAACTGCTTTCGAAGTCGTTCGTTCATGCTCAAAAACTCACTCTCAGCAAGAGCTCGCATGGTCTGATCACCTTCGTCCCCGCCTTTGCTGTCATCTGACGCATGAAGATCCTGACGAGCGCTTTGAAACCGGTTAAGTATTTCGGCCTTCGTCTCTAATAAATTTTGCTTACACTGCTCAACGAGCTCTCTCGTGATTTCCGCCATGATAGCTTCCCCCTTGCTAGGTCGTGGCATGAAATAGTTCCAAATTGGAACTGAACTATTTACACATAAATGCCCATAAGTTTGCAACAAAAAATATGAAATATTCTTAAATCTCTTACAACCCTTTAGGAACAACCCGTTCAGCATCTTGCGCGCAGCGTCTGTCCGGACAATATTAGATCTTAAATGCAATTTCTTACGGAACAAAACATTTTGTTTTACGCTGTTTCAATGTGAAACAAACAATAACGGACATCAAAAACTCACGCTGGTGGTCCGTACGGGCCTCCAAACTGACGAGCGATGAATCCAAAATTTTTGCCCAAATGTATCGGCAACATAGTACCAATTCCCATCTTCATCCATGTCCATAATCTTAAACGATGTGTATCTATCCACCGTCTGTAGATCAGAAAAGGGGTAAGCCTTGCCAGGCCCTTGTCTAAGCGCAGCCACCTCTCCCTTCACACTCAAACAGCGCAAATCGCCATCTGATACTAAAGTACGAAACACCCAATGAGTTTCACCGTCTTGGTCACGCACCTCGATCCAACCACCCTTGCGGTTCACCTCCAGCAGAGGCGTATATTTGCCCACGGTCCACGTTTTCTGAAATGACTTGCCCGGCCCGTTTCTAAGGTAGGCCTTGTTGGCGGTCACACATAGCCCAAAAACCAATTGGGGCATGAAAACGCTAACCAACACGCCATATCTTAACTTTGTGAACAACGACGACCCCTTATTGAAGACGTTGATTAAATCCTGTGACCCATTTATTGTACACTTTCGATTTTTCTGATCATAGGGATTTTGCGTTAGGACAATTGTTTTGAGTTACTTAATGGCTATTGGGCTTGTCATAGCCGGCTTTGCAGTTTTGGTTTTCGGAGGCGAAGCCCTGGTCGCTGGTGCTGTCAGTGCCGCCTCACGACTGCGCATCAGTCCAATGGTTATTGGCCTGACGATAGTCGCCGCGGGCACCTCGGCTCCTGAACTTTTGACAAGTGTGATGGCGGTATTAAAAAACAATCCCGATATAGCAGTTGGTAACGTTGTTGGTTCAAATATTTTTAATATATTGGCTATTCTAGGAATAGCCGCCCTGTTGAGCCCACTTTCAGTGGCACGAACCATTGTTCGAATGGATTTACCTCTGCTTGTTGTGGCCACCAGTTTGTTTTTGCTCCTTGCCCAAGACCATATGTTTTCTCGCTGGGAAGGGAGTCTTTTTCTTATTGGTCTAAATGGATTTATTTTTTATTCAGTGATGATGGCCAAGAAAGATCGGAAGAGCACTAGCGACGAGGTTCACGAAGAGTTCTCCGTACTGAAAAATTGGAAGTTTGATGTGGTCTACCTCACCATAGGTTTTATTGGACTCCTTGGTGGAGCCCAATTGGCCCTAGAGGGTGGAGTCCAATTAGGGCATCTATTTGGGCTTTCAGAAAGAATCATCGGTATCACAATCATCTCCGTGGGAACGGGATTACCCGAACTTGCCACTTCCGTTGTGGCCTCCTACCGAGGCCGCAATGATTTGGCCATTGCCAACGTAATTGGCTCTAATATGGTGAATACACTTGGCGTAACCGGCGTGGCTGCAACGGCCAAACCATTTCAAATGAACCCGCAAATTGTTACGACGGATACTTTTGTGATGGCGGTGGCCACCTTGAGTGTGATTCCTTTGATTTGGATTGGGCGGTTTCGCCTGAGTCGATTGAGCGGCGCTCTACTTCTATTGGGTTATGTGGCTTATCTAGGTCTGCTGATTGTTCGGCCCCAGTGATCTGACTTTGGTTTATTTCTTGTGCTTTGGGGTGACATCGATAACTTCTAGCTCGTCGTGACTGTATGTCTCTGGCTGGTCCACATCGTTAACTCGAGTTGAGCCTGAACGGAAAGAATAAAATCGCAATGTTCCTCGCAGCATGGCCGCCTGCAGGTAGCGTTTCAAGAATATCACAAATAAGCTGCGCGTGAGAGGGAACACCATGAGTAATCCCGCCAGATCGGTAATAAACCCTGGCGTAACCAACAACACTCCACCAGCAAACAAAAACAAACCGTGCAACAAGCTGGCTGCGGGCAATTGCCCTTGACTCAGTTCTCTTTGAATCCTAGCCAAAATTAAATAACCCTGTGCCTTAGCCATATAGGCACCCACGATGCCTGTCAGCAACACGATACCCAGGGTTTCAATGGCGCCAATCACCTGCCCCACTTGAATTAATAAATAAAGTTCAACAGCCGGCACCACAGTAAACATAAACAGCAAAAAACCAAACATATTCAACCGCCTTTTATATCCAGCTCCAGAAGAACCGGACAATGATCCGACCCTGTCTGATCATCCAAGATCTCTGCTCTTTTTATTTTGTTGCTCAAACCCTTCGTGACAGAAACATAATCAATTCGCCATCCGCGATTACCTATTCGCGCTTTTTCGCGATAGGACCACCAAGTATAGCGATCTTTTTCATCAGGGTGGAGTTTTCGAAAAGTATCCACAAATCCCGCCGCTAAAAAATCATCAAACCACTTTCGCTCTTCAGGCAAAAAACCACTTTCTTGACTCAAACCCTCTGGATCATACACATCAATGTCCCGGTGAGCGACGTTGTAATCGCCACACAAAACAATTTCATGACCTCGATTTATTTGCGTTTTTAGGTGGACTAAAAATTTTTGCAGAAATTCTTGTTTAAACATGTGCCGCTCTACACCGGATCCCCCATTTGGAAAATACACGTTGTAAAGTAAAAATCCATGTTGCTTTGTAACCACAATTCGACCTTCGTCATCGAATTTTGGAATACCAATGCCACGAGATACGGATTCAGGTTCTGATTTTAAATACGTGGCCACCCCAGAATAGCCCCGACGAGCGGCTGCCGACCAGAAACTGCAACGGCCTCCAGGTGACCACAGCTCTTTTTCTGTCTGTTTCCGATGGGCTTTAGTTTCTTGAATACAAAAAAGGTCAGGATTGTGGGCCTCGATAAACTCATGAAATCCTTTTTTTGCACACGCTCTAATTCCATTGACGTTCCAAGACACAATTCGCAAAACCAACTCCTTTTAGATTTAAGAAATCTCGCCAATTATTTAGCAACTGCGCCATCATAAGTCGACACGCACCTTGCTGCACTCTCGTTTCTGTGGCAAATATTCGTATTTGCACAGTTTAATTTAAGACGAATTAACGTTGCGCACAAAAAGGATAGTTTATGATGCCGATCATTGGCCAACCAGCTCCTCAGTTCACTGCACCTGCCGTTGTGGACGGAGGCGATTTTAAAGATATCAGTCTTTCTGACTACAAGGGCAAGTGGGTTGTCTTGTTTTTTTATCCTCTGGATTTCACTTTTGTTTGCCCCACTGAAATCACCCAATTTCGAGATCACTTGGGTAAGTTCAAAGAGGCGGGTGCCGAAGTGATCGGTGTAAGTGTGGACTCTGTGCACTCGCATGCACGCTGGATTAAAGACGATTTGAAAGACCTTGGTTATCCACTCATTGGTGATATCACTAAGCAACTGTCACGAGACTATGGCGTTTTGTTGCAGGATTCGGGTATTGCCACGCGGGGTACATTCGTTATTGATCCTGAAGGTAATATTCAATACATGGGCATTCACAACCTCAATGTCGGGCGAGATGCTGGAGAAATTCTCCGCGTGGTCAATGCCTTAAAAACAGGAGAATTGTGTGGAGCGGGCTGGAAACCTGGTGATGGATTTGTAAACGCCAACTAAACTGGGTAGGACAACTGTTATGTTACAAAAAACGCGCTATTCTGAGCGCGTTTTTTTTGAGGAAATATGGGTAAAGAGTCGTTCGCTGAATCATGTTTTGGGCACTTGAAAATTCTTTTTCCCGATGCGGCTGCAGCCGGGCGCTCAGCATTTCCATTGGAGTATTTGGCTGGTGCGCAGACCGTTAATCTCTCCCCCTCTCTGTACGGAAAAATTCAAAAAGCCATTGCTGACACCTTTGCATGGACTCACACTGATTCATATGCTGATCAACTTCGCCCGCACCTCTCTAAACAAGACCAAGAAATCTTGGACTTTAAGACCGAGCAGTTTTCTGTGCTCATGGCCTATGACTTTCATGTAGATCCTAACACTCAACAGGCTCGCCTCATTGAAGTCAATACTAACGGAGCCGGTTACCTTTTTGCCTACCTCAGTTACCTGACCCATGGGTTAAAGCCTTTTCCGCAAATCAATCCGCTTATGGTTTTGAAAAACTCATTTACAAGTGAATTACAGTTGTTTAACGGCGGTGGGACTTCGCACATTCTGATTATGGATGAAACCTTAAAACAGCAAAAGATGTATCCTGAATTTTTACTTTACGAAGATCTCTTTCGACAATGGGGATTCAGCGCAAGTTTGATAGATTTTGAGGACCTAGAATTTCACGCTCAAACCAACAAGGTTGCCGGTGGCAATTTTATATACAACCGTTACTGCGATTTTCTATTGCGCGAACGCCGATCAGAAAAATTGCGGGCCGCTTACCTAACAAAAGTGGTGGGTCTTTCTCCTCAACCGAAAGAGTATCTATTGATTGCCGACAAACAACGAATGGTCGAATGGGGACTTGCCCCTGACCTGCCCGATACAATCGCAGAAGTTTTGCTAAAAACCAAAGATATCTCTGAATTTTCGGATCCTGATACGCTCTGGACAGAACGAAAGCACTGGTTTTTCAAACCAAAAAGATCGCATGGCGGCAAATCAACCTATCGAGGAAAATCGATTACAAAGGGCACTTTCGAGCGCCTCCTCAAAGAAGACACGCTGGTGCAAGAGTACTTCCCGGCTGCAGAAACCGAAGATGGCCAATGGAAATACGACATTCGTTTTTATGTCTACAAAGATCGAATTCAACTGGCTACAGCCCGCGTCTATAAGGGGCAAGTGACAAACTTTTCTACGCCACAGGGTGGATTTGCGCCAATTGTTGTTTCAGGCTAGCCAAACAACCCGACCATCTGTTTGCCGTGGAGCTTTCGGCGGATCGTGGTCTGGAAAACCCAACACTAGCGCACATAGCAACTGAAGCTCAGCCCCTTCTTTCATTTTGATTTTTTCAATTTCTAGAAATCGATTCACTTCCGTTTCAATTTCTAGTGGAGCGCCCATGGGGCAAGTCCCGAGACCTTCGCTCACGGCGGCAAGAATCATGTTCTGCACGGCCATATATACACTACCTACACTGGTTAGATATCGCTCATCCGGATCATTCATTGAATAGCAAAAAAAAATGACAGGTGCGTCGCCCAATGTGAAAAAAAATCGTTCTGTGAATTCATAAAGCGAGGGCTTAAGACGCTCCTTCAAAATGTCTTTAATGCCAAGCCAACTTTTTTGCGAATACTTCAAATAGGCGTTTCGCTTTTCACCTGTGACCACAAAAAAACGCCAGTTTTGTCGGTTTTTGCCAGAGGGGGCCTGCATTCCTGCGGCTAAAACACGATCCAAAATTTCACGAGGAATCGGCTCCGGTTTAAACTTTCGAATCGACTTTCGGCTGGTCATTAATTTGTAGAGATCATCAGATTTCATAATACAAAAATACTCCATGGGCCTTGGTCGAGAAATGCTTTAGTCGGCGAGTCATGTCACCGATATAGCATATGTTATGGCAGCAGCGGCAAACAAAACTAATGATTCTCCCCAACCCAAAGAGGCCTATCCAGCCTTTGATCAAATAAATGGGGAACATCCCTGGCAGCTGGCCATGCCAGAAGGGTGCGTCAATTACCCTGTGCGCGAATTGAAGGCCGGCAAAATTGCCTATTTCAATTTTGATCTCGCAAAAGAAATGGGGCTTGTTCATGAAAATCATTCCCCCGTGATGAATCCTGACCTTGCTAAAAAACTTGTAAAAACATTCTCCTTACGAATCATTAATGAGTTTGACCAAACAAATAACAAGCAATTTAAGCCTTCCCTCGTGAAGCCTCACCCCTATATGGCCACCCGCTATCTACAGCTTCAACATAGAAACAAACAGGGTAAGACTTCTGGCGACGGCCGAGGAATTTGGAACGGCACATTTGAGCATAAAAATAAAATTTGGGATATCAGTAGCCGTGGCACAGGGGTTACAGCTTTGGCGCCCGGTGCGGTAGAAGCAGGCAAGCCGCTACAATCTGGGTCAACAGACTTTGGCTACGGTTGCGGGTTAGCTGAAATTGACGAACTCTATTCTGCAGCCATTATGGCAGAAATCATTCATCGACGGGGAATTCATACCGAACGAGTCCTCACAATCATTGATATTGGAAACGGCATGGGCATTGGCGTACGAGCGGCCCAAAACCTATTTCGACCAGCCCACTTGTTTGTTTATCTAAAGCAAGAAAACCATGATGCCCTTCAACGGGCCACTGACTTTGTCATCCGCCGGCAGGCTAAAAACCGCAAATGGCCCTTTGGCGTTTTGGCTGAGAATCGCTATGACCTGATGCTTGATCAAGTTTGTTCGGATTTTGCGACATTCTGTGCGCGACTAGAACGAGAATATATTTTTGCGTGGCTCGACTGGGACGGCGACAATGTTTTGCTCGATGCCGGAATTATAGATTACGGGAGCATCCGACAGTTTGGCCTTCGCCACGATAAATACCGATATGATGATGTTGAAAGATGGTCCACCAACCTCAACGAACAAAAACAAAAAGCTCGCCTTATCGTGCAAGAATTTGCTCAGCTGATTGAATTTCTAAAAACAAAGAAGAAAACACCGCTAGCTGAGTTTTCAAAGCACCCAATACTTCAGCGGTTTGACAGTCTTTTTAAAGAAAAACTTATTGATTACTTTTTGTTTCAAGTGGGGCTTACCAAGTCACAGATAGATAGACTGCAAGATCAACACAAAGACCTTGTTGATCGCCTCTACCGCACCTTCGAGAATCTTGAAAAGACAAAGGCCACCTCTGAAGAAGAAGCCGTGGAAGATGGCGTGAATACGCCAGCTCTATACAATATGCGAAAATTATTGGCCCAGCTTCCCCATATTTTGCAGAGTCACCCTGATGGGGCGCCCGCTGAAGACTTACGTAATTTGATGTTGGCGGAAGAGGTTGAAAATCCAAAAAGCCTAACTAAATATCAGCAACGAAAAATCGAAGACTTTCAAAGAACCTATTTAGAAATGATCCTATCTTGCGCCGGCAATGGGTCCAGAAAGACCCTATTGAAGACCCTAGAACAACGAGCCTCGATCATCAATCGCGAGGATCGACTCACTGGTAACGCGCTTATTTACATCGTTCAACACATCATGGATGCCCGCAAAAAGGGTTTAGAGCACCATAGCGTTCAAAAAATCATCGAAGAGCTCATTTACCACCAAGACACCGCGCCCACGCTCCATCGCCTCCCCACGGTGGAACCTGACAACCTCCCCTCTAAAAAGGCCCAACAAATTATGGCCGAGATTTTAGATATGGTGGAAGAGTGCAAAGAGAGCATTTAGCTCTACTCCCCTATTAAAAAATCTGCTATTTGCGTTAGCTGCCGGGTTTACATTTTCAGCCTGCTGCGTCAACAGATCGCTGGCCAGGCCATAGATTCAACCTTTGGCACCTAACCTATCAGGAGGACTCAATGATCATTGTCACCGGAGCTAACGGATTTATCGGTAGCGCTATGGTTTGGGAGCTTAATCAATCCGGTATTGATGACATTATTTGCACCGATACTGTTCGCCCAGAGGATCGGCCCGAGCTTTTAAAAGGTCTCAAATTCCGTCAATTTGTTCATACGGATGAAGTTCTTCCCTTGTTACGTGAATCCAGCCTATTAAAAGACTGCCAGGCCATTTTTCACATGGGAGCTTGCTCATCTACTCTTGAAAAAAACGTCGATTATCTTAGAGTTAATAACACCGAATACACTCAACACCTTTTTGAGTTATGCACTCTGCATAACGTTCCCTATATCTATGCCAGTAGCGGAGCCGTATATGGTGGAGGTGAAAACGGGTTTGACGACCGCACCCCTCCAGACACATTTAGCCCGCTTAACCCGTATGGCGCCTCAAAGTTAAATTTTGATAAATGGGTCGTACAGCAAGCGACCACACCCGATTCTTGGTATGGCCTTCGCTTTTTCAATGTCTATGGGCCCAATGAATACCATAAAGGCCCAATGAGCAGTGTCGCCTACAAAGCCTTCAAACAAATTAACGAAACCGGTCGCTTAAAATTGTTTCGATCCCATCACCCAGACTACAAAGATGGTGAACAAAAACGTGATTTTGTCTACGTGAAGGATATTACTCGGTGGATGTTAGAACTGCTGAATAAACCCGATACTGCAAATGGAATCTACAACATGGGATATGGCGAGGCCCGGACCTGGCTTGATATGGCAAAAGGAATTTTTGCCTGCATGGACCGAACTTTGGACATAGACTGGATTGATATTCCTGAAGATCTACGAAAACAGTATCAGTATTTTACCGAAGCCAAAATGGATAAACTTAAAGATCAAGATCTCTCCCTGCCCCAATGGCCGCTAGAAAAGGGCATTGAAGACTATTTTAAAAACTATCTTCTTACGGATCATCCGCACTTCTCCTAGCTATGGTTAAAATTAACGTCGTATTGGTTCGCACAAAATATTCTTCAAACATTGGCGCTGCGGCCCGTGCAATGGCCAATATGGGTGGTTCTCGGCTGATTCTTGTGGATCCAAAAACTGATATCAACTCAAAGGCCAAACAGGGCGCGGCCAGCGCGCAAGAACCCTTACAGCAAGCTACGTCGTATTCTTCTTGGGAGGATTTTTACCGTGCCGAGGGTGATGGCATTCGCATTGCTTTTTCACGGCGGGGCGGGAAACGCCGTCCGCTCATACCCCTTCGCCCCCTGATGAAACGCCTGTCCTCTGACCACCAAAGTGATTTAGCCAATAAACCTATCTACCTTATCTTTGGTCCCGAAGACCACGGGCTCAACGCTGACGATATGGCTTTTGTTAATTATTGCAGCTCTTTACCCACGTACGGTAAATTTGCCAGTTTAAATTTATCACAAGCTGTATTGTTGGCCATTTTTATCACGGCCGAAGAACTGATGGGGGATTCTGACGACACTAAAACTTGGCAATCTCAAGAGCTCGACACGAGAGTTTCAGAAAAACAAATGGTCTTTCCAGACCAATCCATTCGGCAATGGCTCGAAGCTATGGGCTTTGACATTGAAGCAAGAAAAGCCAGCGCCTACATCACGTTAAAGCGGCTTCTCCTTCAAAATCTACCTACTGAAAATGAACTTATGGTACTAGAAGCAATTCTTCAGCAGAACATCAGAAAACTATTAGACGGAAAATCTAACGAAGCAGGTGTAGACCACCACCCAACAGACCATTAAGGGAACTACCGTTTCTTCTTAAAAAAGCTACCCACAACTGATGATAAATCACCCGTGAGGAGGTCTTTCGTGGACACTTTTTTGCCACTTACGGATTTTAAGCTGGCCAGCTCTCGTCGGGCCGGCATAAACCTGTTGTCAATCTGATTGGCTTTTTGAAAGTCTTTGGCTGCAGTGGCCACGTCTCTCATTGCTAAATGAACTAATCCGCTCACAAAATGAAAAGTGGCTTTAGTTTTTAAGTCTGGGTCGGTACGCCTTAGTTGCTCCTGCATTTCGGCTAAAACTTCCAGTGGAACTTCTCCGGTGGCCCGCTTCAGTTTCACCCAGATTAGGTGCATTTGGTTGGCTGAAGACGAAAATAAATTCTCGGCCTCTTCCAGTTGCTCTTGGGCTTCTTTGTACTTACCTAAAACCAAATTATTTTTGGCATGCCCTAGTAAATCTTCCGACAACATTTGCTTTTTAGCCTCTTCTTGCTTCAGCTCTTCAAAAAACTTTGCTCTCTTATCTTGATGTACTAAAACATCTTGTGCACTTGATATTATAGCAAATAAGTCATGGGCTTTCTTTTTCAAAGCCTCAGGTGCAGATACTGGCAATCGATCGGGGTGGTACTCTTTGGCGATTTCTTTATATATCCGACTCACTTCGTCGGCGGTCATTCTGTCTGAGGCTCCGAGAAACTGAAAAATCTGGACCGCATTTTTAGTTTTGAATTGCTTCAAAAACTCCTCAATTCTCGAATTCTTCTCGGTGAAATCACTGGATTTCTTCGACTCCGCAAACACCACCAAGCGCCGCAATGCCAATAGGTGAAGTCCCCGGTAGATGCTTTGCATTTTAGTTGCATCAAACCTGTCGTTAATTTCTTTTAAGGTGCAACCGCCGCGCACACACTCGATAAATTCCGCGCCCGCGCTGCGAACCAGGTGCATTTTTAGAACTGAGCTATGGTCATCATAATTGGGCCCAAGTACAATAGGGTGATCCATCCACGCAGAATAAAAATCTACTAACCAATCCACGGGGATCTGCTTTTCGATCATTCTCTCAAGCTCAGAAGTGAATGCCACAAGATCTATACACCCGCCCTGCCCCTTCAGTTTTCTATCTGGCGAAAAATTCACTTGAACCTTGCTTGCCGTAACTAAATGTCGTAATTCCATTAAGATCTGTTCGGGAAGCACTTCAGTCATCGCGTGGGGGCTCAATAGACCCTCATGGATCAGATTTTTTATTAGGTCACCTTTTTTGTTTTGTACTTCGAGTTCAGAAATTTCTTTCGCTGAAACAAAACCTTTTTTCTCTAGTAACTCCTGAAGTCGGTCTTTCGACTTTTCCGTATCGACCTTGGCTATTTGTCCTTCGGCCACGGTGATCCCGTAAATCTCATGGTTTTCATTGACGATATTTAGGTGCCCTGAGCTACCGGCATCCATCAATATGCAAAGCATGAAGGGAAGATCGTATCCATACATGTCTTCCACATGATCCAGAGCTTTACGTCGCTCTCGCTGCGAAGCAAATGGCTGCGACAGGAGCGAATGCAAGTCCACCTTCGGCACATCCACATGGTGTGCTAATTCTTGTTCCAAAACCTTTAGGATTTCTCGATTATCAAAGGGCTTTAAAAAGAATTCTTTCGCCCCGGTCTTGCCCATGGCCTCGGCTGGAAATGATCTGTCGCGAAAAATTCCGCTCATCAAAATAAACAAACACGAATCCTGATTGGGCAACGTGTTTTTGAGCTGCCGAACTAAATCAACTCCCGGCGTGCCGGGCAACATACAGTCCACAATGGCGGAGTGAACAGGTTTCAACTTCGCTATTTGAATGGCTTCTTTTCCGTTACTGGCAGGCAACGCTGTAAACCCAGAACGAGTCACCGCCTGCACTAATGCTTCTAATATCGATGAGTCATCATCGACAACTAAAATGTTGATTTCGGACTTTTTCATTGCATTAAATGTATCGGCAATTTGCTGTTAAGAATTAACTCGACTTAGGTCAGCTTCCCGCATGTCCGTGCTTTTTCCAGGCTTCTTTGAGTCGTTGCGTGAGGGTCTCTAAATTGAAAGGTTTTACGATGTAGCCGCTCACCCCATTCACAGCGGCTTCAATGACCGCGCCTTTTTCACTTTCGGTGGTAACCAATACGAAAGGCAGCTTTGAAAACTCAGGCTGGGCCCGCACTTGTTTAAGAAAATCAAGCCCACTGGGTCCAGGCATGTTCAAGTCGGAAAGCACCAAACCTACCGGTGACCCCTCATTCTTGAGATTCATTAAACGTCCATAACCCTCGTTGGCGTCTCCGGCAGACTCAATTCTTGTGTACCCAAGTCGCCTTAAGTTGTCACAAATGATCTGACGAATATTCATTGAATCATCAACTACAAGAATTTGGGTCTCTTTTGGAAACATATCGCGAAACCTCTTCGCCGCTTAGTTGCAATAACTTATTCTTTCAGTTTTTCTCAGCAATTTGAAGTTCTATTATCGGCTTTGAACACCTATACTGGCCTAAGGTTGTGGTACAATTCAAAAAATCTAGCTGGCTATGGCCTCTGCGACGACAAGTTCGTTGGGCACGATCAATGGCACCTTAATCATAAGTCGAGAACCCACACCTGGCTGTGTTTGCACTTCTACGGTACCGCCCAATTCTTCAGCAGAGGCTTTTATCGCACTCATTCCCACTCCACGTCCCGAAAAATCACTTACAGAATCACGGGTGCTAAATCCGTCATCAAAAATATATTGTATAACTTGGTGATCCGATAGCCCCTCAATCTCATTGCCACGACCCATTTCCTGCATCTTTCTTCGAACCCGCGAAGCATCAATTCCACCGCCATCATCGCAAATGTGGAATTCCAGCCACTGCTGCTGACCAGAGTCTGTGCTTTTCACCACAACCTTAATTTGACCCTGTTCGTCTTTCCCGGCCATCTGTCGTTCCTCAGGGGGCTCAATCCCATGATCCACAGCGTTTCGAAATGCATGCACTAGGGTGCTAAATAATTCTTCATAGGCTGCTGGATAAACTCTAATCTCGCCACCTTCCACATACATGGGCTTGAGCTTCTTTCCGGTTCTTTCGGCCACAAGAGTGGCCACATCATTCATGTGCATGAACAAGGGAGCTACGGGTTCCGCCAATAGTAGGTTTTGCACAAGCACGCAGGCCTCTTCGGGCACTCCTCTTTTTCGCAAATCATCCATCAACCCTGAAACTTCCTCTAAAGTGACCTCAACCCGTCGGCTTCCCGCCACACCTGTAAGTGTAAATAGCTTTTCGTTGTTTGCCATAAAATCAGAGTATGATGTTTCTAAATCGTTAACAGATCGCTTTAAATTAACAATAACCGCTTCTGGGTTCTCGGCCTTACCGCTTCTGAGCGGCTCCAATACCTCCTGGACCATTCGAGAAGCTCGCCAAAGCTCATTGGCTGAGTAAGTGGCCGCCTCGCCCTCAAGGGTGTGCAAAAGTCTAAATAAATAGTTAATATCAAGATCGCTAGATTGGGACACCAGCGTCTTCACGCTTGAAATGGTCGCAACACAGCTTGCCAGAAACTTTGAAAACTGGCCTTTGTTGGCCACAATTTTCATAACCATTTTTACAAATTGCTTTTCTTTTTCTAGAGCCAAATTCGCTTCGCGAACTGCTGTCTTGTCGGTAGCTACCAATACCACATTACCGATAGATCCCTCATCTGTATTTAACGGATAATAATCGAGTTCAATAAACCGATTTTCGCTATGTTTATATTCATTGGGTGCTAAATTTTTTAAATCTGCAAACGGCAATGCCTCTGAATAGACGGCCTTCATCCACATTTGAAATGTCTCTGACTCAGAAGAGTCCAGGCGCAACACATCCCAAATATTTTTGTCTGCAGGATTGCATTCAAGAACATCTTCACAGGCCTTAGTGAAGATCTTCGAGCAGACTCCACCCTCATTAAAAACCAAAAATCCCTGTCCCAAGCTATCCATAATTGCACTGAGCATGAGGTTGGCTGATTTTAATTCACGCGTTCTTTCCTCAACCATAGATTCCAAATTTTTGCTATAAGCTTCAAGCTTCTCCTGAGCTATTTTCAGCTCATCAATCACCACTTCTTTTTCTTCTAGTTGCTTGTGGTATTTTTTGTGTAACACCTCTTCAAGGGTCACATCATGGAGCATCAACACCCATCGCAGCTCACCTGCTGCATCCGTAAACGGCTGAATGGCCAACTGCACTCGCCCGAGCTTTCCGCTTTTAAGCTCAAATGCCACCTCTTTGTAGGGTGTGGCTTCATCTTTACCCCATTCCCCTTTGGGCATGACAAAAAGCGTCTCATCGTCAAATTTGAAGTGGTCATAGATGGGTCCACCGCGGGTCAAACGGCGAACAGATGACTCGGCCAACGTGGCTGCCGCTTCGTTACAATACAAAACGGATCGATCCGCACGAAGTACGAACACGCCATCAATGAGTGAGTCAAAAATACTATAATCCACTAAATATCCCTATCCCTGTAAAAACTTAAAATATTTTGATTCAATGACATCCATTTCCATTTCGTCACCCGTCTCATCGTCCACAACTGAGTCTGGCGGATTCACGCTGTCTCCGTTAAACTCTTTTCCTGACGTGAAAAGCACCATTTTTTCATTGCCAGATTCTTCACAATAGTAAGGGACATAAAAACTATCCACTTTTGCATTGTCTGGCAGAAATCCCGCCACCATGTTGATCTGATCAACGATTACTTTTGGACAGTTTTTGTAGGTGATTGAGGCCCCTGACGGAAGCTCCTTCAACCACTTAATCCACTCCCGAATACCGCATGAATTGATCGCTGTAACGCCATCTAAATTCAGTATAATGGAGCTGCCTGACACACCAGATGCGGATTGGAAGTTGGCATCTTCATCAATCTGTCCCTGAAACGTCAAGACCACATCGTTGCCTTCTTGACTCTGACTAACACTAAATTGACCCATTTTAGATGTCCTCCTTAATTGTGACACTTAGTAAATTCTTAGGTAATAATGATCTCTTTGAACCACTCATTTTTAATGGCAAACTGGCACACACAATTGTTTGCTTGCCTTTTTCAACCGCCAAGTAGTAGCTCGCTCCGGTGTTGAATACCATGAATGAGCCAATACCCGCACCACCGTGGCCCATGTTGATATTTTTATCAACACCCTGAACATAACAGCGATAAACTTTGTTAAGTAAATAGTTAATATCCAGTCCCCCAAAAGGGTCGCGGCAACCTAGTATGAGTCGATCCCCGTCGGTTGCCACAAAAAACTCTGAATTTTTCTGATCTTTGCTTATCAATGTCCGCAACGAACGGTCCGCACCGGATCTATTTTCGTCACTGACAAACGGCGCATTAAAAATAGCGTTTGTAATCAATTCATCAGCTACCATTGCCGCTTCTGAAACGAAGCTCTCTGATCGAGAGAGGGTGCGAGCCTCATGATTTAAGTCGTTCAGGAGCTTAGTTTTTTCTGATGGCTCTTTAAAAGAGGCAAAAAGGCGCATCATCTTCTGTTCCGACTTCTTGTTCAACTCGTTTGGGCTTAGTATGGTTGAAACTGGAAATTTAAAAAAGTCTTTCGGCGATCCACAAATAATGGCGGCCGCTCCTACCTCAGTACTAAAAAAGGGATTGCCCTCTTGCACCACGCAATCCACATGTTCTGTGAGAACATGATTTACAACCAAGTCGGGCTGCAGTGTCCTGGAAACGTCAATGGCTGGCTTAGGCCCCTGAACCAAGTGAGCCGGTTTCGTGAGATCCACGAATTCAACCTTAGTTCTCAGATATGATGGCACGTGTCTGTACCAATTCTCCGAGGCGCTCGCTTGTTTTTTTGCCGATGACATTTAATACCCTAAGTTGCATGGACTAATACTTAGAATATTTCGGACAAAGTCGAAAAAGACTGAACCTCAGAAAACAATTCTGGACTTACCTAGGGGTAACAAAAAAACCTGTGTTTATATTGGTTTGCGATCATTTAATGTCTGACGCGAAAGGCCCGAAATCAACCAATCTCCACCTAGGTCCATGATCGAAGATTTTTCTAAAATCCAAGCATCATCGAGGCGATCGGCGCCTGTTTCAGCCGTCCAGCCAAGACCGGCATTTCCCCCTATAATCTTGGGGGCCATAAAAAGCTGCAAACGATTCCACGCTTGTTGCCGCAAAAATGATCCATAGGTCGCAGCCCCGCCCTCGACATAGACCGAGTGAACACCATTGTCGTAGAGGACTTTTGTCAGATCAATGAGATCAAACTCACCATGACTCGACATAGGTGCAGTGATTTGCTGCCATGGCCCCGCAACTTGTGGCGCTGATTCCCCAGTGACCACCCACCGATCTTTCTCGTCATGACAGCTCGCCAGTTTTGAGTGGGGCAAAGTTTTAAAACTTTCGCCCAACGGATCAAGAATAACTGCCGTATTTTTTTTATCGGGGTAATCTTCATGCCGTACGTCGAGAGAGGGATTATCATGACGATAGGTACCCAACCCAACTGCGACACCTCCATGCTGTGCCCTAAGATAATGACTGTACTTGCGGGCCACCTCATCCGTGATCCATTGACTTTCCCCTGACTGAAGCCCCATGAACCCATCTAAGCTGGTAGCCACCTTTAAGGTTACAAAAGCTCGCTTATGAATCATGTTATGAAAAAACATTTCCACCAAGTCATACAATGAATCTGTTTCGCCCACCCACAGCTCAGCGATTACACCTGCATCAGACAATATTTTTGCACCTTGTCCAGCCACAAGGGGGTTTGGATCTTGCAAGCCATATATAACTTTTTGCACCGGTAGATTTGCAATGTGCTTAGCGCAAGAAGGGGTTTTCCCGTGATGGGCACAGGGCTCTAATGTCACGTAAATAACAGCGCCATCAAGGTTCGACGAGGCTGCACTTTTTAGTGCAGCCACTTCTGCATGATCACCACCATATTTGCGATGATAACCTGCCCCAATTAGATGGCCCTCGCGGTTTAAAATCACACAGCCCACAGGCGGATTCGGCTCTACATGGCCTTTACCCATTTGCGCCAGCTTTATGGCCAAAGTCATTGCTTGATCTGGGGTCAGATCATGACCCCACGGAATATCTACTTTGTTTGCCAAGACTTCCAGTAATCCTTCACTTCCACGGAACCCAAAAAGTTATCCTGTTTTAGCGGCCAGCGGGTATCAATCATCACCGCATATTCTTTGGTTTCTGTTTTAGTTTTCACGGCCTCAATGGCCTTAGGGTGCGGCCCGTGTGGAAATCCAGCAGGATGAAAAGTCATCATGCCTGCGTGCAAATTATCACGACTAAAAAAATCACCATCGTGATAAAACAACACTTCATCGTAATCGATGTTCTGATGATAAAATGGCACTTTCAATGCGTCTTCGTCATGTTCAAGCGGTCGAGGCAAAAAAGTGCAGATCACAAAGTCTCTGGCCACAAAAGTACTATGAGCACTGGGCGGCAAATGTGCCCTGTGGCTCATCAGTGGCATCATATCATCCATATGAAGCGTATAGGGAAACAGGTCTCCCTTCCAACCGACAACGTCGTACACATTGCTAGAGAAACTATAGGTCGTTAGCTCATCACAGTGCTTGACTCGAATCTGTTTGATATCAATGCCAGCAGAAGACAGCGTGGACTCCTGAACTTCGAGATTGGGCTTGCCAATGGCATTCACATCAAAAACGGCATGCCGCCCAACAATACCGCGATCTGGTTCCACATAATGACTTGTTCGGTTTTCGATGGTCAAAAATGTGGTCGGCTCAGTGGCATTCACGGTGTATGTGACACATTTTGGAATGATCACATAATGCCCTCTCCGATAATCAAGTTGACCATATTCAGACAAAATCTGCCCCGACCCCTGATGACAAAAATAAACGATGTCTCCATCGGCATTTCTCTCACCCACCAGCTGGTCAGCTGACTTCACCGTCACATGTTGATACCCAATAGAAACTGAATCATTGAACAAAAGGCGCTGCCATTGATCGGTAGATTTGTACTCAACCAGATCATACAGTCTGGGTTTCAGCGGACCGTCGATATTTGTCCAGCGGGTGCTTGGTTGTTTGCGAATTAAATGGGAGACAGGGCCAAAGAAGCCCAGATGACCTTGTTCCTCTTCGAAGTGGCCGTCTGGGATGGCTTTGTGCGCCTGCTTCGTATTAATACCTTGTGAAAAATGGTGCACGATGGCCTCCTATTGCCTCGACCTATAAATAACCTCGACGCTTTTGATCCAACTCAATAGAATCAAATAGAGCCTGAAAGTTCCCCTCGCCAAATCCGTTGTGATTTTTGCGCTGGATGATCTCGTAGAAGATCGGTCCAATGAGAGTTTTCGTGAAAATCTGCAACAGGTACCCCTCGTCATCGCCATCAACTAGAATTTTTAAATCTCGCAAAACATCTATGTCTTCAGAAATTTGCGGCATACGCTCGGGCAAAAGTTCATAGTAGGTGTCCGGCACCTCTAAGAAATCGATACCCTGTCTTCTCATATTAGATACCGTCTGAATAATGTCATTGGTTAACAGAGCAATGTGTTGAATGCCCGAACCTTTATATTCATCAAGGTATTCTTGAATTTGCGACTTAGAATCTGAAGGCTCATTAATAGGAATAATAATTTTTTTACAAGGCGAACGCATCACCTTCGAAATAAGTCCCGTGGACTCTCCTTTAATATCGAAGTAGCGCTGCTCGCTGAAGTTAAAAACTTTCTCGTAAAAATCACACCACTGTTGCATTTGCCCAAGCGGCACATTGTTTGTCATGTGATCAATCACCTCAGCCCCAAAGCCAGGAACATCTGTTGGACCGATGTAATTGAAATCACCCTCGTAAACTTTGCCCTCATGGTGATGATCTACAAAATAAACCACCGAATCACCTATTCCATAGATAGCTGGAAAACTATGAAAAGGAGCGGCTTCTACAGGACGAGCCCCTCGCTCAACAGCCGCCTTGAAGGCTTCTTTTGCATCCTTGACTCGAAAACCCGTTGCACAAACTGACGGGCCATGGGCATCGCGAAACTCATCGGCAAAACTGCCCTTTTCTTTGTTCAAAATGAAATTCACTCCCCCTTGCCGAAAGAGTCCTACATCTTGGCTCTTGTGCTGGGCTATTTTCTTGAACCCAAGTTTATAAAAGAGTTCTTCTAAGGCATCGGGATCAGGTGATGCATACTCAATAAACTCCATTCCCTCTAAACCCACGGGGTTGAAGGCTTCAGAAGACCTCTGCGACATGGTTTTATCCTTTGTTTGTGTAGTCATTGTTTCCACGTGACACCTCCCAGCATCTTAAAAACATGAAACGCACCTAAAGTAAAGACGTGTCCTCGAGTTGGGCTTCTAAGTGACGATAAAAATCCATAACCTGAGGATCTGATTTTATTGAACCGGGGCTCCACTTTTGAATGCACAGCCGCCCCCCTTGTATCACCCGACTCAAAGCCACGTAGGCCTGACCTGGCTCCCACAGAGCGTCAAGGTTAATTAAAGCACTGTCTAAAGTTAAACCTTGGGCCTTGTGTATGGTTGCCGCATAGGCCAAGTTTAATGGCATCTGTGTTACGGCCGCCTGCACCTGACCTTCAGCATTCATTTGGGTAAGAGTGATCGGCTCCACATCTACCTCACGACCTGATGCCAACTCCACTCGAATAGAGTTTTCACTGATCGACCTCACCCACCCCGTACTTCCGTTCACCCATCTTTGACGCGGATCATTATGGCGTAACATGACAAGGGCCCCTAGCTTAAGGCGCAGAAACTCCGGCAAAGGGGAGCATTTTTTTAACTGCGCTATGGATCGATCTTTTCCTACGTATTGGGCCGTAAAAGTATGTAGGTCACCTTCTAGCTGGGCCAATTGTCGGTCATTGAATTCTTCAGTCTGTCGACGAAGGGGAAACAATCGAGTGCCGTGAAATTCGCCATCCTCAATCGAGTAAATGCGGGAGTTTAAATAGGTCTCCACATCTGAATCCACCTCTCCCTTGCGAACCGTATTCAACACACTTAAAAAATTATGATCCTGGGTACGCATATTTTGACGCAAAACCACCGTGCTAAAATCTGACTGCTCCCATACGGGGTCCAAAAAAGCCCAAGACTTGCCCTGACGATCGGCCTCCACAGGGGGAAGTTGGGCAAAATCCCCCACAGCGACCACCTTTAAGCCCCCCCAAGGAAGATCCTCATGGCTTCTAGCTATTCGACAAATATGTTCTGCGGCCCTCAGCGCGGGCCCTGAAATCATTGAGACTTCATCGATGATTATCCCCTCCGCCTTTTTCAATCGAGACACCACCCTCCGATCCGATACGGCTCGGCGCACCGTTGCATCAACGCCGCCCTCCATGATTCCCAACCCCATAAAACTATGAAAGGTCCGTCCTCCCACCAACACCGCTGCGGCACCGGTGCTTGCTAAAATGGGAAAGGTCTTAGCATTTAGGCTTCTATGAAAATGCCGTATAACGAAGCTCTTGCCGCTGCCGGCTTCGCCGGTGATAAACACATTGCCGGGTTTATGCAGAACATCGAGTGCCCGCAATTGGTCTTCAGTAAATCGAACTTCGGCGGCTTGTGCCATTTTGCCCTTTCCCACCCGAAACATGACATCGAGGTAAAATGCGCATAAGATACTGGCTTATGGCGTGCCCAGGCACAAGTATTAACCAGCGAGGTCATGATTATGAGCGAAAAATCCGTTGTTAATTTCACGAACAAAATGCCCAACCCCATGTTTCCAACTGTATTTGATGTCACCTGTGAAGAGGTTTTCGAAAAGAAAGACGGTGTCCATTTAATTGATGTTCGACGGCCCGATGAGTACACAGGTGATCTTGGCCACATTCCAGGCGCTACCCTCATCACTTTAGATGAAATCCCCAGCCGCAAAAACGAACTTCCTACAACTGGTACTATCGTTTTTATATGCCGAAGTGGTGGTCGTTCCGCTCAGGCATCGGCGATGGCCAAAGAAGCGGGCCTTCAAAACGTCTTTAACATGCAAGGCGGAATGATGGCCTGGAACGATAAAAAGTTTAAAGTTGAACGGTAGTTGCCCATATTAAATCATGAATAGACAAGTTTACGTAAACCGCACATTGAATCTCAAACGCATCAATTACATTGGTTTTGATATGGACCACACGTTGGTGCGGTATGATAGCCAAGCCTTTGAAGCTTTGGCCCACAGCATGATTGTGAAGAAGCTGGTGGCCGACAAAGACTATCCCAAAGAAGTGTTAAACTTAAAGTTCGACTTTCAAAGGGCCGTACGTGGACTTGTCTTAGATAAAACCCATGGCAACGTACTTAAACTCAGCCGCCATGGAGCTATTCGTGTCAGCTACCATGGCCTCAAGCCCATTGATTATAAATCTCAACGCCGTATTTACAAAAGTACATACGTAGATTTGAGCGATTCCAACTACGATACGGTGGACACCACTTTTTCCATAGCCCACGCCACGCTCTTTGCCCAACTGGTTGACCTAAAAGATAAAACTCACGCAGAGTCTCTGCCGGACTATTACACCATGGCTGATGATGTGCTGTGGGCCCTCGATATGTCTCACCGGGATGATAGCCTTAAAAGTGTGGTCAGAAGTCGACTACAAGATTTTGTTATCAAAGACGAAGCTGTGGTACAGGGTTTAGAGAGATTCAAAGCTCACGGGAAAAAGATATTTGTATTAACAAATTCCGACTATCCCTATTGCAAACTCCTTCTTGATTACGCCATTAACCCCTTTTTAAAACAACACAAGAACTGGGAAGAGCTTTTTGAGTTTGTTATTGCTGCGGCTCAAAAGCCCCGCTTCTTTTATGACAAGCTGAATTTTCTTAAAATTGATACTGAATCAGGCTTGATGACAAACCTCGAATCGACACTTGAACCCGGAGTCTATCAGGGCGGTTGTGCCGCTCGCTTCACTGCCGATCTTCACTTAGACCCGAACGAGATTTTGTACATCGGTGACCATATCTACGGAGATATTGTTCGACTCAAAAAAGATTGTGCGTGGCGGACTGCGCTTGTCGTGGAAGAACTGGAAGAAGAGGTTCGAAAAACTTTCGAAGCTCTTCCTTACACACAACAGATCACAACTCTCATGGACAAAAAAGTCCCCTTAGAGCGTGAAGTAGACCAACTTGTTTCAGATCAAATTGAAAATCACCACAAAAAACACGAGAAAAAAATCGACACTCTCATGTCGGATATTTCTGCTCTGGACAAACAGATCGGCCCCCTTATAAAAAAGCAACAAGAGCAGTTTAATCCCTATTGGGGTGAGATCATGCGCGCGGGTATTGAAGAAAGCTACTTTGCCAATCAAATGGAACGCTTTGCCTGTATCTATATGGCTCGAATTTCTGATTTTCTTGAGCTCTCTCCACGCACATATTTTAGAAGCTTTCGTCGCCTCATGCCACACGACCCTCAATAGCGAAAAGGTATCCCTTTCCTTTTTGCGTTGCACAGCGCTACGACGTAGCGCTGTGCAACGCAAAAAGGAAAGGGATACCTTTTCGCTATTGCGGGTCATGCACTTTGATAATGTATTTTTTTAATCCCGCCTGCTCGATGGTGGCTGAGAGTCTTTCCCAGTTCACCTTTCGTCGACTTCGTGGCTGATTGAGTCGGGTCAGCGGTACTACCGATAAGATCACACCTTCCCCCGGCGGGTCGTCCAGGGCATTTAACCACTGTACGCCGGAGTGATCGGCTTTCGCTGTAAGTTCTAATCCCCGAACCCACAAATGACCCCCTTTTAGAATGGGATCAACTTGATAATAGACCTTGTCGGCCTCATTCAGCTCCTGACGCAACCGATAGTAGGTGACCGCCCCTATTGAATCCCAATGCTCAAATTCGGTGGGTTTCATTTTCAATACCAACCGAGCCGACACGAGAGAATGAACCCCCATTGTTAGGCCTACGAGAACCATCAAACCCAAGATTATGACTGCCAGCTTTTTCATTGGTTGCGGTTCTTATCACTTTAAATCCCGCTGGCAACCTACTTGCTGCCTTGCGCCATAGAGATTACCTTTGCTGGTAAAATCTGCTAAAAAAGAAGGCAACTCTAAACCCTTAAGCCAGACACTGTTGTGTTGGGCCGGTGATCGAAAAGGCAGACTCTCTAGCTGCTATTTTTTAGTTCCGTGAGGTTGGATGATTTTAACTACGATAAGGACTTGATCCATGGGACAGGTACCAAAGTCGCCAAAGTATCTCATTGTTGGCTCCGGCCGATTGGCGCGACATTTACATTTTTATTTTCAATCCCTCGAGGTGCCCCACTGGCAGTGGGCGCGAAAACCCTTAAGAGAATTCAATACACTCAACATTGACGACTTTCCCTATGCAGGAGATCGCCTTACACATTCCCTTGAACAAGTCGATCATGTCTTACTGGCTATATCTGATCAGGCTCTGGTGAGTTGGGCCAGCCAACAACACTTTGGCGAAAAAGTGGTGGTTCATTTTTCTGGAAGCCTCACCTTGCCCAACATGGTGACTCTGCACCCGCTAATGACTTTTGGCCCTGAGCTCTATGAAAAAGAACTCTATCCTCAAATTCCGTTTGTCTATGTTTCAGAAAGCACCTCGTTTGATCAGGTGTTTCCAGAATTGCCTAATCCGAGTTTCCCCTTAGAAGAGAAAAATTTTGCTTTGTACCATGCTTTGTGTGTGATCTCGGGGAACTTTCCCACCGTCTTGGCCCAGGCTTGTTTTCAAGAGTTTGAAAAATACCTTGGGTTGCCCAGAGAAGTGTTGTTTCCATTTTTAAGAGTCACAATGAATAACATCCTCACATACTCGGAGTCAGCTCTGACCGGGCCGCTGGCTAGAGGCGACAAGCAGACTATTGACAAAAATTTGCAGGCCCTATCGGGAAACCCACTTTCAGATATCTATGAATCGTTTCTTAAATTTTATAAAACAACGAGACCACAATGAATTCACTGAGCTTCTTAGTAAAAAAATCTAACGGCGAAAAAATCAGTATGGTTACTTGCTACGACTACTGGTCGGCGTGTTTACTGGCAGATTCTGATGTGGACTGCCTATTGGTCGGCGACAGTGCGGCAATGGTCATGCACGGACACGCATCTACGCTGCCCATTTCTATTGAACAGATGGCTTGGCACGTTTCTGCGGTTTCCCGTGGGGCCGCAAAAAAATTTATCGTGGGTGACTTGCCATTTTTATCTTACCGTAAAGATTTAACTGAAAATATGAAGGCCGTAGAGGCCTTGGTCAAAGCTGGTGCCCACGCAGTAAAACTTGAAGGCGCAGCTGGAAATTTAGAACTTGTAAATTACATTGTTGAAAGCGGTGTTCCTGTCATAGGCCACCTCGGGCTAACACCACAATCAGTGAATATGCTGGGTGGATACAAAGTTCAGGGCCGAGATCAACAAGCGGCAGATAAATTGCGAACACAATCGCTATTGCTTGAAAAAGCCGGAGTTACGGCATTAGTTCTTGAATGCGTGCCCAGCGTTTTGGCCCGAGAAGTCAGCGAAAGTTTAAAAATCCCAACCATCGGCATCGGTGCCGGCCCAGATACCGATGGACAAGTTCTGGTTTTACACGACCTCCTTGGAATGAATAAAGATTTCCGCCCCAAATTTGTACGGCAATTCTTAAGTGGTCAACATTTGGTCGTTGAAGCACTCAACAACTTTCATCAGGCCGTGGTGTCAGGCGATTTTCCTTCACTCAAAGAGAGCTTTGAATAATGAAAGTATTTTCTCATATAGAAAACTGGCAAAAAATCAGAAAAACCCTCAATGGATCGTTGGGATTTGTACCCACCATGGGAGCCTTGCACGATGGTCATTTGTCGTTGGCCTTACGATCTCGAAGCGAAAACGATCGTACAATTTTTAGCATTTTTGTAAACCCGACCCAATTTGATAATCCCCAAGACCTACAAAATTACCCACAATCCCTTGAACAAGATCTGTCGAAACTTAAATCCGCAGGCGTGGATTTCGTGCTTACCCCGCATTTTAATGACCTCTACGCTGATAACTACCAGTTTCAGGTACAAGAGAGACAACTCAGTCAGTTGCTCTGTGGGGCGCATCGGCCCGGCCATTTTTCGGGAGTGCTGACCGTTGTCTTAAAGCTTTTAAACATTGCTCAAGCTCATAAAGCTTATTTTGGCGAGAAGGATTATCAACAGTACTTGCTCATTTCACAAATGGTGCGAGCGTTCTTTTTGCCAACAGAAATTGTACCTTGCTCTATTGTGCGAGATACGGATGGCTTGGCACTGAGTTCGCGAAATCTTCGCCTTTCACCTTCTGAACGAGCAATGGCGCCAAAGCTTTTTGAGACAATTCAATCCGCTGCATCGGCAGAAGATGCAAAAAAGAAACTGGAGGGCCTTGGCTTCAAAGTGGATTACATTGAAGATCTTTTTCATCGTCGTTTTGCCGCAGCCAGCCTCGGCCAAACAAGGTTAATTGATAATGTACCCCTCTAAAATCATCGTCGCCCTTACGGGATCCATTGCCTGCTATAAAGCCTGTGAGTTGATTTCGCTCTTAATCAAAAAAGGATTTGATGTGCAGACGGTGGCATCTACTTCTGCTCTCGAGTTTGTGGGTGAAGCGACCCTGGAAGGACTGACAAGAAAACCCGTCTTGACGAGTCCATTATCTCGCAGCTCTATGATGCAACACATAGACTTACCGAAGTGGGCAGATGCTTTGGTCATCGCACCGGCCACCGCCAATACCATAAACAGTATGGCTGCCGGCTTGGCCTCTGACCTGCTCGGAAATATTTTGCTCGCTTGGGAGCCCCAAAAGCCCCTACTCGTCGTCCCGGCAATGAATCAAAAAATGTGGGCTCATCCATCAGTACAAAAAAGCATTGATCAACTAAAAAGCTGGCACCATGTCATTGTGCCGCCCACTTCCGGCAATCTTGCCTGTGGCGAAACCGGGCTCGGCCGCCTGGCAGAGCCTGAAGTTATTTTTAGCCAAATTGTGAAACAACTCAATCCTCAGGGAAAAAAGGTTTTGATTACAGCCGGCGGCACTCAAGAGCCTTTAGATGATGTGAGATGTATATCAAACAATAGTTCAGGCCGCACTGGACTGTTTTTGGCCGAGAGGTTATTTGAGGCCGGATTCAATGTCACTTTGTTAAAATCAGGCGTGTTGGAAACCAAATATCCAGACATTTCTACTCTCCCATTTAGAACATTTGATGATTTGGATCAACAACTTCGAAAAGTCTTAAGTGAAACCTCTTTTGACTTTGTCCTGCATGCCGCGGCTGTCAGTGATTTTAGAGTGAAAGAACCCTTGCCTGGAAAGATCAAATCCACAGATGAGTTGAATTTGTCACTCGTTCCCAATGAAAAACTGCTTTCAAAAATAAAGACCTATTCGCTAAATCCCGATCTTAAGGTGATCGGATTCAAACTCACATCGGGCGCCACTGAAGATGAAATTGCGTCGGCGGTGAAACGACAAATGTTAGGAGAAAATTCGGATTGGGTCTTACACAATGATTTAAAGCTCTTAAGTGATACTTCACATCATTTTAGCCTTTTTGATCCGACGGGAGTCGTCGCTACTGGTCCCTCCAAGTCAGAAATGGCCAATCAATTTATCCATCTCTTACGAGATGAGGGAGTGACTCCATGATTTTATGTTTGGATGTGGGAAACACACAGATCTACGGGGGAGTTTTTAAAGACGATTCCCTGCTGCTTCAGTTTAGAAGATCCTCACCCACAGGGGCTTCTTCCGATGAAACCGGTCTTTTTTTAAGAAGTGTATTGCGAGAAAATGGCCTTAACCCTGATGATGTGTCACAAATCGCCATTTGTTCGGTGGTTCCCGACGCCCTCCACTCATTGAAAAACTGTTGCCTAAAATACTTCAAGTGCCGCCCCTTTGTCTTACAGGCCGGCGTAAAAACCGGATTAAAAATCAAATATCGTAATCCGGTTGAGGTGGGTGCTGATCGAATCAGCAACGCTGTAGCGGCAATTGAAATGTTCCCCGACCAGAACCTCATTGTCGTGGATTTTGGTACGGCGACCACGTTCTGCGCGATCAACGCCCAACGCGAATATCTGGGTGGAGTAATTATTCCGGGAATGAAAATTTCCATGCGCGCCCTTGAAAGTAATACCGCAAAACTTCCCGCTGTTGAAATCTTGCAACCTCCTCAAACACTTGGGCGCGGTACCGTGGAGAGCATTCAATCCGGCCTCTTTTACGGTGCCGTGGGCGCCATACGAGAAATAACTGAGCGAATCACCAACGAAGTATTCCCCAACAGTAGGCCCCTCATCATCGGCACTGGCGGATTTGCCAGTTTATTTTCTGATACAAAAATTTTCGATCAGGAAATACCCGACCTCGTTTTGCAGGGGCTTCGACGATCGTTAATTTTAAATACTTAATCGAAAAGGACAACAAAATGCGTCTTACACTATTAAAATCTAAACTCCATCGAGCCACTGTCACAGATGCGGACCTTAGCTACGAGGGTTCAATATCTATTGATCCTGCCCTATGTGACTTAGCTCATTTGCACAAATTTGAAAAAGTGGAAATTTACAACTGTAATAACGGAGCGAGATTTTCGACTTACGTTATTCACGGCAAAGCGGGAGAGATCTGCCTCAATGGTGCCGCCGCCCGCATGGTTCAAAAAGGAGACCTTGTCATCATTGCCTGTTACGCAGACTATGACTCTGAAGAAGCGGCTCAACATCAACCTGAGCTCATTTTGCTTGATGAAAACAACAAGCCCAAAGGAAAAACTAACATTTAAAACACTAAATACGGTCAATTCTTTTTTGCTAAACGTAATATTGTGATTGCATCGATTGCACTGACCGGACGATAAGCCTTCAACTCGTGATCCGGTCTAAGGGCGTTCCAACGAAATTTCTTTTTCAACTCTGACAGTGAACTAAGATCTGTCCCATTAAAGTTGGTGTGCGACCCAAAGTCTCTCGCCCAAAGCATTAGAGATGGCAAATGGAACCTTACAAATACGGCGCCAGCATGGTGTGTGAAAAAGGCTTCAGCCCCTTGATTCTTTAAGAGGTCCCAACGCCATGACCCTTCCCCGCAATCCTGCAAATAAATAACACTTTCCACGCCCTCTTTGTACCGCTCTAAAATCTCGGTGATTTTTGGAATGCTACATTGCCGAATCCAGGCTATCTGCTGGGGAAATAGGGCTTGCACAACCATCTCTGTGGTATTTCTCTCTCCTGGAATCAACGAAAAAAACTGGTGGAGGTAGCTTTGAATGCCCCTTTGTATAGACGCAGTATTCACATCACGAAACACATCCAAATGAAGCAAGTAAGATGAACCCCGGTTTGCCATGGTGTCTTTTAGGCCTAATAGAAATTTTCTACGATCGCGAAGGTCTTGTGTGGCATAGAAGTCAAAAAGGGCTTCTCGTAAAAACTCTCTCAAGCTCCACTCTGTGGCCGTAGCCATCACTTTATTTACGATAAGGCTTTCTATTGAAAGCCCACAAAACTCTTGATGTCGAAAATAGGGCTGCCCGGTACAGTATTCGGACCAGCTCAAAACGCTAAAGGGAAATCCAGCATTTTGCGACGCCAACGCCAAATGACCACTTAGATTTTCGGCTTTCAGCAAAAAATCACCGATCGCCATTTTTAACCACTGATTTTCAACAAACTTTTCATTGATTTGATTGAGCCAAAGATCAACCACGACCGACTCAATTTCTGACTGGGCCAAACTATAACTCAAGATGGCCCCACCCGGCCCTTCTATGAAGTCTTTTTGAGACACTAATGAGACCTTAAGTTTTAGTTTTTTGCCCGGCACGGGTAACCAGGCCTGTAGACGATTCAACGCTTCAACCCGCTCGATAATTGACCAAAGATTTGTTAGCTCTGAAGAGACCGCTGGGTCCGCCTGCCGCTGGCGAAACTCACACGAATCAATCAGCTCACCGTTTGATCGCTCAATGACTAAAGATTCAACAACGATAGAATTAATACAAGAATCAAAGGTCAATGCCCTTTGCAACAGCACGGACGATACAATAACAAGCACTACAGTGATTACTAGGCCTATGATTCTCCTCATAAGCTAAAAAGTTAGCGAAATTAGTGCCATAATTTAGATATACAGGCTACTTCCAGCCCAGAGGTAAACCCGCCTGGCCCACGTGTGAGGGCAAACTATGACCCACCCGTTTTTCTAGCCATTGGCGCATGCTTACAAGTTTGTTGATATCAAGCCCCGTGGAATACCCCATTCCCTCAAGCATATATGCTAAATCCTCAGTGGCCTGATTTCCAGAGGCTCCTTTGGCATAGGGGCAACCACCTAGGCCCCCAACGCTGGTGTCAAAGGACCGAATACCAAACTGTAGACTCGCATACACATTAGCGAGGGCCGTCCCACGAGTGTCGTGAAAATGCATGGCAATTTTATTTAAAACCACAGCTCTGTTTAACCTTTTTAAAAGGTCATTAACCTGCTTTGGTGTTGCAACACCAATGGTGTCGCCTAATGACACCTCGAAGACCCCAAGATCAAGCATTCGAGAAACGAGCTTAACCACCCGGGTTTGCGATACGTTACCTTCATACGGGCAGCCAAAAGCCGTACTCAAGTACCCTCGCACTCGAATTTTATTTTGGCGGGCCATTTTCAGCACCTCTGCGAAACGATCAAAACTCTCATCTATGGAACAGTTAATATTTTTTCTCGAGAACGACTCACTGCAAGCGCCAAAAATAGCCACCTCTTTAATTGGTGTCTTTAATGCGTCCTCCATCCCTCTGGGGTTCGGCACAAGAGCACTGAAATTTAAATCTTTTGGTAGTTGACCCTGTTTTTGCTTATCAAATACTTTTTTTACCAACCGACCTGAACCAGCCATTTGCGGCACCCATTTCGGAGAAACAAAAGCGCCAACTTCAATGTTTTTTAAACCGGCGTCAGCTAATTTTTTTACTAGTTGGTATCGAGTGGTCAATGAGAGTGGCGATTTTTCGTTTTGGAGTCCATCGCGCGGCCCCACTTCCACAATTTTTATTTTTTTTCCCATATTTACTCTTCTTTTATTTCAGCAAGTATCTGACCAAGACTCACTTGTTCGCCTTCTTGACAGTTGAGATCGGCCAATACACCAGTTATCTCTGCCGACAACCTGTACTCCATCTTCATCGCTTCCATTGTCACGATAGGCGAACCCACTTCAACCTTGGAGTTTAATTGCGCATGAATCTTAATGATCTTTCCAGGCATTGGTGCAACGATTTTTCCTGGGCTTTCTGAAAGCGCTGCGTGGCCACCGCTGCGACGCGGGCCTTCTGGTGAATGTACAATGGTCTTTCCGTCATAGTGCAACCAGAGTTTTCCACCTAAACGTTCTGCCACCACTTTGTAGGTCTGGCCATTTACTTCAAGCAAAAAACGTCTCATTTATGGCTCCACTGATACTTCCACGGGCTTACCGCGTCTGGTCCTTCGCTCATCATAGCTGAACTTGACTCGGCCACTTTTTCATTCACTTCATCGATGATTGCCCTATCTGTGGATGAAATAGGCTTTGCCTCTATGCCTTTTGGAAAATTAGCGGCTATAAAGCCTGTAGTCATTGATCCCTCAACAAATTCTGGATGACTCAAAATTGACAATAAATACGGAATGTTGGTTTTCACGCCAAAAATAATTGTATCTTTTAAGGTCTGTCGCATTTTTTCTATGGCGCGAGCACGGGTTTCATCATAGGTCACAACTTTGGCAATCATCGAATCATAGTAGGGAGTCACTTCATCCCCGGCCTCAAAACCCACTTCAAATCGACGCCCAGGACCTCGGGGCCAAACGCAGCTACCAAGCACCCCCGTGCTGGGAACACCATTAGCATAAGCGTCTTCAGCGTAAATCCGACATTCAATAGAATGTCCCCGCGGGAACAGTTCATCCTGCATCCAATAGAGACTCTGATCCATAGCTGTCTGAAGCTGGGCCTTTACCAAATCAACGCCCATGACCAACTCAGTGACCGGATGTTCCACCTGTAAACGAGTGTTCATTTCAAGAAAATAAAACTGCCCATCTTGCACTAAAAACTCAACGGTACCAGCACCCTTGTACTTCGCGGCCTGTGCTATTCGCACAGCCGCTTGCGCCATACTTTCCCTCAATGAAAAATCCAACAGAGATGCTGGCGCCTCTTCAATAACTTTTTGATGACGCCTTTGCACGGAGCATTCTCGTTCATATAAGTGAAAAATCTCTCCATCAGCGGCCCCGAAAATTTGTATTTCCACATGTTTTGCCCGACCCAAATACTTTTCAAGAAACAATCGCTCCGAGCCGAAGGCGGCAAGGCCCTCTCTCGCCGCAGATTGAACGGCCTCTTCAAGCTGGGATTCACGCTCTACAACCCTCAAGCCTCGACCACCGCCTCCACCAGCCGCCTTCACAATCACGGGATAGCCTATTTTACTAGCTTCTTCACGCATGCGGCCCAGGGATTGATCTTCGCCCTGGTAACCTGGAATGATCGGGCCTCCTGCTTGCTCCACTAATTTTTTGGCTGAAATTTTATCGCCAAAAAGCTCAATGGATTGAGGGCTTGGACCAATGAAGATCAATCGGTTGGCCAAGCACGCTTTTGCAAATTCCGCATTTTCTGATAAAAAACCAAAACCAGGGTGAATGGCATCGGCGGCAGCACTTCGAGCGCCTTGAATGGTCGAGGCGATATTCAAATAACTACTAGAGACCTCGGCGCCGCCAATGCAAACCACTTCGTCCGCCAAACGATAAGCCAGGGTTTTTTCATCGGCCTCAGAGTGCAATAGCACCGTATCCAATCCCATTTCTTGACAAGCTCTGATAATACGAACCGCAACTTCTCCACGGTTGGCAATGGCCACTTTTTCGATCTTTCGAGACATAATCTACTCTTTTATACTTTCACACCAAGCTGGCTTTCGTTTTTGAAAAAATGACTGAAGCCCCTCTTGCCCCTCTGCACTCACTCGCCTATGGGCAATGACCTTGATGGCCTCTTCCGCAATGGGGCTTGTTACAGCAAGTGACTGCTGCCAAACCTTGCGTATGAGCCTCTTCGTCTCTTTCATCGCTTCAGGGCCCGCTGCCAATACAGAATCTATACACTTTTGAAGGTGTTCTTCTATTTTATTTTCTGCACCAACGTAATGAACCAAACCCATTTGTTGAGCTTCAGTTACTGTAAAAATTTGCCCCGTTAACATCCACTGTGAAGCCAAACTCAATGAGGCTTTTGACAACACAAAGGGGCTAATCACCGCGGGGACGAGCCCTAATTTGACTTCGCTGAATGCAAACTGGGTTGACGCTTCAGCCACGACAACGTCACAAATAGAAATTAACCCCATGGCACCACCCATCACGTGCCCATGTACTCGTCCAAAAACGGGAACTGGACAACTAAATGCCTCGCTAAACATCGCAAACAACTGCCTAGAATCTTGAATATTCTGCTCTTCGCTGAACTGGGCCATCGATTTCATATAGGTAAGGTCTGCCCCCGCAGAAAAGCTCTTTCCTGCCCCAGACAACACCACAGCTCGTATCGTCGTGTCTTCTTTAACCGCTTTAAAAACCGTAGTTAGCTCAGCTATCATTTCTGGATGAAAGGCATTTCTGAAGTCGGGACGATTCATTTCTATAAATCGAACGGAACCCTTATCATTCACCAATATGTTTTTCACAAAATCTCCTAAAAACGAAACACACCTTTAACAGGGTCTCCCCACGAACGGTTATAGCTGGCACTGATCCCCAGTGCTAGTACCTTACGAGTGTCCACCGGGTCGACAATGCCATCATCCCATAATCTTGCGCTGGAATAATAAGCCGAACTCTCATTGGCATACTTATCAAGAACGGGCTGTTTAAATTCGGCTTCATCTTGATCCGTAAAGCTCTTGCCTTCTGCGGCCCACTGGTCTTTTTTAACTGTCAGTAAAACATTCGCGGCCTGTTCTCCGCCCATGACCGATATTCGAGCGTTTGGCCACATCCATAGCTGCCGCGGTTGAAACGCCCGACCGCACATACCGTAATTACCCGCACCATAAGAGCCACCAATGATCACTGTGAATTTTGGCACCCGTGTGGTGCTCACAGCCATCACCATTTTTGCGCCATGCTTGGCTATCCCTTCATTTTCATATTTTTTGCCCACCATAAAACCAGTGATGTTCTGCAAAAATATGAGTGGGATAGATCGTTGATCACAAAGCTCGACAAAGTGTGCCGCTTTTTGAGCACTTTCACTAAAAAGCACTCCATTGTTTGCAACTATACCCACTGGATATCCAAAAATGTGGGCAAAGCCAGTGACTACAGTCTCGCCAAAATATTCTTTGAATTCATGAAACCGGCTGCCGTCAACGATTCGAGCAATCACTTCACGCACATCAAAAGGTTGCCTCGTGTCCTTTGGAATGATCCCGTAAAGTTCGCTAGATTTATAAATCGGCTCCTCGGGACTTTGCAAAGCCGCCGATATTGTTTTTTTTCGATTCAAATGAGCCACAATACTGCGAACAATTTCTAGTGCGTGTTCGTCGTCTTCTGCAAAATGATCGGTGACGCCACTTATTTTACTATGAGTCATGGCCCCACCCAATTCTTCTGCTGAAACCTCTTCACCAGTGGCTGCCTTAACCAAGGGTGGGCCACCTAAAAAGATCGTCCCATTGCCCTTTACAATAATGTTCTCATCACTCATAGCTGGTACATAGGCGCCACCCGCAGTACAACTTCCCATAACTGCAGAAATTTGGGCGATCCCCAAAGATGACATTCGGGCTTGATTATAAAAAATTCGACCAAAATGATCTCTATCCGGAAACACCTCATCTTGCATGGGCAAAAAAGCACCCCCACTGTCGACGAGGTAAATACAAGGAAGACCGTTCTCAAGAGCAATCTCTTGGGCCCTTAAATGTTTTTTTACCGTCATCGGAAAATAGGTGCCGCCCTTAACCGTGGCATCATTGGCCACTATTACACACTCTTGACCGCTGACCATTCCGACTCCAGTGACAATGCCCGCTGCCGGCGCTTGCCCTTTGTACATACCAAATGCGGCAAAAGCAGAGAGTTCCAAAAATGGCGACCCTGGGTCGATGAGCTTTGCAATTCGGTCCCGAGCCGTCAGCTTGCCTCGGCTTCGATGTCTTTCCACATAAGCCTCACCACCACCTTTTTCCACTTTCCCTCGGAGCCGATGATATTCATCCAACAACCCCTTCATGGCTGATTGATTTTCTTTGAATTGGGGCGCGTTGATATTGATACGTGATTCTAAAACCGCCATTATAACTCCACTTAATCTTACAGCTCACCGCGTTGTCCAGCTAGGGACGGAGATTCGTTGCCGCTGCCTGCCGCATAGGCTAGGATGAAAACACATTGAAATCAATCACCTAAGAGGGCGCAACCCCATGAAATACATCAGTCTGCTACTTCTGGCAGCCGCTATGCATTGGACTTGGACCGTATTTAATCGACCACCTGTGATTGCTGAAACAGTGCACATGGATATTCAAAAAAGTTTGTCCGATTATATTTCAGAGTACATCCAATCCCAACGCCCCTCGGCCCGTAATGTGGTCTTTCGACAAATCTGGACAGAAAGCATCGGCAAAAACAAAGTCAAAGCCTCTTTTAGCTACAGTTTCGAAGATTCAGATGTTGAGACCGGAGACGTGGATGTGGCCCTCGAAGGGTATGCCATTTTGAACCGGGCAAACACTGATAAGTCGGGCAACTCATGGAGCTTTGATGAGCTCTACATCCTTAATGACAGTGTCGAATTTAAAACACCCATGCTCATTGAGGGTGATCTAAAGGACGCTGATGAACTCTAACTTTCGCTTTATCCAGTTGGATGAAGAGGGTTATTTTCACTTCAACGGTGTACGCGTCGTCGATACCGAGCAAGGACAACATCTTCTTAGTCAGCTTCGCCAAGAAGGATTAAGATTTGTAACCCACTCGGATGGGTACGACGTCATTGTCGAAGCCTTTGACGAACCCTATGTCGTCAAACAAGTGTTCAAAAAACCGGGCCAAAAATGGAAAGCCCTAATGCCCTATCAGTTTCAGATCGATTTTGACCTTCATACCCTCAGTGTGGATGAGTGGGATCGGTTTCACGGAGTGGCCACCAACGGCGTGCCCTTTATACTATCAAATTCGGCACAACATGATTTCTTTGATCAATTGGATGAATTTGATGATGACAGCATCACAGCGGATGGCGAGCGGATTCTGGTAGGCCCGTGGCTTATTGATTGCCAAGGCGATTCAACTCCAGACCATGCTGAGTTTTGGAGTTGCAAATATAAACAAGAAGAAAAACCCGGATGGGAGTTGGATGCTCCCAGCCCGCCGCTTGTAAATATTGTGCCCCGATTAAAAATACCCAAAAGTCGAATTATCGTATTGGGGTGTGGGACCGGCAACGATGCTTCTTTTTTGGCGAGCCAAGGTCATCTTGTCACGGCAGTAGATATCAGTGAAGAAGCGATCTTGCGAGCCAAGGCCAAATATCCAGAAACCAAACTGCTCAAGTATATTCACGACGATATTTTTAATTTGGGCCAAGACCATTTTAAACAGTATGACGTAGTGTTTGAACACACCTGCTATTGCGCCGTAAACCCCTCTCGGCGAAATGACCTTGTGGTCCTGTGGCGAAAGCTACTTCGTGAAACAGGCCATCTTCTCGGTGTATTTTTCACCATGGAAAAGCGGACAGGCCCTCCCTTTGGGGGAAGTGAATGGGAAATCCGTCAGCGCATCACAAAGAATAAATTTGATGCTTTATTTTGGGAGCGAAGCAAACAGTCTATTCCGGGACGAATGGGTACAGAATTGGCCGTCTATGCCCAATTGATGAACCCGTTTTGATCGGAGTCTGATTCGCCGTTAATTGTGCGGCGCAGAGTGAAACCCGCAAGATTTAGCTATCTAATAACTTAATGAACAAAAAAGTCGTTTGGTTTCTTGTGGTATTCGGTTTGCTTTGCATCGTATTGATGTATCACAATTTCTTTTCATTCTAACATTCAAAAAAAGAAACCAATTTCAGCTGCTGAGATTTTTTAAAATATTTCATCCAAAACCATGTTGGCCAACTTATCAGCTCGAGCATTTTGCTCCCGACGAACATGCTCAAAGTTCACCTTTGGAATGGTTCTAGCAACGTCACGACACGCCAAAAAAAGTGGCTTCAATCCTTCTGATTTGACCTTGTATTCGCCCGTGAGCTGACGAATCAAAAGCTGGCTATCACTACGCAGGTGCAACAATTTGACATGATTTTCTGAGGCCAACTCCAAAGCCTTTAACACGGCTGAATATTCGGCATAATTATTGGTTTGAGTGCCCAATGCCTCAGCGTATTCAAACAATGTTTCACCCTCGGCATCTAAAACAGTTAACCCGAGTGAGGCGTCGCCAGGATTACCTCGACTGGCACCATCTGTGTGAATGACCACTTCATCGGGCCAATTGGTCGCATTTCCCATAGAGAGATTTTTGTTGTTCATGCTTGAAACATATCAAAAGCTATAAGCGATGCAAGAAAGCTGTGCGAGGACTTTGTAGTTTTTCAAATACTGCCCTGCCAGCTTCACGCGATAACCGCGATCGCCTAATGGTTCCACAACTGGCTCAGTCAAACTCAATTGCAGTTGCTGATTGTCTCTCCATTGACAATCATACTTGCCACCGACAATTTTGCAGCGAGCTGTCTGCGACGGCTCCAATTGTTGAAAATACTGAACCTGAAGAAAGCGATCGTCACTGTGTACGAGGGATGGATTAATCACTATTCGCTCCAATACCTTCATGTTTGTTGAACGACACTCCACCTGTTGGGTGAGATCCACTTCTACCGCATCAGGCATCTCCTCGCCCACGGTACTTGAAGTCAGTGGGTAGGCGAACATTATGGCAAACAAGATAAGGGCGCGAATCTGCACCAAGTCCTCTCTAGCTAAGGGTTTTAGCCTTCGTAGCACCCTTACTGCGGGCCCTCAACCAGATTCTAAATAGCCCCGGCGACCAGGAAAAATTGACCAAAATCGGGCACTTCCGTGGCCCAGAATCGTCACACTAAACCGGGTCCCATGGCCAAAATCGAACACATTCGACTTGAGCCCGCCTTTTCCAGCCAACTTTTTGCATCACTGAAGCCACATGAAATCAAATGGCTCCACATCTTTATCGCCCGTTATCAGACTCTCAGCCCTTTTGGCTGCCGGTTGGGCTTCAGCTCTTTTGTTGGGCTGTGGGGCACCTCCCGGAACCCCGGTGACTCAAACCTACAATGCGCCGGTGGCTTATCAGCCTCAACAGCCAGCGACCCCAGGGTCTCCCCAGCCACCTCCTAAGCAGCAACCATTAAATTTGCGTTTTCAAGCCAACGCCATCGATCACCAAGCCATCCCGCAAGTGCCTTTTGCCGCTCCCCTGGCGTCTTTTTCATCGGATGTCACTGATGTGACCGTAGAAGAAGTGGACCCACAAAAGTCTTCTCTTAACTTGAGTGTTGTGTGGAAAGAGGGTCAGCAATTAGAGCGATCTCTTTTTCAAATCAAACCAACTACTGCTGGTAAAATCGTTGGATCCACAGTCAGTGGTCCACTTAAAATCACAGAGGCTATTTGCGTGAGCGATAACTGCCAAACTATCGCCCTACGTGGTGAACGAAGTCCTGATAAGTCGCAAATCCAACTGCGCATCTATCAACGTATTGAGTACATGAAAGCTGACACTCCCCTCAAAAAAGAGGCTCCCTTGTTATTGAAGGACGCTGTAAAATATCATCTGCCCATACGTCGCTTTCGTATTGATGTATTAGGCGGAGCTTCGTTTGAACGTCTCGTGGTCAGTCGGCCCCAAGTGGACGAAATTGAAGAGCCATTTTTTGATGACAGCGATGATACGCAAGTGGAAGTCATCGGCGCACCCAATGCCGCGCCATTAACCGCACCGGCCCACCCAAGTGACTCGGCTTCACACGACACTTTGCCATCGGACCCTGATGACAATACTGTGGTGATCTCTGTGGTAGCAGACAACCCTGCGCCACCAGAAATTTTAGTTATTCCCTTAGAACCTGAAGACATTTTGCCCACGCCCACGCCCACTCCCCGGCCTGCACCATCACCTCAGACGGACAACCCGCCGGCCACCACATCTGCCCCACCGTCTGAGACCCCAACAGTTGTAGCTGATGCACCGGACGTTGTGGTCACACCCCACGCTAATGAAGCCTTTGATTTAAATCTTCCCCTGGATGTTGTGGGTCGCAATCAATACATCAACAATCCGCAAATGATCACAAGCGCCTTTGAAATGAACCCACCTAGTGCTCTGCCACCCGGCGAAGCCTCTGCTCGAATTGCAAAAGTCGCAAAAACCTTTGTAGAGCAAAACGTTCAAGTTTACAGGAACGCATGCAATATTTTTGTTATCACCGTATTGGCTGTAAGTGGCTACCCCATTGATCGCAATTACGTAGCTGACGAATTTGACCAGCTTTTTAGCTATAATCAACAGCTTCAAGACTGGGAAAAGGCCGCTTTTTCCGGCATTGAAGATATAGACCTCGTTCGAAGCCAAGATTCAGTGCATGCCACCCTTGAAAACCTCACATCAGGGCTTTCAACAGTGGGCCAATGGCCTAAAACAGGGAGCCGGCGCTACGGCCATGTGGGTTTTATTTTAAAGGAAGGAAGCGATTTATTCACCATCGATGCCAGCCTTGATGGCCGAGCCCCAAGAATGAAACGGGTTAAAACAAAAACCTATTTAATGAATAGCAAACGTCGGCAGATGAATCTATTCTCCGAACCCAACGTCCTTTAGATGACTTTTATAATGAACAATTGAAGCGCGAACAAACTCGCCAAGGCCCTATCAAGCCAATAAAAAAACCACCCGGTGGGTGGTTTTTTTGGTAGGGGCTGCAAGACTCGAACTTGCGATCCTCCGGTTATGAGCCGGATGCTTTAACCAACTAAGCTAAGCCCCCATCACTAATAAAAACTAAATTATTCGCCACCTTCGATAAAGGCCTTTAACTTACCCGACCGACTCGGATGCCGAAGCTTGCGAAGCGCTTTTGCCTCAATCTGTCGAATCCGCTCACGAGTAACGTTAAAGTCTTGACCCACTTCCTCTAGGGTATGGTCACTTTCTTCACCGATACCGAAACGCATCCGTAATACCTTTTCTTCACGAGCAGTCAACGTGGCAAGTACCTTACGCGTCTGCTCTGCTAGGTTGAGGTTTACGATGGCCTCAGCTGGATTAATAACATTTTTGTCTTCAATAAAATCGCCCAAGTGAGAGTCTTCCTCACCCACAGGGGTTTCAAGACTTATGGGTTCTTTAGCAATTTTCAGAACCTTTCGCACTTTTTCTACCGGCATATCCATTTTCTCGGTGATTTCTTCAGGCGTGGGCTCCCGACCCAATTCCTGAACAAGCAACCGCGAAGTACGAACAAGCTTGTTGATGGTTTCAATCATATGCACAGGCACACGAATGGTTCGCGCTTGGTCTGCAATAGCGCGTGTGATGGCCTGACGAATCCACCAGGTGGCGTAAGTGGAGAATTTGTAACCCCGACGATATTCAAACTTATCAACGGCTTTCATAAGACCGATGTTGCCCTCTTGAATCAAATCCAAGAACTGTAAACCACGGTTTGCGTATTTTTTCGCAATAGACACAACAAGCCGCAGGTTTGCTTCAACTAGCTCTGATTTTGCCTTGTCGGCCTCGCGCTCACCACGCCAAATGAGCGTATTCGTGTCACGAATCCACTCAAAGGTCATTTCAGTTTCAGCAGCTAAACGATCAAGACGTTTTTGCGCATCAATGGCTTCCGTGGCATAACCTCTGAACTTTGAATAAGACAACCCTGTTTTCTGAGTCATCTTTTGCGCTTCTTTATCACTGTTTTCAATCTGCTTATACCAATTAGCCAGTTCATTTACGTCGTTTGTGAATGTGAATTTAACACCTTCGCGAATCCGTTTTCTTAGCACCGTCATGCGGGATACGAGATTTTTAAACTTGATAACAATACGATCAATTGTCTTTCGATTAAAGTTAATGGTTTCAAAGTTTACCATTAACTCTCTATTTAACTTCGTTAATAGCTCTTCGGCTTTGATTGTTTTTTCAGATTCACGAGAATTATCGCGAATTACAGTGAACTGCTTGCGGGCTTTTTTCTCATAAGCTTGCACATGACCAATCAATTCATGAATTTTTTCGATGTACTCTTGCTCTTCGTACTGGGTCTCTTCATCTTCAAGACCGCGAAAAATCGCTTTCACCTTTAGTCGACCTTCATCAAGACGACGGCCAAGTTCGATAATTTCTCGTGTACCGATGGGTGACATCAAAATGGCGCGAACAATTTCACGCTCCCCTCGTTCAATACGCTGAGCAATTTCAACCTCTCCCTCGCGGGTTAACAGCGAAACGCTTCCCATCTTTCGAAGATAAAGGCGCACAGGGTCGTTACTGCGGCTGTCTGTGGCTTCTTCCTGCTCGTCTTCGTCTTGATCGCCCTCAAAGGCTTTCTCGGGGTCGGCCAGAAATTCGTTGTCATCGTCTTCTTGGGGGCGATTATTTTCTGACACCTCTGTAATTACTACACCATTGACCTCAAGACTCTGCATGAAGAAATCAAGGACGCCAGGGTCCACTATTTCTGCTGGCAACTGGTCGTTGATCTCTTCAATTGAGATCCCCCGTTGCTCTTTGGCCATCTTGGTAATTCTTTGAATTTCCTCAGCTATTAAGGATTTTTGTTGCTCAACCGTAAGCTCTACAACTTCCTCACGCTGGTTATTTTTACCTGGTTCTTTTGCCATTTATTTTGCTCCACAAACCTTTTTCAAGGACCCTAATCTTTTTGAAGTGTTCTTCTATCTCGATGAATATTCATAATCTGTTCCAACCGCTCCATTTGCTCCGATGGATTGGACGCTTTTAACCGCGCCGACAATTCCCGCGATTTAAAGCGCAAATAACGTTCTCGCACCTGTCGACTGCAGTCGGCGAAAACCTTTTTTAAGCCCTCAGCCTCCATTGAGGCGAGTGGCTCCGCTAAATACTGGCTTATGACCCCCGGTGAATCTACGAAATTCACTAAGCAAGGCGATAACTTAGCAAAGTCACTTGGCATTTGTCCATAAGCTTCACGTATTCGGCCAACAACTTGTTTAAGACCCTGGCTACTGAACTGATCTGCAAGATCAGAGGCCAAAAGCTCTTTTAATCGCTCTTCATCCTTTAAAGCGATGTTCACGAGAAAAACTTCGGCCTTCGGCGCTCCAGAAAGGGGAATCAGGGCCTCATCATTTTTGACGCCCTGAGCTGCTTTTTGGGTTACTCCTACCTTTTCAGTGGATGCGGGTCGAGGGGTCGGAGCACTAGAAAAAATACTCCTCGCAACCCATTCTGGGGCCACTGTCAATCGACTGGCCACCTCAGTCACATAGAGATCTCGCAGCCGCCGATCGGGAATGACTTGAATAATGGGACCAATCTGATCCAGTACAGCCACTTTATCACCAGAAGCCCCTCGATAGTTCTCAAGGATATGCTCTAAGACCACATTAAATAACTCTGGTGCGGCTTTGATTTCCTGCCCCAGGGCATCTGCACCGACCTGTTTTACATAGTCATCGGGATCTTGTTTATCAGATAGCACCAATGTTCTTGGAATTAACCCTTCAGCCAAAAGTATCGGCAGTGCCCGGTGTGCCGCCTCTTGTCCCGCCTGATCACCATCAAAGAAAACCAAAACATTTTTTGTGTATCTCTTTATGAGCTTTGCGTGGCCACTTGTAAAAGCAGTTCCCAATGGGGCCACTACATTTTTGATACCTGTACTAAACAGCGCCAAAAGATCCATATAGCCCTCGACCACCACCGCCAGATCTTCTGTGCGAATGAATTTTGCTGTTTCATTTAGACCATAAAACACGTGGCTTTTGTTAAAAACTTCTGACTCAGGACTATTAAGGTATTTTGGATTATCATCGCCGAGAGCCCGGCCACCAAACGCTATGAACTCGCCCATGGGCGACTGAATGGGAAACATCAGTCGATTGCGAAAAAGGTCATAGTGTCCGTTCTTACCCTTTGTCCGCTGCCGCACAAGACCCAGTTGCTCTGCCACAGTCACTGGCGCCTTTTGTTGCTCAAGATAATCAGCCAGCTCACTCCAACCATCGGGCGCATAACCTAAATGAAATAAATCGACAATATCCTCACTCAAGCCCCGCTGTTTGACGTAAGCCCGCACGGGATGATCTGCCGAAAGTGATTTTAACTTCTTGTGATAAAAAACCGCCGCAAAGCGGTTGAGCTTCCACATGATCTTTTTAGCATCGTGTGTGACCTTGGTTTGCGCCTTTGCTGTGGGCGGCAGGTCTTTGGGCTTTGGTATTTCTATGCCCGATCGATGGGCCAAGTACTCCACTGCTTCGGGAAATGTAAATCCGCGTATGCCCTGCAAAAAGGTATAAATGTTGCCAGCCTTTTTACAGCCAAAGCAATAATACAACTGCTTGTCTTCAGACACCGAAAAGCTCGGTGTTTTTTCGTTGTGATCTGGAAAAGGACAAAGTCCTGTCAGCCGATGGCCAACACGTTTTAGCTGAGTGAATTCTCCAATAATATCTACGATATTATTAGCCTCTCTCACCTTTTCGATAAAGTCTTGTTCGAATCTCATATTGGAAAAGCAGCTAGCTTAGGACTGAAGCTTTTCTTTGACGACTTCACTGACCACGCGGTTGTCAGCAGCACCTTTAGTTTTTGCTATAACTTCTTTCATAACAGCCCCCATTTGTTTCACTGAATCAGCGCCCAATGCAGCGATGACTTCTGTGACGACCCCTTCTAGCTGTTCGCGGCTCATTTGTTGAGGCAAATAGCCCTCAAGTACGGACAGTTCGAATTTTTCTTTTGCCTCTAAATCTTCACGCCCAGCTTTGGAGTATTGTTCAATGGAGTCTTGGCGTTGCTTCACTTGCTTCTTAATGACCCCTAAAACGTCATCGTCACTGATCGCGTTGGGGCGCACTTCAATTTCTCTGTTTTTTACAGCGGCCTGTAAAAACCGAAGACAATTTAAACGCTCTTGATCTTTTTCTTTCATGGCTGACTTTACGTCAGCCATGATTTGGTCTTTTAAACTCATGAAGTGTAAAACCTTGGTTATCGGCCTCGTTGCTGCTTTTTCATTTTTTTCGCCATGCGCTTACGAGCAGCGATGGATTTTTTCTTTCGACGAACGCTAGGCTTTTCAAAGTGTTCTCGTTTTTTAATATCAGACAAAATGCCCGCTTTTTCGCACGACTTCTTGAAACGACGAAATGCCTGTTCAAATGATTCGTTTTCTCGAATTCTGACTAGTGCCAATTGACCTCACCTGCCCTTCTCTACACATGAATTTTGGGAAACTCGAAAGTTTCCGTTTTAGGGAGCCTGTGGGATAGCAGATCATGACGCTCTTGACAAATTGAAAGATTCCCTTATGGCTATGGCCTAATCTGGCCTTCAAAGGCCCCACAATGGAGGCGTCCCCGCTAGCTTTTTGCGGCGCAATAATATGGGATTTTTACAGGAAGACATCGACTATATGAAGCAGGCGCTGGCCCTTGCTGATCAGGCTGCCGCTCAAGATGAGGTCCCCGTTGGCGCTATCGTGGTCTTTGAGGGACAGGTCGTGGGGCGCGGTCTCAACCACCGTGAAGGTTCAAAAACCGCACTTGGCCACGCCGAGGTCATGGCGATGTCTGAAGCCTCTAAGGCCTTGGGGCGCTGGCGGCTTTCTGATTGCACGCTTTATGTGACGCTTGAACCGTGCCTCATGTGCGCAGGAGCCATGCAACAAGCTCGGCTGGGACGACTGGTTTTTGGGGCCCATGACCCAAAAGGTGGGGCGGTAAAGTCCCTTTATGAGGTCCTCTCGGACCCTCGACTGAACCACCAGGTGCCCGCTGAGGGCGGCTTGCTCGAGGAAGAGTGTGGTGCCCGGCTTTCTGATTTTTTTAGAAAAAAGAGGGCTTCTACTGCATCAAGCCGCGACTAAGCCCCGATGTGGGAATTAGCCTAAACCCGCGCGAGTGTACTGCATCATTTTGGGCACCCCAAACATGCCTGGGGAATAAACATTCTGTGCGTTTGTTCTTTTCAAGATCATAACCCTCAGTGGGAACGGCTAAAAACACTGCGAAGGCCAAAACTTCGCCAGAGGCTTTTTCTTTTACAGCATTCCAGCGCAATGAATATTGATCTGGCTTGGTAGTCACTGCCACCATCTTTTTGACTTCTTCACTAACATCTTCGCTAGAAAACATTTCGGGGTCCGCAAACCCACAATAGGAATATACGTTTTCAATTTCTGAAGGCGTGTTGGCGGCAATCTTTTCAAGGCCGTCGGCACCCAGTTTTTCGCTCAGGTTACTTTCAAATGCATCTTTCCAGTTGGGGCCCGCCGTCCAGGTGAGCTCCAAAGTGGCGGGCACATCTACGGCCTTAAAGGACGACTCTAATTTTTGTAGATAGGTTTTTTGCTCATTTGAAAGCTGCTGATAATTTAAAGTTCGGCGAAACTCTAAAAAAGTATGATAGATCTCTGAAAGGCTGGGCTCTTTAGAGCCATCGATTAAACGAGAAAAATCAATGCCCTCAGCCCGAGCTAACGAACCGGTCAACCCAACAACGACAACTAGCCATCCAGCCAAAATGTATCGAACGCCCATCAGCACCCCCTCTAGGCAAAATATTTTGGAGGTAAGGTGGTAACATATTCTACTGTAGGGACGCCAACAAAAGGCGCCACCAACACTTAGCGTTAGGCGGTGTCCACGTTGACTATCAATCCTTGCAATGATGATTCTAGGCCCGCCGGTGACTTTGTATTTACGCTTTACACCAAATTCAACCAGTGTTAGCGATGTTAGGTTTTAACGTGACCTCGCGGAGAGGTGGGTGAGTGGTTGAAACCGCACGCCTGGAACACCGATGACGGCAAATTCTACCAATCAGTAATTCTAACTATTTATTAATTATTCTAGAGTGTTGAACCAGCTGACCCTTTTTCTCTTTTTTACTATTTTTTGCTAAATTTTGATGGATTGTTTTCACCAAAAGTTTCACTGGTTTTTTCTACTGATATCAGAACTGGCGTAGAAATTTTTTATTTTCGTAGCGCTTAAAATTCCTTTTATACAAGCCATCGGGGGCAAAAATAGGTTTTGTACTTCTTGACACTAAACCACCAAAGCAAACGTCAGCATCGGCTGAGATTAGAAACTCCACCTCACAATTAAAAAACAAATTTAGTATCATAGCATCGTGTGTGCTTATGCCCACCTTTTTGCTTATCTGGATCATATTACCCCATGTGACTTCACCCGCAACCAAAGGGCTTTTGTCCTCTTCTCGTAAGCTGATGTATTCTAAACTATAGGTCTCTTCCAATAAGCCCCAGGATTCTTCTAGGTTGGCTAGAGCGTACTCACAAAACTGAACCCATCCGATGTGTCCAGAGTGGGGCACTAAAGGAAATACATCGCGAGATTCTTTGAGTTTTCTATCTGATAAAATCTTTTGCCCCTCGTCCTGACGGTTCAACCAGGCCTTAATATTTGATTGCAAAAAGCTACGGGCACTTCGGCTCAATTTTACATTTTGATCTTCCAACAGATCCATCAGATGTTCTGTTAGAAATATACGCCGTTGTATATCCAAAAATTCTGCCCTGATGTTCACGTTGGAATAAACCTTAACGCCATATCGACCTAAGATTGCTGTAAGCTCAACTACATCTTCATAAAAAGCGCTGGGATCATATAGGGAGGCAATTAAAAGCTGTGTGTCTACAACACAACGTTGAGGTTCTGTTGATTGCTCTAGATGCGCTTCTAAGGATGAAAATGGACGGATATCGGACATTAAGGATTAATCTCCTTCGGGCGTGCCACCTGGTCAGTTGGTCGCTCTTTAGGCTGATTTTTATCATACTCAAACGTGGACTCTTCAATGATCTTTTTCTGCTCCTCGGACGGCTTTTTCTTAAGCATATTTTTGTATTTTTCTCTGGCCTGATCGAGTTTACTTTTCTGTGTCATAAATAACCTCCGTAGGTTAAGCATACCACCCATTTAATCCCTTATAACAACTTGTTTTCATTGGCGTATTTCCAAAGCAAAAGGAGAGGCTGAAGACCAACTCCTTTTATTAACACAAAAGATAATTAACGAACAGTTAGAATCAAGAAAGTAGATAATCTATCGACAGAGGCCTATATGTCAGAAGGTGGAACAAGGACTGCAACCAAGTCTCCCAGGACTGAGATAAGCTCACCTTCAGTTATCTTTTTTGAATTAGGCGTTTGGCATTCTATCTTTTCAATCAAACTATTTTCTTTTAGATCCATGGATTAGCCTGCTCTCTGGTCTTCGGATCGGTGAAATTCAAGCACTACAGATCTGTGATTTGGATTTTGATAACTGTCAGATTTGGATCAAAGGGACCTACAACCGCAAGACGAAGGAATTTCAAGATCGGCCCAAACAAAGAGATCACGGAAAGGCACCGATGCCACCCCAACTGCGAGATTACCTGATGGAGGTGGCGCGAAAACGACCTGCATCGGGCTTTGTTGTACGGGGCCAAAAATCGGATCATCTAAATTACGACAGGTTTTTGAAGTTTCTAACGAAGACTTGCAAGCAGATCGGCATTCCGGTGGTTACAGCCCACGAGCTGCGTCACTCATGTACCGAACTTTACATCGAAATGGGTGCGAGCGCAGAGGACATTAGGCGGCTTCTTAATCATAGCAGTGTGGACTTCACCCGACGCTATATTCACCGCACAGACAAGCGCCTGAGTAAGATTGCGGCCACAGTGGAGGGGCCAGGGGATGAATTCAACGCACCAGTTAAAGGATTTTTACGCGTTATTAAGTGATTGTAATTCGGTGAGTTTCACTAAAATTTCACTGTTCTTGAAATTCGGGCTGTTAAATCACCTGGACACCGCATTAGATGGCTGCTAAGTTCCTGCAATCATTAAAGTTCCATGTTGCGGAGAGGTGGGTGAGTGGTTGAAACCGCACGCCTGGAACGCGTGTAGGCCTTAACCGGTCTCGAGAGTTCGAATCTCTCCCTCTCCGCCAATTCAAATCTATGTGCTGCTCACCAGAAAAATCTGACTACAGTCCATCGTTCGCTATTGGTGACACCAAAATCGGGAAACTTTTTGGGAAAACTTCATGTGCAGACTTAGCGTCAGCGTTGCGACCATGTTTCACTTTCCTCTTTTTCCCATTCCTTGATTTGGAGGACTTCTTCATGTGCTAGGTCACCGGTTAAGAATAGAGCGCTCAAGTGCCCGCCAACAAAACCAACTGTACCACCAATGACAAAAATTAGGGTACCATCCTCAATTAAGCCATCGACCCAGTCTGGAGAAAGCTCTCGAACTGTAAGCACTACTGACGGGCCAAGAGCAAAAGTAGCCAACAACAACATCCGGGGTAAAACTTTTCTCAGCTTAATTTGCCTTTCATATCGTTCTTGTGAACTCTGGTCTTTGCGAGGCCCTATTGCGTCCCAGCCGTAGAACTGATGCATTTCCCGAGTTGTAGATAGACGCCTGCCCCAAAGAATTACCAATACTCCAGACAGAAATGAATAAATAGCGTGTACACCATTTGTGTGCTCTAGATACAAATTGGCTGTGTAAACTAACCAACATAAAAATACCAAGCCGCCCGGGAAATCATACCATCTTGATTGAAATGGGTCCGTCGCAGTTGTCTGATATTTTGTACTGTTTGATTTTGGTAGCACCCTCTAAGAGTAGTTGTGCCACTAACCTTTGGCAACACACACTAGAACTAATGGCCTGTAACACGGACTAATTTTGCCACAGACTTTAGTCGTTCACCCTTATCATGTACATATCGATCTGTGACAGCCGAAGAGCTATGATTAAACAAAATTCGCAGATCATCTCGACTTGCACCACTCTGCATATACAGCTCAGAAGCTGAGTGTCTTAATGCGTGAGTACCGATACTAGGTAGCCCCAACAACCTACAATATTTCCTTAAGCCATCGTAGAAAGAGTGATAAGAAAGAAAGTCAGTACTTGGTGAAGTCGCTACAAATTCGCCAACACTTTTTACCTTCTCAATACGCAAATATGAAACAAGGTCTGGTGGCATCACAACTGTGTGCCACCTTTTCCCTTTTGGATAATCTTGAAATCGTCCTTCTTTACGCAAATAGGTCGACCGGATATAGATTCGCCCACCTTTAAAGTCTACATTTTCCCATTTCAATGCCTGCACCTCACCAATTCTCATCCCCACAAGTACCTGAAGCCAAATCGCAACTCCGTACGCTTTACCCCTCACGAAACCAAGCAGTGCCCTCGCCTCATCGGGATTTAGGTATTTGCTTTCTTTAGTGGGTACTCGTGGTTTAAGCGTCTTAAGGACAGGGTTTCGTTGCATAATCTCAAACAACTCGACTGCGTCCTCAAACATTTTGTGCATGAGGTTATATAAATGTAAGCAAGTTTGGGGAGAACGCCCCAATCTCTTCGCGCCATTTAGAACCTTCTGAACGTGTGCAGGCCCAAATTGCCTTAGCTTGATCGTGCCAACAGATTCATGAATGTACGAGTTGAACATTTGTATCTGCGAGTTCCGCCACCCAGCTGAGGTATTACCATCCTTGGTATGCTCATGCCACGCACCAAAATATTGAGACAGCGTCAGGCTGTTCGATATGGATTTAACCGGCAGACCTGCTTCCTTCATTTCTGACAACTCAAGCTCACGCTTTTTTGCGAGTTTGGCATCGTAGTGAGTTTCAGTAATCCACCGGCCATCCACACCTTTCACCTTCACCTGAAAGGCAGTGCCTCTTTTAGTTTTTCGCTTTACTATTGCCATACTGTTCTCCTTAGTCTTGGAGACCAGCTGACTCATCCACCTTGGTTGTCAAAGAGCGTGGGTCCATATCTATATACTTCTCCCAATCTATGCAACCTGCTTCAGAGGCGTGTTTGGCCCTAAAATGCTGAATAATTTCAGGCAAATAGAAGCGCAGGTGTTTCTCAAATTTGATATACGGGATTTTTCCACGACATACCCAGTAGTATATGGTGGATTTTGGAACCTTTATCAACGCCGCGAGTTCGTCAGGAGTATAATACTGGCTCATGATCACGCTCTGATATTTCATCGTTTAAGTCTCCTTGGTCGTACTTGCCGGCTTTATTCTTAGTGGCGAACCATCGCTCCAGTGGTCTGCCGCCGGATGGAATCAGAACAAATTCTGCTAAGCCATGTTCACGCAAGAGCTTCAACCCTATTTCAATTTCATTTTGAGACTTGTTCTTTTTAAAGAAGTCGCGTATCTCTGTTCTAGTCATGCCGTCTTGACGTTCGCGAAGCTCTGGCAGCAAATCATCTGCCACCCTGTTGCCAAGAGCTTTGCCAAATATTTCAAATAGACTCTCATAGCTATGTAGCCAAAGGCCGTATGCCGCAGCCAAATGCTCCCGCTCTATCTGTGTCCTTTGGTCAACCAACGCATATATCATTGCAATGCGGATAATATGTGGGGCTGCCCGAGCACTTAGCGCCCCAACAATGCCTGGAGTCGCCGCAGAAACACCTTCGTAAATACTTTCCCAAAACTGTTTTGCTGATTCAGCCATTGTTACTTCACCGGTCGCTTTTCCAAAACGAACAGCTGCTTCCAGCCTCTCAACAAGTGATTGAAACTTTGGAGAGCTTAAAAACTTACCGCCGTGAGGAAGGGACTTTGATCTGTCTACCCTGAAGAATAAGATTCTGTTTCCGAAGCCATTGTTGATCTCTGCCGAAGTCAAAAGACTTCCAAGTTCCTCTTCAGTAATGTTACCTATTATTGAAATATGAGGCTCTTGACACCTAATGCTTTCCTTTTTGGTACGCGCTTCAATACAAGTGCCATCCCAGGCATTTCGCAATATGGTCGATAGTGTATTGCCTGACCGATTCATCACTTTGAGTGTGTTAGCAAATTCGGCATCCATTACTAGCATTCGTTTATCTCTGATGCCGCTTTGAATTACCGGGGGAGCACTACGATTGCAATCAGTTTGACTCTCCCCAGCGTCTTGCACAAAAGCTATCACCCCCTCACCACTAGATAGGCCACTCACAATTCTATTTTTCACGTATATTTGGTCTGTCTTTTCAGCCATTGCGCGAACGTAGCCGAAGGAAGTGCCTTTACGCCCCGTAGCAGTTGGCCCCACCAAAACAATCGATGTATTAGCGAAATGCTTAGTTGCTTCGACTCGATAGTAAGCTGAACGCCCTACGACATTACCGACAATAACGACCAATTGAACCAACACAGCAAGGGGTGAGGACTCCGTATGTGGATCGACTGCTTTTACTATATCTCCGAATAAACCATACAGGGCTTCTTCTCGAATTTTCATTTTACCCCCCCTGTCCCTACAATCCTCTGATCCAGCCAGCCGTGAACGTCGGCAATTCGCCACCCAATCGCCCGCTCCGTTAACATAATTCGACGAGGAAACTTGCCACTGTTCTCAAGCCGAAGAATAGTGGACCGACTGAGGCCGGTTAAATGGACGACGTCTTTTAGACGATAGATTTTGGTGTCTTTTGTACTCATAGAATCTCCTTTTGTTTTGAGAGACCCTAAGAGCTATCGTCGCAACCCTAAAGCCAGGTTCCTGAGTGTCTTTGCTGGAGTACTCTGTAAGTAACTAATTAGACTCGCATATTGTAGATATTAGGGGGCCAAATTTTCTCTTTGGCACTGAGCTTCCCACTTACGAGTTCTTTCACTAAGGCGCTTCGCAATGTCTTTGTCTTCCAAGCCTTCGCAGCTAAGCCCACCGAGAAACTTCCTGCCCAGATCAATCGCCCTAAGAATACCAAGTATCATTTGCCAATTTGTGCGACGTGATCTGTCAGTTGGCGACTTTCGCTGTTTTGACTGCAATAATCTAGACATCGAAAAAATTGCCCAGTTATCAGGTGCTTTCAACAGCGCTATACGTGGATAAGCTTTATACAATGGATGGTATCTAAGCTGACTATCCAGGTCTTCGATACTAACCAAACAATTCAAGGCTATACTGAGTGAGTGAATACCCCCGTTAGCCATATTCCACAGTCTTACTTGATCCTCTGAGGGCATTCCCTTTGAAAGGTAGTCAATTTTATCCCAGTCAGTTTCATTGAATTGAAAAAAATCTTTAGCTTTGTTTATATAGCATCCAACTTCCTGCCGATACCCACCGCTACTATCATCAACCAAGAGCTTCCCATCACTCAACCACCCAGCCGTGGGGGCAAGCATCTGCAGCCATCTGTCCCAACCGCTAGCACTCCACATATTCACATCCATAGTTTTGTCGTAATTGTCGTATTTGTCGTAAATGTTGAGAAAGGTATCTACCAAAAGACCCCGCTCGAAAAGGATGTCATTGAGACCAATCGCTATCGGAGCCCCGTCTTGCCCACCATGCTTGCCCCTCCAATGGATCACTGCGAAATAGGTCTCTAAAATATCACGAATTTGTTCTTCTATTTGTTCCATGAGGTTCATATGGCCTATATCGCCCACCCTTGCATAGCGCAAGGCAAGAAAGAGATAATGGGCAATAACAGCGAAAAAACAGCGACTATGAGGCAAATAGGATGGCTAAAGGCAAAAAGACGGGTGGGCGCAACTTCAAGCCTGGACAATCTGGGAACCCTAATGGCCGCCCCAGAACACCGCCTGAACAGAAGGCATTACGGAGGTTTAACAGAAGCTATTTAGAGGAGCGATTGAATGAATTGCTTATGTTACCGCCAACGACTCTTGCAGCACTTAAGCAGAACCGGGCTACGCCAATGATCGATCTCATGATCATAGCTACCATCGAGAGGGCCGTAGAATCCGGCGATTACCACCGAGTCTCTTTTTTGATTGAACAACTCATTGGTAAACCAATACCGAGACCGTCACAGGAAATAGCCGAGCCAAGGTCTTTCCACGATCAATTAGTGGAACTAGTCCAGGCTGCTGAAGCTCACCACAAACTTAGTGCCTAGGCGACGTTATTTTTATTATTTGCACTACCTACGCCATCAATTTGTTCATTAATATGTTTTCTTAGCGCAAGTGCCCCATCGATCTTTTTGAAGGCAACTGGTTTGCCGCCTGTACCGGTCACTGTAATAGTGCCAGTCCCCAAGATTCGATCAATTAGCCCCTAGCCCAAATTCATGCCCTCTATCTTCCCCAGCATTAGCTCCACGGTCTGCCTACGCACTAGGCCAGTTTTGAAAACTATCCGCTTATTTGTGACCGCAAATTCAGATGACATTAGGTTTACGAATCCGGTAACCGCCATAAATAGTCCAGCAAGCGCAAGAAATACGCCAAAGACAAATTCTGAAACTACCATCACTATACCCGCCACGACAAAAAACGCTGGCAACGCTAGAACGTGCACCGCGTTTAGCTTCGTCTTGTGCATGACCCTTTCGTTATTCATCAAATTTTTTTCAACATAACCCATTTATTCCTCCCCCGTTGTTTACTCTCGATCGGCAGTACACCTCATCGGCAGTTTCCGCGACGATCTTTATATGAATCTGTCGCCGTCAGATAGAAAATTCTTAGCTAGCCTTGGGTCCAGGCTCCGTGAAATACGACAGTCGAAGGGCTGGCCCTCCTGGCGACATTTGCAGCAGATCGAGACTGGTAAGAAAAATGTATCGGTCGTGACTCTTAAGCGACTCGCCGAACTTTACGGTGTTGCGGTCAACAAATTAATAGCAGAACTTTAGCCCTGGTTGGCCTAACCTGACTACACTATATGCCACGGCCAAGTCGTAATTCACAGGTAACATTAATGTTGTCTTTAAAAGTAGCCGACACATAAGCATGAGCGAAGGCAGAATATCATTTGACCCTTGTGACGTACTCGACCTATTGCGTTCTTTGGGTAAAAAACATTTGATTCATGCGAACTCAGTTATCACAGCAAAGACTTTTTGTGAGGCTTTCCGTCTTTTAAGTCGCGGTGCAGTCGAGAGCGAAGGAATGTTTCAAACAGATCAGTACACAGATTCTCTAGATAAAAGATCTGGCATTTGGCACGATCTGTTTTTAAACCTCTCAAATCAACACAGACGATTTTGCCGCCCCAATACATATGGCCCAGTTTCCTTTAGTTTTTCAATAGACATTTTGTTGAATTTTTTTGGCCGTGTACAAGGTGCGAAGATTAGTATCACAAAAATACCGCCTTCAGATTGGGAAAAGCCTGCTTATGCTGGTGAACAAAAGTGGGTTACTTCACTGCAGGATTTAGCGGCGCAATTTGATGCCCCAAGGCGCGGCGAGAACTTTTTTCGGGAAAAAAAAGGCAGGTGGCCAGATGTTGTAATCTCAGGAATAGATGGAATACCTCTGAATCTCTGCCAAACGATTGAAATTGAGACGTTACCCCATGACCCAGCGTTTTTCTCAAAAGCCAAGCGCGCTTTGTTGGAGACATCAAATGGGACTAAACTTTTATCGAAGATTCAACCACTAGCTTGCAACAAAATAAACTGTGGATGCAAAGACCCAGAAAGCTTCAAAAAACCTGAGCTATATATCATCAACGCCAATGAACTTCACCAAGGCCCGGACAAGGCAGCCGTGTCCGAATAATAGTGGCAACATGCCGGCCTTGACATGTTAGAACTTAAACTTCGTATTAGGAAATTCCTCCTTGATTGCTTTGCGCAACTCACGAACCCAAACTTCATTGGTCAGCTTCGTGCGAGCATGCATCTCACAGTCTGTTAGCTTGAGATAGAACTGCTTTTCTTGCTGCAACTTCTTTTGCTCTTCTTTTGAGGAGACACCAGCCTTGACCCGCTTCCAAATATGCATCATCTCATCGTTGTATTTTATCTCTTTTTCGCATTGAGCTATGATCCATTCTTGAAACTCAGGTATGTCGCCGATGAAATAACGAGCAAGATCTGCTTGCGATATATATTCGATCTTAGTGGAGGGGACCGAGAACAGCTTGTCCGTGTACGTTGTAGGCACGCTCATTTCCTTTAAGTACGAAGATACATCCGCCTTTATTGCCTTGGAGAATTTTGATGAGTCAGTACCGCTCAACCCTTTTTGAAATTTGTGATCAATATATATTCGGTGAATGCCTAACAACTTAGCATTTCTATGAGCCCCTCCGACATAGATCAGAAAACAGGAACTATCACATCTACAGTTTTCGGGGTTATCCGGTGGGGGCGTACAAACCCTCTTACCCTCAACATCAAATGCAGGCGCGTTAACGCTATAGCGCAGCTTGCGCATTAAACGGCCAATTTTCATTGCCTCCTGAGCATCGCCACCTGGGGAGTAGAGATAGATCTCCCTAACTGAGCTCCCTGCCTTCTTCACCACAGCAAGGAAACGTTGATAATCACCTTTCTTGATCTCGCCCTCAATCTTAACGACTTTGCCGCCATAAGCATCGATGACCTTAATTCGATTCATGTCACGCAATATAACATCGTATTCATTTTCTTCGCTATTGCTCGCAAGCGAGGTTGCCGCCAAAAATACTAAAAATGTATAACGCGCTAATTTTTTCATCGCCACTCAATCTCCCGCATGTTTTGTTCAAATGATAGTTCTATTTTGCGTCTAGAAAGCTCATGCATAATCACGGGGGTGTGAACGAACAGCGAAACCCGACTGGGCTATTGGTTAGCGTGGGGCTATTGGTGAAATTGACGGCGAAGATGCCTGAGCTGACGCCGTAGACCCAATAGCCACCGCGCCAAATCGCTCCAGCAGTATGGTTGATATAGCCAAAACCTAAACCTGCATAGCTGTTACCTGCATTTGCAGATGTATAGTCACCCAGTGGTCCAAATGCCGGCTTGGGATAACCTAGAGGACCACTAATGCCAAACATTGGCGTCCAGGTTGATACGTAGCTGTCAGGCCCGTATGCGAAACTCGAATCCTCTGCTACCCACTCAACAACATTTGCAGCCAAATCCCAAATGAATTCTCCAGTGGAAATCACATGTTTGCCTCTTGAATCGCGACTAGCAACTGGCCCACCTTCTGGGTCGGCCCCATCATAACCACAACCTGCACCCCCATTGTTACCTTGAAAAATGCAGCCACTTCCTACCGCGCCACCCGACCAATTTGTGCTTTGCATTTCTATATTTTGCGCAATGGTTTGCCATTCCGCATTGGCGATTAAATTAAAGGTACCATCACCGTTCGTATCACTGTCGATGTTGGCTGAACTCGATTCAGAATTTAGGCTTCTGCATTCGGCATTTGCGTTAACTCGGTCGATTTTTCTCCACGGCTTAGCGTCTTCTACTGATCTTGGTGTATGGGTTGCAACTCCCCAATTGTTTGGACTCCCAGTACAGTCGCTACCCGTACCATCACAACCATTGTCGTTGTATGTACCTGGAGCAGCGTCAATTTCAGCTTTAGCTTCGAATTTCATAACGCAAAAATCTTCCGTAGTATTGATCCCGTCATTTGGAACCGGGACATAGCCGTCTGGGCATGACGGTAAGACTGAATTGATAACTGTGGCCGTTGGGCTCGGGATTGAGCCAGCGTCTGCAGTGCCGGCCGCACTATAGCTAGTGCCAGCAAGTATCGTAACACTTACAGTGCCATTCCCCGTGCAACCAGTAAGCTCAATTGTCGGATTTGCCGTGTCCGGTGAAACCACAATTGGTGGCGCACAAACAACGTCACCAGCGACATCGGTATCGACTTTGGCTTCCAAAAGACTGACACTTGCAGCGTTCGTATAGACGACAGAAAATTGAAATGTCGTACTAATATCCCCTGTTGAGGGATTTGGGGCGCTTATGGTGACCGACGGCAACACTAGGTCGTCGTTTTCAGGCTTGTCGACTCCCGGGCAACCCGTGAAGAATCCAACCAAGGCCAAAAGAAAAATAGTTTGTTTGAGGTATTGTTGCACCAAGCTTCTCCCTAAAAAAATTAATTCAAATCCCTAGTAAAATGTTCGCCCACGACTTACTCAGTTTGACTCTGTTGCCCAAGATATGCCTCGACTTCCGTAAGGAAAGTATCAATCCTGCTCCGAATATCTTCAACGCTAACTCGACCATCAACGTAGTCTGTTTCGACAATATGCCCTTTCATGATTAACCCACGGGCACGCCCTCGGCCACGTACCACAACATCGTCCATTCTCCCATTTTCTTCGAAGATAAGCTTGCCACCGTATTCATTTCGCAGCTCACTAATTAAAGAACCAAAATCACGCGACATTGCCAATAGCCCCCTGTAAAACATCTCGGCCTAAAGTATTACCCTAAATCCTATTCCACACATGTGTGCTATGTCGAATTATCCGCCCAGTCGTATCGAATTGAGGCACCTAGACCAAAATGCCCATCCATTAAGCAGGTCGCCTTTGGACTGAAGTTACCGAAAAAAATCACTGCAACAGACAGTGCTAAATTAATGGGCACTTTGACCCCTACCAGCAATCTTCTGCGTATCAAAATATTACACTACAGACAGAAATAGCCAGCGAAATACAATGCACGGCCACTTCACCCGCCCCCAAGCGGTATTTTTTTACTAGACTCACAATCGATACCAATTTTTTGTTACCATTTAATCAATCGAGGCACAAAAATCATTCGGGGGATAGTTTTGACTAGAATCATTGGTATTTGTTCGCTTTTGCTATTTGTTTCATTTGCCTTAGGATGCCTGGAAGGCAAAAAAGGCTCTGCTGGATCACCAGGCGAGCCTAGGCCGCAAGGGGCCCAAGGCACCCCTGGTGTAGGTAGCTGGCAGGACGCTTGGGATAGTGGCACCGCAAACAGCACGAATGATTTGGTCAGCTATAATGGCTCTACGTACATGGCGACGGCCTCAAATACCAATGATACTCCCCCAGGGTCCAATTGGTCGCTTGTTGCGCAAAAGGGTTCAGACGGCGCCCAGGGGCCTCCAGGGCCGCAGGGCCGGCTGGTGCCGATGGTATGGATGGCGAGAATGCAGCACCCAGTCCTGCGCTATACAACGGCGATGGCACCTATGTTGGCAAGGTATTAAAGGAATCAGGTGATTTCACAGTATTTATGGACGATGGTGCTTTTTTAGTTATTACACCCAACCAAGGATTAACAACAGATCATTTCAAGTACCTTTCCACAGACCTCTCCTCCAAGTTCTATATCCATAGGATACCGAGCGGGCTTTCATATATATGCCTTTACAACAACACAGTATGCTCAGGAAGCTGTGGCAGATATGAAAGACCACCTAGAAACTCGCTAACGTTTCACAATGACGATACTGGTGCACGAGTCTGGTATAAATGGATGGGCGATGAAAGTTCTTTTACTAGAGATGGGGTGACCAACGCTTCTTATCGCGATGAAACTGGTGCCTGCCAAATTGAAGCTGACGGCGGCAATACGGCCACCTACTATATCCCTTACCAAACATACACCATACCCCCTGTGATTGAGTCACTCAGCAATGTCTACCTAGGCGTTAAATAGCCCAGAAATGCAAAGTTACAACACATCTAACTAACAACCGGTGCCGAGAGGAACCATCCTGCCTTCCGATGTGTCCACTAAATTTGGGGAAGCTCACACAACTGCGTTTCGGGAAACTTTTTGGGAACCCACCCCCCAAAACCAACTAAAAACAATCAAAAATAACCAAGGCTTCAGAATGAGCTGATCTTACATATAAATTAATTAAAATAAGTGTTTACGCTCTTTTTGGACAAACAGGGTTGACGCCTGGAACGCGTGTATACCTTAACCGGTATCGAGAGTTCGAATCTCTCCCTCTCCGCCATTATGACCAAGATGACACATACATCTTACAGACACCATCAAGAACGAACCATGGAAGCAAGACGAGCGACCGAGCCCCAAGGGGGCGAGGGAGCGAAGCCTGCCGGTTCGATTCCTCATACCAAGAAATTTCCCACTCAAATCACGGATGCAACAAGAGTGATGCGAACCGAGGAGGCTAGCCTCCTGGACGGTACGAGTAGGATGGGAACGTCCCAGAAGGCCCCAACGCCACTGGGTAAAGCTTATCGCCGCCTTTGGATGGTGACATCGGGGGTGAAATTGCGATGGAAAAGTATCAGGAGGTACTCTGAGAAAGCCAAACCTATCGGCCCGAGGAACACGAACACTCTTAATGTGAGTTAATAGGAAGTTGAGTCTGTGCCCAAGCGTATGGTGGCGTGGAAGGCTACATCTTTTAGGGTGTCTGGTTGGGTGATCGTCAGGCCCCACTAACTTCGTGGAACTTAAAGCGATCACATCTTAAAGGACGGCTCCTTGCACAGAGTGCGGGCAGGTAGGATCGGATGTATGAGGATGATGTTAACTGGTGAGACCTGACTGGCAGGAGGTGGCTGGGTTGGTAAGCCACCCCACTCAAAAGCCGAACACATAAGGCAACAGAGGCCAGGGCAGGAGTCAGAGACACCCATAGTACTCAGAAGCTGGGGAAAGCCCACTACACTTCAAGGAGGATAAGGGGAAGGGGTTGTCAGGTTCAACGCAAGTTCGTTGTTCCACTCGTAGGTAAGGAGGAAAGTGAAAATGAACACAAATACCGCCCGGGCGAAGAAGCGCAAGTCCCTTCACCCGCAAACCATTCGAGTGCAACACCGACTGGCAACTCAAACAAAACAAGGGCGCAAACACTGGGATCTTTTCAGGTGGTTGTGTGACCCGTTCTTACTATGTGACGCCATACAAAGGGTGATCGATAACTCCGGCTCTGCCGGTCTCGATGGTCTGGGTGTGGAAGAACTTAAAGGTAAGGAATGGTCCTACGCCACGAAGCTTTCCAAACAGCTTAAAATGAAGACCTATCAACCAGGTCCGGTCCGCAGAGTCTACATCCCTAAAGCGGATGGCAGAGAGCGTCCCTTGGGAATACCTAACATCGAAGACCGGGTGGTGCAGACAGCTCTTCTCATTTTACTAGAGCCTATCTATGAGCAAGAGTTCCTGCCTTGCTCCTATGGGTTCCGACCGAATAGACGAGCCGTAGACTGCGCCGCAGATGTGGCAAACACGGTCTTCAAGTATCGCCACGTGCTAGATGCGGACATTGAGTCTTTCTTTGACCGCGTCTCACACAAAAAGCTCATTGGCATGCTCAAAGAGCAAATCGTCGATCCAAGAATCCTCCATCTTATCCACCAAATCCTCAAAACAGGATTTAAAGAGGTCAATAAACCCTGGCAGCCGACACCAGAAGGGACACCACAAGGTGGCCCCCTGTCGCCCCTGCTGGCCAATATTTACCTCCACTATGGATTGGATAAGAAAGTCGAGGATGTGAAAGCGCAAGGACTGGATATACATCTTTTTCGCTTCGCTGATGACTTCGTCATCGCGGCCAGAACAAAGAGGGATCTGGACCTTGCTAGTAAGTGGCTCAACTACTGGATGCGGGAAGTAAAGCTCACCCTTAAGGGATCAAAGACCACCAGGGTGAACATGAAAAACCGCAGCCGAAACCATGACGCCAAATTTACCTTCCTTGGGTTTAAGTTCCACTTAAGAGCATTCCGTGACAACCCCAAGCGTTTTTGGGTGGCCAGACAGCCCTCGGAGAAAGCCCGTAAGCAACTGCATCAGGCCTTGAGGGAAAAGCTTTTGCCCCACCACACTCTGGAGCAGGCTCGCAAGCTAGCAAAGGAGATATGGCTGGGCTGGGCCAACTACTTTAGGTACAGCAATGCCAATCGGGTATTTTACCGCGAGGTCAGGTCTGTTCACAAAGCTTTGGTGCGATACCTCAGACGCAAGTACCGCCAGCAACGACGTCCAGTGGCTTGGCGCAGGCTATGGCCACTATTGCGAAGTTTGAAGATCGGATTTCGCCCTGTTAGAGTCATTCCAGATTTAGTTCGCCAGAAACAAGTCCAAATACACTTGTTTTAAGTTGAAAGAGCCGGATGCATTCAACGTGCACGTCCGGTTCGGTGAGGGCTGGGGCTTCGCGCCCTGGCTACTCGGTATATGACCAAGATGACACATACATCTTACAGACACCATCAAGAACGAACCATGGAAGCAAGACGAGCGACCGAGCCCCAAGGGGGCGAGGGAGCGAAGCCTGCCGGTTCGATTCCTCATACCAAGAAATTTCCCACTCAAATCACGGATGCAACAAGAGTGATGCGAACCGAGGAGGCTAGCCGCCTGGACGGTACGAGTGGATGGGAACGTCCCAGAAGGTCCCAACGCCACTGGGTAAAGCTTATCGCCGCCTTTGGATATGGAAATTTACTCGCTCGACGTGCGTTCAAACAAAGAGATCCTTTGAAGCTCTAATTCTGGCCTTTTTTCTATTCAACCCTAGTTTTGGCAGTCAATCTTATAGCACACAACATGCTATGATGCCTACGGGAGACAGTGAAATAAAGCGGTGCTGAATTAAGAAAGGAGAAAGTGCCGTCTCCAGCACGAGAGTCGGCGAGCCTCGGGGCTAGCCGTAGATTTCAAGGACATGAGACGTATATTAACGAGCACTAGGGTCTAAAGCGAAGGCCAGAAGTCCCTAGCTGAACGCTCCCGCCAGTTGAGATCTGCTATGATAAACTAAGAGCAAAAGTGTTAAGTCCCGCATCAGATAAGTCGGGCCGAAGTAGCTCATGGCCACCTAGGGTTTGGCAATTTCAGCGAGTAAATTTCAATAGTATGAGGTAGATACTTATGGCCTGTAACTAAATACAATTCCGTCTTTGTTGTTTCTTAACAAGAACAGGTAAATCTCTACTCAAGACCGCATCCGGTATCTCATGCCACGCCCCACGCCTTCTTTCTCAAGATGCCCGTCCTTCACCAAATTTTTGAAATGAAGTTTGACGGTGTTGCGGTTGGCACCAGTGGCGGCCACGGCCTCACCAATGGATGTCGGCCCACGGCTTTTGATAAGTTCGATGATCTGGAGTGAAAGGCGTGGCATCTTGGTCGCCGCCAATTCGTCTTTCATCTTCACTTCAAGTGCGACCTTTTGTTTCTGCATAGATTTGAGAAAGAACTCCAGCCAGTCGTTAATGCCACCGGATTTAACTTTGGTTTTACTTTTGGTTTTGACGTTGATCTCTTCGAGCTCCGCCCGCCCACGGCGCAAAGCCAGGTAGTAAGCGTCTTTGTTCTCTTCGATGACACGTTCAAATGAGCTGTAGGGCACGTAGCTATATCCCAGCTGCATGAGCAGCAGAGTTGTGAGTGCACGCGACAGGCGACCATTGCCGTCTTGGAATGGATGGATGTGCAGAAATACGACCACGAATACGGCGATCACAAGGAGTGGGTGCAATTCCTTGCGTTTGATTTGTGTATTGGTCCACTCGATAAGTTCAGTCATCAAGGCCTGAGTATCAAACGGCGATGCCGTATGGAATATCACGCCTTTACTTTTACCATCAGGACCGAAGGCCTCCACGCTATTGGCAAATTTTTTGTAATCACCGCGATGACGGTCATCCTTAGTGCTGTATTTGAGGAGCACGCCATGTAGTTGCTTGATGTGATTTTCGGTAAACGGAATATCTTTGAAAGACGAGAAGATCATCTCCATCAGTTCCGCGTAACCGGCCACTTCTTGTTCATCGCGAGATTTGAATGAGTATGTTTTCACGCCACGAAGTAGGGCTTCGACTTCAGAGTTGGTCAGCTTCACACCTTCGATACGGGTGCTGGATCCTACGGATTCAATAGTTGCCACCTGACGGAGGGCCGCCAGCCTGTCGGGTGCTAGGGCCTGAGTGGCGGCCCACCGGCCTTTGAACTCATCGAGTTCCGCAATGATGTTGTTAATCTTTATCGGTATCAGGTCTATTTTAGGTGCTCTCATATACCCACAATTACACCCATAAATACCCGTAAAGTCAAAAAATATGGCTATTTAAGGGTATTTATGGGTGTAATGATGGGTAATAGCTAGATAAAGGGCCTATGCCTGTTGGCCGAGTGGGCGAATTGCTACGGATACTCGAGTTTAAACATCGAGACGAGAAGTCTCTGGCTGATCGCCAGAACCTGTGAGGTGAGCGCATAACCATAAGGTCCCAGCCAAAGTTGTAAGTCGCCATATGCGCTATAGTAGCTGATTGGATCTGGGATACGTTGCTTGCGCAATAGAAATTTACTAGCTGGATTTGCCAAAACTCAAATGGCCAAGAGCTACTTCGGCTCGACTTATCTGATGCGGGACTTAACACTTTTGCTCTTGGTTTATCATAGCAGATCTCAACTGGCGGGAGCGTTCAGCTAGAAGTAACTACTCCTTGAACATCTCTTTGATCCAATCGACAAATGCGGGTTTTGATAGGATCACATTGGCTTCACTGGAGGCGATGATCTCTTCAGTCAACCCCGGGGATTCAATGGTCCCGCTAAACAGAAGCACAATGGTTGTTTGTCGGTCTATTTTTCTAGCCTCATTAACCAAATTTACCCCGTCTATATGGGGCATGTTTGTGTCGGTGATGATAATATCAGCCCTCTCTTTTTCGTGGTCTTTTAGCATATCTAGACCATTTTCATAGGCGACCACTGCCGCCGACGGCAGGTAAGCCTCTAATAACGCTTTTGCCAAAATTCTGAAGTCGTAGCTGTCGTCAACAAGGTAGATTTTTGGTACCAACATTTTTGCCTCCTGGATTGATACCTCCAGAAGACGCTAAATTTTTATTTTTTTCGTCTTTCTCAATTAATCAGGCCAAATAACCGTACAACTCCATTGAATAGGACGTCACTGACCATGAGCGTTGGCTTTTCTAAACGCTGAGGGCGTTTCCCCTACGATTCGCCGAAATGCGGCATTAAATGTGGACTTGGAATTGTATCCTACAGATAGTCCCACATCCAAAATACTGGTTTGGAATGATGCCGGGTCTGCGAGCATTTGTTTGGCCTATTCAATTCGAAACTCATTTACCAGATCGTAAAAACTTTTTCCTAAACCCATACTAAGCACCTGGGAGGTGACACTATTTGATAAACCCACCATTTTTGCCAGCCGAGACAATTGGAAAAGGGGATCAAACACCTCTTGAGTATTATCATTGAGGGCTTCCACAATTTTTTGCGAATACGAATCTATTTGCTCTGGGGTTAATCCAGAAGTTTTGTATTTTTGGCCATTTTCTATCTGCGAAAAGTGGCCATTACTGGAGTTTCTCGCTGCCAAAAACTCTTCGCACTCTTTATCTAACCCATATACCTTTGAATGAAAGTGCCCATACAGAGCTGCTGTAAAAAATAAAAGAGCCATGGTCAGCAGGGCCACTACGACCGTTACGTTAGATGCTCCGAACACTGCAAACATAAGCATGAGCAGCAAAACTCCAAACACAATTCCACAAAGCAATAATGCCCAGTTTTGTTTTACTATATCTTGGTTCGCCGTTACTTCTTCTAAAAGAAGGCTACGTTTCCGCACCAACTGGTACGACTTCACCAAAAAATAACCAACCACAGCGCTATCCAACAATCGAATCAAGTTAAGGGCGTTAAATGACCACAGCTGTGTCTGCATCTGGGCTCGTTCATGCGCATCAAATGCGTATATCGCATACACCGCAACCACAACACCACCGACATACGGCAACAATGATAGAATATGTTTTTTTCTAAACTGAAATCCTGGGTTCAGCTCCGACTGTAAGTAAAAATAGAGAAGCGGCCCCACACCCATCACATGTGGTGCCATAGCCCCTCGCAACCTAATGGCCACAGCTGTGCCATAATGTAGATACAAGTAAACAATCACGGCAGACACGGCCACGTTGGCATACAAAAGGGCCAACATGGTGTTGGAAAGTCGGTTTCTGCCCAAATTTAGAATCGCCGACAAGACCAGCAAAGCCACCTGTGACAGAACGAATGTAATTAAAACCTCAGCCATCTAGTAAACCGAGTCACCTTTCACGAAATTAACTCTTTAAAGCATCTAGCAATGGGTGGATGTTAAGAAAAGAAAATCCTTAATTTATTGAAAAGACTATGGACGATGTATACTGGTTTTCCGCTCTAATGGCGGCACTTAGGCCCTTAGTTGGTTTAGGGTTTGCACATCAATATGTGGGGGGCTTAATAAAATGTCTCAGTTTAATACATTAGTTATTTTAAGTGCTTCGCTACTTATTCAGGTGGCCTGCACATCCCAAGATGAAGGCGGCGTCGAACAGACGCCACAACCTCTTGCTGTGGAAAAGGTTATTTTTTGCGAAAGTTTCGCTGGCGGCATTCACTCCCAAGTGATCGCCACCGAGGACCATTTTGCCGCTTCTTTTGACGACTTTCAATACCACAGTCTGCCCTCGTGGTCCTATGTAAAACCCGCCACTCAATGCTCAATAGATAATCTGATAATTGACTGTGATCTCACCTCTTCGCCTGGGGAAGGAATGATGAGTTCCCTGGCAGGCGACCTAGTGATTTTTGAATCCACTAACTCTTCCCACCAGATTTCCTTTTCGTTGAATGAGTGCGAAAGCTTAAACCAATCTCTTTCAGATTTGCCGGCTACAGCCACTGACCTTTTAGGCTCCTGCGGAGACTCACCCAATGGCTGCTCCATCACTGACAACGTAAAAACTGAATACTAATTAGTCGTTTTTTTAACAATTTTTTGGATAGCCCACTTCGCATCGATGATTCAACTAGATATTCGCTTCTACTAAACACCTATGTGGCAGAATTGCACAAGACAGAAAAGGCTCCCACTATTGGCGCAAATTAGTATGTCTTAAACCCCACATATGCATGCAGTTTTGCGCCTAAAATTTCATCTGCAGACCAGCACCCACCTCGTCGTGGGAAAACATCAAGCCGGCGGCCCACGTCCAGCTATTGGCGTACATCAGTGTGGCTTCAAAATCTGTGGCATTTTTACGAAAGGTAGCCTCTATGTCGGTAAAGATAAATTTGGTCCACTGAAATCGCTTTTCAACATCTAGCCTGACCTCGCCACGATGATCTATTAAAAAATTGGTTTCTATTAAAAACGGAAGTATGTATCCAAATCCCAGCGAAGCTCGAGATTGGTCCACCATGTATTCGGCATAGTACACACCCCCCGCAATTAAACTAAAGTATTTGCCGAACCAGCGCCGGTACCAAAGATCAGCTTCGGCCTCATTTAAATTGTCATAAGAGCTGTTCTCATATCGCATTTCGAAATCATCCCAAGTTCGCTTGCCCTTCGCTAACAAACTAATGTGGTTTGTGAAAAAACTCACTTCACTTGTCAAATGCAAATGATCTTTAAACATTGGTGATTGACTTTGAATAGCCGCTATCTCTGGGTCAGGCGTATATCCTTTGTAACTCACTATTCTCGTCATTCCGGTTTTCATGTGGTATAGATTGTGACAGTGAAACATCCACTGCCCTGGCTCGTCTGCAAGAAATTCAATGGTTCTGGTCCCATGAGGCGGAACGTCCACTGTGTGTTTCAGTGGCGAGTAGTGTCCACTTTTATTTAACACTCTAAAAAAATGCCCATGCAGATGCATCGGATGATGCATCATCGAATTATTCACGAATTGAAATCGTACTATCTCGCCTTCTTCCACTTCTATAGATCGATCTTGAAACAGGGCTTTCCCATTAATGTGCCAAACATATCGTTCCATGTCGCCGTCTAAGACCAGTTTTACATCGTGAGTTTTTTTAGCATGGTGAAAATGCGTCATGGACTGGGATCGAAGGTCGTCTACAGTAAGAGTCGATACCGCTGGCCTTGCACTGTGCCCCATTTTTGCTGGCTTTGAATGATGACTATGGCCTCCGTGTTCACCATGACTTCCACTTCCGTTATGTCCACTGTCATCATCTGCATGCTGGCCATGATCCATCTCGGCGTAGAGATTAGGAACGGGCCTTTCTTTAGAAAAAACTTTTTCACCATCACCGATCCAGGCTGAAGCTGACCCCGTCACGTCCTGAGCTGTAGCTTTAAGCTCTACACTTTGCCCGTCTGGCACGTCATATAGCACATCGTAAGTCTCAGCCATTCCCATCAACAGTTCGTTCGCGGCGACAGGCTCTACGTCCACTCCATCTGCTGCAATCACTCGCATGGGCTTTTTGCCCAATGTTACGTAAAAGTAGCTAGAGGCCCCCGCATTTATGATTCGTAAACGAAGCCTTTCTCCAGGTTTTGCGGGTATGTTTAGATTTTTCTTTCCGTTGATTAAAAAGGCATCATATCCCACATCGGACAAATCCATCCCGCCCATTCTCGTCCACTCACTCATTATGAACGATCCTAATGAATGGGCCCACATCGCACCCCACCACGAACGAATGGTGCCTTTTTTATACATGTAGTAATCGCCGTCTTTTTTTAAGTTCTTCATAATTTTGTCGGCCCTTTCATCGGACCAATCACTCACCACTAATACGACGTCGCGATCCACCTTTATGATTGGCTTTTTAGGGTGGATTACAATAGCCCCGTACACCCCTCTCTGCTCTTGCACCGAAGTATGGGAATGATACCAATAAGTCCCGTGTTGTCTGATTTTAAACCTAAAAGTGAATGACTGGCCGGGCAAAATAGGGGGCGTCGTAATGTACGGCACACCATCCATAATTGGTGGCAACAGGATTCCATGCCAATGTATAGATACTTCTTCATCTGGAATTTGATTAATCAATTTAATAACAGCATCGTCTCCCTCTGTGAATTCCAAAGTGGGTGCAGGAATGCTGTCATTTATCATCAAAGCCCAGTCAACCTCCTGTTGACCGCTTAAATTGATGGTGCTCTTTCTTGCGATCAGCTCGTACTCAACAGTTTTTGCCTGACTAACTGAAGATAGGAGTAAAATAATAACAAAAATTCCGACCAACCGATATTTTGTAATGCAAAATTTAGTTTTCATCTTCGCTCCCCTCAATTGATGTCTCTTTGAATACAACATTGCGACACACAAGCTAGCATGAATCAACAAAACAGCTCAATATTTGCTTTCAAAATGTCTAACTTAAAAAAGCTAAATCTCTAGCCAGAAAAAACCTTATATAAAATGCGTAATGCCGCAAAAAATAACGCCGCTTGATAGAGGCGCCGAAAAAGACTCTCATTCACCCTTCCCAACAAATTAACGCCAAGATTCGTTCCAAATATGGCGCCGATACTCATGACAATGATTAAAAGTAAGTACTCTAGATAATCGAAACCCAAATATAAAAAGGCTGGCACCTTGACCACATGTCCTAAAAACTGAATTGCGGCCTTGGTTCCCACTATATTTTCTTTACTAAAATCATTCCTTAAAAAGAAAGGTGCAATAAAGGGTCCGGTGGCGCCTACCAATGGCCCAAGAAAACCTACAGCGATGCCCACAAAGAAAAATGCCCACATGGGTATTTTTAGGCTCGGCAATTTTTTTGGCTTTAAAAGCACATAAAAAATCATCGCTGCTATCAATAGCAACAATGCCTCTTTGTTGTTGATCTGTTGAATCAACCACACGGTCACAGCCACGCCTATTGGCAACCCCAGGGCGAACCATCCAACGACCGGACGAATGATGTTCTTTCGCAAAAAATAGGCTCGTGAAGAATTGCTCACCAATTGCACAACGCCATGAATCGGCACCACTGCTGAAAATGGCAAAACAAACGTCATCAACGAGAGCAAAGTCACACCGCCAGCCATCCCAATAACGCCCGATAAGGTGCCTGTGGCCACAGAAAACAAAAACAAAATTAGCAATAAATTAAGATCATGCATCGGGCACCACTTAATGGACTGGTATGGATATCAGTTCGCCTCAACGGTTAAGTTATCTGGGCCCATTCAGCCTACTTGAAATCTAAAAAGATTCAACATCGGCCATGAAAAAGAACGTTGGTATAAAAAAAGGGGCCTGTATCAAGGCCCCTTTTGGTTTTATAAACGTCTAGTTTCTTAATGCGCTTACTTGAGATCAAAGCGATCCAACTGCATCACTTTTGACCAAGCCGCTACAAAGTCTTTGGCAAACTTGTCTTTACCATCATCTGCCGCATAAACCTCAGCGATGGCGCGAAGTTCAGCGTTTGATCCAAAAACAAGGTCAACCGGAGTGGCCGTCCACTTCAGTTTTCCAGAAGCACGATCTAAGCCCTCATAGACGCCAGGTGAAGCCTCTGACCGTGTCCACCTTGTAGACATATCGAGTAAGTTTATAAAGAAATCTGGACTTAGAACTCCTGGTCGACTTGTGAACACCCCATGTTTGGTGCCGCCAGAGTTTGCATTTAATGCCCGCAAGCCGCCCACAAGCACTGTCATCTCAGGCACGGTAAGCGTTAACATGTTGGCCTTGTCCACTAACATGAAGGTGGGCGACTGCATGCTGTTCGAAGAGAAATAGTTGCGAAAGCCATCAGCTTTAGGTTCAAGAACCGCAAATGAACTTACATCCGTTTGCTCTTGAGATGCATCCGTCCGCCCTGGTTTAAAAGGCACTTTTACATTGCGATATCCAGCATCTTTGGCCGCCTTCTCAATTGCTGCCGCTCCACCTAATACGATGACGTCAGCCAAAGATACTTTCTTTCCAGCAGAGAGCTCTTTGTTAAAACTTTTTTGAATGTTAGTTAGCTTACCCAACACTCTTTCTAGGTCAGCAGGATCATTAGCTTGCCAGTCTTTTTGAGGGGCAAGAGCAATACGAGCACCATTAGCCCCACCGCGCATGTCCGTCCCGCGATAACTTGAAGCAGACGCCCAGGCGGTTCTTACCAACTCAGGCACAGTCAAACCCGACTTTAGGATTTTGCTTTTAAGTCGTTCGACCTCAGCGGAGCTAATCGTTTTATAGTTCGCTGCCGGCACCGGATCTTGCCAACTTAGAGCTTCTTTTGGTTGCTCAGGGCCAATGTAGCGAGCACGAGGACCCATATCTCGGTGAGTGAGTTTAAACCAGGCCTTTGCAAAGGCGAGTTCAAAGTCTTTCGGTTTATCCCTAAATCGAAGAGAGATTTCTCGATAAATAGGATCTTCCCTTAACGCTAAGTCGGTGGTGAGCATGATCGGAGCGTGTCTCTTTGTTTTATCATGAGCATCAGGTACAAGATTTGCCACACTTTCATCATCTGGAATCCACTGAATGGCGCCAGCTGGACTTTTTGTTTTTTTCCAGTTGAAAGCAAACAAGTTGGTTAAAAATTGATGCGTCCATAATGTGGGAGTGGCTGTCCAAGCGCCCTCTAATCCACTCGTGATTGTATCAACGCCATGGCCCTTTCCACATTTGTTTTTCCAGCCAAGACCTTGTTCTTCGATTCCTGCCGCGGCCGGCTCTTTTCCAACACACTCTTCCACCTTGTGGGCTCCATGGGTTTTACCAAATGTGTGCCCACCAGCAATAAGGGCCACCGTCTCTTCGTCATTCATCGCCATGCGGCCGAATGTCTCACGAATGTCTTTTGCAGCAAGCAAGGGGTCAGGGTTGCCGTTTGGACCTTCCGGGTTCACATAGATCAAACCCATTTGAACAGCTGCAAGAGGGCGCTCTAACTGACGATCACCTTTAAAGCGGGCATCAGCCAACATTTTTGTTTCTGGGCCCCAATAGACAAGATCAGCTTCCCAGTCATCTACTCTTCCGCCAGCAAATCCATAGGTCTTAAAGCCCATGTCCTCAAGCGCCACGTTACCGGTTAACACCATCAAATCAGCCCAAGAAATCTTGTTGCCGTATTTCTTTTTGATTGGCCACAACAGGCGACGGGCTTTATCTAAGTTGGCATTGTCTGGCCAGCTATTAAGAGGTTCAAATCTTTGCTGACCGCCACCAGCACCACCACGTCCGTCTAATGTGCGGTAAGTACCTGCACTATGCCAAGCCATTCGTATAAAAAACGCCCCGTAATGTCCGTAGTCGGCTGGCCACCAGTCTTGAGATGACGTCAGCACTTTTTTGATATCCTGTTTAACTGCCGCAAGATTTAATTTTTTAAATTCCTTTGCGTAGTCGAATTTTTCTCCCAAGGGGCTCGACTCTGCAGAATGTTGTCTGAGTGGTTGTAAATTCAACGCCTCAGGCCACCAAAACTGACTTGATTTCGCCTCTCCGGGGGCTGGCCCTTTCATGGCCTTATCCGACGAGGTGGAAGAACATCCCGCCACAATCAGGGATGCTGCCACTAGTAACATCGATGTTTTCATTTTTGCTCCTTTGCTTAAAATTCGATTTTCTGAATTCGATAATTCTACTAGTTCTAACTAATAGATAGTTGAGTTATAAAATGTTAACTTTTCTTTAACTAATGCAACGGTTAGTTCAATTTTACGCAGTGATCTCCTTTATTTTTACTGTGTGTACACAATCACCATCACCTGAAACACAATAGATGTTTAATATTGATTTGCGATCGCGCGATAGGTACTTCCTATTACCAATAACCGCGCAATTTCAACTACTTAGACGTGGCGGGGTTGTTGGCGCAAGCCAACAAAAGTTGAATTTTTCTCCCCTCCACCGGCTGAGACACGCTCGGCAAATGGGATAGCCCCGCTATCCGGGAATAACTTGACGAAAGTGTTAATTACATCAAAATGAATTTTATGCTGATTTGGCCAATAGCAGTGTTAGTCACTGCCGGTATTATCTTGATGATTTTAGAAAGAATTTTGCCGGCACGGTCTCTGCCTCATGTACCGGGTTGGTGGATGCGAGTCATTCTTATCAACATCATGCAAGCGGGCGTGGTGGTATTGGGTGGACTCACCTGGGAGCAATATCTGCAATCACTTTCTTTGGTCAACGTACCTTGGCCCAATGAGGTGTTTGCTGTGGCCACGACCTATTTCGCTATCACATTTGTTTTTTACTGGTGGCACAAGTGGCGACACGATGTCGAATGGCTATGGACCACCTGTCATCAAATACATCACAGTCCTAGTCGTATTGAAACCATCACTTCTTTTTATAAACACCCTTTAGAAATTTTTTTGAATTCTATTATCATTGCGACCATTGTTTACCCGGTTATGGGACTTTCTTTACAAGCAGGCGCATGGGTCACTGTGTGTACTGGACTCGCCGAATTTTTATATCACATGAATATTAAAACCCCTTATTGGTGGGGTTTTGTCTTTCAACGGCCTGAAAGCCACCGAGTACACCATGAACGAAACAAACACTATAAAAATTTTGCTGATCTTCCATTGTGGGATATGATCTTTGGCACATTTGAAAATCCCCACAGAGAGGTCACATGTGGGTTTCGCCTAGAAAGAGAGCTGATGTTTTATAAAATGCTTACTTTTAAAAATGTAAATCAGAAACGGGATCTAGATGAATAGCCGCCGGTGGCCATACTACATACTTATTTTTGTAGGTCTGTTTCAGGTTTTTGGAATGATCCCTGGCTTCAGCGCGCTTCGAGGCCTCGGCCTGGCTACTGTGGCCTCACCTCTTCCATTGGTGTTTAGTCATTTTCGCGGAAATGAAACCTTTAATGCCGACTTTTATCTTAAACTCTTCAAAGACAATCACGAAGTTTATGGTCAAAAAATCACTCCGAAACTTTATAGCCAGCTCCTCGGCCCCTACAACAGGCGAAATGTATTTGGCGCCGTTTTTGCCTACGGCCCCTATCTCAACCAGCCGCAAGAAAGAGAATTGTTAAATACGATTTTAAAAAATGCTTTTTGCAATAACGGCCCACTGGCAAGAGAGTTTTCTATTGATGTGACATTTGACGCCGTCCAAATAGTCGTCTTGTCAAAAATGAATACGCCGCCAAAGCCCCATGAGATTAAGGTGATGTGCCCATGAGCCCGGTTACGCCCTATCAGTTTTCTTTTTTTAGAATCGTGTTTTCGTCTTATTTATTTGTACATTTTTCTGCGCTCATACCCTGGGGAAGTGAAATGTTCAGCAATGCCGGCCTTTTGCCTGATGGCAAAATGAACCCGACAAGTTCCATTTTCCCAAATATGCTGTACGCTTTAGATACTCCCTTTTTTGTGCAGATCTTTTTGGTGGGCCTTTGTTTGCTTTCGCTGTTATTACTTGCAGGCTACAAACGACGCTTGGTCGCTTTGTTATTGTGGTACGGGTGGGCCTGTTTGTTTAACAGAAATATATTTACAGGAAATCCGGGCCTCCCATTTATTGGTTGGATACTTTTAGCTTTAACGTTGATACCCCCAGGCGAACCCCTTTCTCGATCAGAAGAAGATCCTCAATGGGAGTTCCCAAAAGAAATTTACTGGGGCGCATGGCTGCTCTTAGCCCTTGGCTACACGGCCAGTGGACTTCACAAGCTGGGCAGCCCGAGCTGGGTAGACGGTACGGCGATTCAAAATGTTTTAGAAAACCCGCTGGCGCGTGACACTTTCTTGAGGGGGCTCTTGCTAGATCATGACGGTATCAATCGCTTTCTTACCTGGAGTTCATTGGCTCTTGAAATACTTTTTTTGCCGTTAGCCTTGATTTCGAAAACACGTCCTTTTGCTTGGTTAGGGATCGTGGGCATGCATCTGGGTATTATCACAACCATTGACTTTGCCGATCTCACTAGCGGTGTGCTCATTGTACACTTGTTTACTTTTGATTCTCGGTGGATCAAGCAGCCAAAGCGCGAACCATCAACTTCGCCTATTTTGTTTTTTGACGGCGTATGTGGCCTCTGTAACGGATTTATCGACTTTTTGTTAAAAGAAGACCGATCCAAAATATACAAGGTTTCACCTCTACAAGGGGATGTCGCAAAAACTACGATTGATAGGTCGCACATTGATAACCTTGATAGTTTAGTGCTTGTTCAAGACGGTCTTGAGATGACAAAGTCCACTGCCGTGTTGCGAATCTTTCGTGATCTCGGGTCAATTTGGTGGGTGCTGTCGATCTTTCGCATTTTTCCAGCGCCAATGAGGGATGCCGCTTATGATTTCATCGCCTCCCATAGATATAGGCTATTCGGCAAGAAAGACAGCTGCCGACTCCCAACGCCCGAAGAGAGAAGCCAATTCTTAGATTGATGGTTTACTTGAAAGTCTTAACTCCTCTTAGATTTTCTTAGTAATTTCTGACATCCGTTTTCGATTCACGCCCAAATCGGAGTAACCCACCCTTGAGGCCGATCGAAAGTGTATATGCTGACTTTTCTCATCAACTATAAATTCTATGTCATCAACAAACCGAAAAACTGCGCTTTTCAAGCTAAAATGAAAGTAATTGTTTTCTTTAGTCAAGACCTCTACCCTTAGCCAACCCAACATGACCTTTTCAATGATTGAACGAACCACTTCAGGTTTTACCGAAAATGGAATGGGCGACATGAGCTTATCAGGCTGACTCGTTTGAGTAGACACACAATTCGGGCTACTGGGGCATTCTTTTAGATTTAGCTCGGCCATTGTCACTTTCCCTGCGAAGATTGAAAATACCAAAATCCAACTACTTTTCCACATCTAGTCGTGTACCCCGTTTCAGCTATCGCTTCCGTCTAATGCGCATAAATTCTCCAGAGATCAGTCTGAATTAGGAAAACCGCCAAGATCAAGACATTAATGATTTCCCTTCAAAAACCACAAAAGTCATTGTTTCTCGAGCTCCTGTTCTATTTTCAAAACGAAGTCTCGGATTTCATCTCTCACTCGTCGGTAAACCTCAAGAATCTGGCCCTCGTCCGTCATATTTTTTGTCAATCGGGGCGGATCATCAAATCCGTGGTGAACTATCTTTCCCTGCCCAGAAAAGTAAGGACACGTCTCATGAGCATCCGAGCATACGGTGACCACATAAGTAAATTCATGGCCGTCGAGGTCTTCTGTTGTTTTCGAAACATGGGATGAAATATCCACACCCGCCTCGTTCATCACCCTAACCGCCATAGGATTCAGCCCATGCTTCTTAGTGCCGGCAGAAAAGAAATCAAAACGATCAGACTTGAAATGACGCCCCCAACCCTCTGCCATCTGAGAGCGACAAGAATTTCCGGTACATAAAAAAAGGATCTTTTCTTTCACGACGCCCCTTAAATGGCACAGCCCATGGTGGTTCTAAAAAATCTCTAGCCCAGGGCTCATCAATCGTCACTAAATAACTTTGGCGTGGGACCACTTCGTTTCTTTTTCTCAGGCTGGCTAACAAACAGCTCTGAATGCAGCTTCAACGCCAAGTTGCCTGCGCTGGACAACACCAAGTAGGCCGGCTTTTCTGAAGATCCATTTCTTTTAATCTTCTTACCTTTGATCACTTTTTCTACTGGCTTAAAAAATACTTCTTTCACTTCACCAGAAATCGGTCGCCCCATCCACTTCCAAAATACTTTAGACCCCACTTCAAATGCCTTCATACCGAATCGCACTTTCTTAAGTTTGATTTTTGTTTTTTTATCGAGAGAACATGGTTTGGCTCAATCATCACAAGACACTCAGCTAAAGAATATGAGCCCAAGCCCTAAGATTGCCGGGAGGGCTTGTACAAATAGAATCTTTCGACTCACCGTCCACGCGCCGTAAATCCCCGCTAAGGCCACGCAGGATAGAAAAAAGATTTGAATTTGCGAAGCCATCTGAGGATCTTCCGCAAATGCACCCCAAGCCAAGCCCGCCGCCAAAAATCCATTATACAACCCTTGATTGGCAGCCAATACTGCTGAAAGCTTCGCTTTCTCAAGCGATTGCCCAAAAATCTTCAAACCAATGGGCTTGGTCCAAAAAAATACCTCTAAAATCATAAAACAAACGTGAAAACCAGCCACCAATAAAACTACAAATGTTTGCATTTTCTGTTTACCACCTAAAACTCACGCCATTGCATCTCTAAAAATAAAATACACGGCTCCAACAAGGCACATTCCGGCCCAGACAAAGTTTATTGTTGGTTTAATGCCCATGAAAAAAAAAGAAAATCCCACAAAAACGGCAAGTGTGATTACTTCTTGAATTATTTTTAATTGCGGCAGCGAAAAATACGTAAAACCAATTCTGTTGGCAGGGACTTGAAAACAATACTCAAAAAAAGCAACCCCCCAACTTACAAGAATAGCTATAATTAGTGGCTTTGAGTTGAGTGTTTTCAAATGACCATACCAAGCAAATGTCATGAAAACGTTCGAGACCAAAAGCATTCCCAACGTTAAAAACACTTTCATTTACTGTCCCCCACTGTCCGATCTACCGAATTTTCAAAATAATTTCGCAATTTACCACACAAATATTTTTGGTTAATCCACATCTAGAGCTAGCTCAATGGTAATCCACTCACCCGCTCTTGGTATTCATCCCAAGTACCATCATAAACATGAAGCTCATGGTGGTCGAGATGAAAAACTCTATTGGTGATTTGCCTTAGAAAATGCCGGTCGTGACTGACCACCATGACAGTTCCAGGAAACTTCTTAACGGCATCTAAAAGCACTTCTCGCGATTGAATATCAAGATGGTTTGTGGGCTCATCCAAAACCAAAAAATTAACCGGCTGCGCCAAAATAGTAGCCAGTACCACTCTGCTTTTTTCACCACCCGACAATACCGAAATCTTCTTTTCTACTTCGTCACCTGAAAACTTAAATGCCCCCAGCAGATTTCTTAAGTAACCCAGGTTTTGAGTTGGAAACCGGTCGTGTAGCTCTTCAATAATTGTCTTGTTTTTATCAAGTATGTCTAGAGAGTTTTGACTAAAGTACCCGATGAGCACTCCGGCCCCCAGCTTGCATTCACCACCAGAAGGCTCTATTTGACCCGTCACAATTTTTAGCAATGTTGACTTACCGGCACCGTTCACTCCAGAGACCGCAATGCGATCTAGTCTTTTTACAAGCCCGTTAAGGTTTTCAAAAACCCTCAAGTCTTTGCCGTCTTCCAGTGGATAGCTTTTCTTTAAGCCTTCAAACTTAAAAACCTCTTCGCCGCTCCTAGGTGGCTCAGGCCACACAAACTGGATAGCTTTTTCTTCTTGAGGCACCTCTATACGTTCGATCTTCTCCACTTTTTTTACTCGCGACTGCACTTGCGCGGCATGAGACGCTCGGGCTGCAAATCTCGAAATAAATTGTTCTTCTTTTGCAAGCATGTCTTCTTGCCGCTTGGCAGCTGCAACAAGTTGGGCCCGGCGCACATCTCGCTCTCGTTCATAAAAATCGTAGTTGCCACCATAGGTGGTCACCGTTTGATGAGCCACTTCGAATATTTTAGTGACTAAGCGATTCATAAACTCTCGGTCGTGGCTCGTCATTAAAACCGCACCCTCAAATTGCTTGATCCATGACTCAAGCCAAATGATCGACTCCAAATCTAAATGGTTTGTAGGCTCGTCCATCAAAAGCACATCGGGCTTGATCAATAGAATCTTGGCTAATGCAATTCTCATTTTCCAGCCACCACTAAACCCGTCAACAGGGCGATGATGTGAATCTGGAGGAAACCCCAAGCCCGTGATAATCTCTTCAGCTCTAGCCGTTAGCTCGTAGCCACCCTTACTTTCAAATTCACTCTGCAGATGCCCATATTCTTCTAACACCCTGGCAATTTCATCATCATCCAGGGGCTCACACATTTTGGCCTCGAGTAACGGAAGCCGAGTTTCAATGTCGGATAAGTTGCCGGCTGCCGACTTAACTTCGTCTATTACGCTTTTACCACCCATCTCAGCGATATTCTGAGAAAAATAACCGATGGTCACCTTATCTGGACACACCACCTGCCCCTCATCGGGCCGCTCTTCACCCACGATCATACGAAAAATCGTGGTTTTGCCGGCCCCGTTAGGACCAACAAGCCCCACTTTTTCGCCCGCATTCAACTGAAAGCTGGCATTACTGTAGAGAACTTTGTTGCCGTAGTGTTTTGAAACATTTGAAAAGTGTATCATGCTCGTGGATTACCACCAAAATGCCGATTTGGCGAGCCTAGCGACCACTTTCTTGAAAATGAAATGCAGTATTAACAGTGCCATTTATAGTACCACTCCAGGTCACCATTGCCGGGTCATTTCTAGCCGCAGGCGCGCTCGCCCATCGTAGGAGCTCAGGTCTTCGTCGATCAACATCTAAACTCAAAGTTGATTTTAGCGACTCGTCAAACTTTGCTGAACCACTAATGGCTTTTCTTGTCGGGTTAAACATGTTGCCAACATTATGGTAAGAATTCCCACTTCCAATTATAAACACGCCTTCGTCTCGAAGTGGTGACAGAGCTTCTCCGATCCGAAAGAAACAGCGATTTTATCATCTGTTTTCCGCGGAAGGATATGCAAGTGACTATGTGGCACTTCTTGGCCAGCAACTTCTCCATCTGATAAAAATAGATTATAGCCATCTGGCGAAAGACTTGAGGCATCTAGGGCTCGAATAATTTTTTGTGCAACCCGAAACAATTGACCGACAGTTTCAGGCGGCAAATCTACCAATCGGGCCCTTTCTTCTGATGGTACTACAAGCAAGTGGCCGTCACCGATCGGATGAATATCCATAAAAACAGAACAAAGGTCATCTTGATATACAAATGACCCTGGCTATTCACCCTTTATGATTTTTGTGAAAACGGTACTCACTCAGATCCCTCTAATTTTCCCCTATTTTGTTCGAACTGATCAGGATTTTATTTTTTAATTATAATACCTTCCACGCCGAGACTCCCATACTACCACTCAGCTTTGCCTCTGCCCCCTCCAATGGAAGCCAATAGCAGTGAAAGGTCACCCCGTCATCAAGCCCGCCACCAGAAACTTTATGGGTCCAACTATCGGGAAGGGTGTCTTTCGCTAAAGGCATCATGCAGCAGTCACAGTTTTTTGATTTAACCAAATACCCCTGTTTACATTTTGTTAGCAAATTTGTTAAAGATCTTCGAAACAATAAAGGAGCAACCAAAAGCCTTACCAAATGAGGCTATAGCCCAATAGAGACTTATAGAAATTGGAATAGGTAAGTAGCTGTACGTCGCTATCTGTGGCATAGCCATAACGAGACCAAGCCCAATTCCAAACGGAACGGCCTTCTTGCCTGCCTTGTCGGGACCAACAATTGGGTAAAAGAATGCCACTGACATAGCAAAAAGAAACTGGCTTAATAACATTACCGCCATATTCGATTGTTCCTGTGGCCGCCAGACACTCATTGTGGCTTCGTAAGGACCTTTCAGTAAAAAGCCGTGAACTAAGAACTCAAACAAAAATACAAATACGAAAGCGGTTATGCCTCCTAAAATCATCCCCTTCATCATCCCTTTGTTGTCTTTCATTTTCCCCTCCAAAAAAAGTGTTAAGAAAACCAATTAGATAAAAACTTCTTTACCGGCTCTCTAGGTTGTTTTTAATATCCATTAAGTCTTGTCGTAAAGCCTTCTTAATCATACCTGAAAACAAGAAGCCTAAAGGAGAAAGCAGCCTAGCCAAGAAAGTCTTTGGTGTGGCATCAAACCTCATGAAGAGTTTAGTTCCTTCGGCTGTTTCTATGACAGAAACCCGCGTATTATACTCACAGCCTGAGTTCAGCGCCTGAGTTTCGTACCAATGACCCTCTTCAGCTCTTGTTATCCACATTGTTTCAGCAGCCTCTTTACCGAGCATTTTTCGTGTCTCTCTCCACTTTAAGCCGACAATACCATTTTTTGGTTTTACTAAAATCTCTATTCTGAGTATGGCTGTAAGAATCTGATCGCAGTTTTCTATATCTGTGACAGTCTTCCATACCGTTGAAGTCGGCACTTTTATGGATTCAAATACCTCTACCGCCATTTTGGCTCTCCCATCAAAGTCTCGCTCTCAATGCTTTTTATTAAAACAAAGAAGTTACTCACTATCAAATCGATTTGATAATCAGAGTCGCCGAGGCCGCTGGCAATACCACCAGCCCCTCAGCCCTCACCGAACCGTACGTACGTACGCGTTCACGTATACGGCTCTCCCAGATCAAAGCAAGCTACCTGGCCTGTGGTCGGGATGATTGGGCATCACACCTATGGGCTTTATGGATCTCCATCTGGTCTTGGCTACCCTCGTCAGTTTGCGCCACGGCACGGGACGACCGCCTCTCCGGTACTTCCGCTTGAGGTACTGGTAGATTTGGCGGCGCACGGAATGGAGTTCTCGGTAAACAGTATAGTGGACCCCATTGTGGGGTCCCTTTACCACTGGGCTGCCAAGGCTTACCGGGCTCCTGAAAACCTGACTTGAGCATCTGGCTGATCAACCGGAAAATCCGGGGATCACAGATCTCTCTTGTCAGCATTTTCATAAGTTAATTGTGGCTGACTTGATCGAAGAACTTCTCGATGTCAGCTTCCAAGATGTGTCGATGGCGATAGGCTTGTTGAGCCACTTTGGCCACACAATCCACCGCTTTCCAATGTGGCCGAAACCCATAGGAACAATCATGAAACCTTTGCTCGTAAACCCCACTGCTTACGACCTTTCTTTGCATGCTCGGCCACCCGGATCCGAATGTGTCTTGTTTGTGGGCTAAGGGACATGTACTTCCTAGCCCCGGTTGGATGTTGGTTCATCTCAAGATCCTCATTACATACACAATTTCAAACCCAGAGTTCTCCCACACAGTCTTGCCTTCTACGTCGCCAACCGCTTGGGTCTAGCATCGTCTTCCCAGCGAGATGAGAGCTTCGAAGAAGCGAGGCTCATCGAAGCCGCCTTTTTAGCTGTTTACTTGTGTTGAGGCTGATGAATGTTACTTGCGCACAGTACCTCGTACCACTTTTCGCCTGCTACTTAACTCCCGTGGGTCACCCCAACCGAAAGCCGCAGGAGGTTTTAGTCGGCGGGTCTGGGCCCTTCCGACACCATTTGCCACAGCGAACGATCTTCGACAAATCGGCTACGCCGATGTTCGATTCCCGAAGGAGCTTACATCTCTGAACGACTGTGAGTGGTAAAGTCATAGAGTCATCTTCGGACGAAATGGTGGAGGTATATTTAATAAAATAAACCTCTGTAAAGTCAATAAGTTAGAAGGCCGTGGGCTTCATTGGGCCTCATATAAATATTAATTCCTAAAACGGTATACGGTGAAATATGACATTTTTCCTAAGAAATGTTAAATTTCACGCAATGGTGTCGGGGTGAAAAATAACATTTTTATTGAAAAATGTTAAATTTCACGCAATGCTATATACATGACAAAGGCTCAAGAAAAAAAGCTTAAAAAGTTCGGAATCTTTACACTGGCTCAAGCCAAAGAAATAGGGATTAGCCAACAAAGTCTTTCCAAACTTGTTAAGCAAGAAAAAATTAAAAGGGTGGATCGTGGAATATTCCTTCACCCAGAAGCAAGTCTAGACCGTGAATATGATTTCCAAATTGCTTACGCAAAGCTTGGGCCTGAAGCTGTAATTGGTGGTCTATCCGCCCTTTTTTATTATAACCTTGCCGAACAGGTTCCAAAGCAAACGTGGGTACTTGTTCCCCCTCATAAAATAACCAGCAATCGCTCATATCGTCTCATAAGAACAAAAACCCCTCTTGATAAAGGTATTGTCGAAGGAAGGGGTTATAAAATTGTTTCTATTGAGCGTGCCATTGCAGAGGCTTTTAAACTTGCTTCAAAAATGGGAGAGAGAACAGCTATTAAAGCTTGTCGAAAAGCTATTCAACAACGACAAACAACACTTAAAAAAATTGGAATGACCGCAAAGGAACTTGGCCTTGATTCCTATTTCAATAGATACTCCGAGGCAATCATTGGAGCAATACAATGACCACAAAAGCAAAGGGCACATCTGTAAGACAAAAGATTATCGATCTTGGAAAAAAACTAAATATTGACCCAAGAGACCTTGAGACCACTTTTTTGATTGAACGATTAGTGGCTCGTCTCATCGCTGATAAAAAGCTGGCGAGCAATCTTGTTTTTAAAGGTGGGTTTGTCGGGCTCAAGGTCTACGATTCCCCTCGCTACACGGTTGACCTCGATGCATTGCTTGTGAAAGCCAATGTTGATGAGACTCTGGAGCAAGTGAAAAAGCAGGCCGAAACTGATTTGAATGATGGTGTATGGTTCCGTTTTGAAAGTCAGATTGATCTGGCCACCCAAGGAGAGTACGGAGGAATTCGCCACACATATCGAGCAGGCATTGGTGAAGTTTTTAAAAATCTTAAAAAAGCTCAAATTGTCCATTTTGATTTGGGGATTGGCGACCCTATAACTCCAGGGCCTCAAAAGAAGCAAACCCCGTCGCTACTTGCTGACAATGAAGAAATCAGTTGGTCTGTCTATCCTATTGAAACGATTTGTGCTGAAAAACTTCATGCTTTGATTTCTCACGGAGATCAAAACTCTCGCTCCAAAGATGTTCATGATCTTGTGGTGTTTTTGCCAAAGGCTGACGGCCCTACACTCAAAAAAGCCCTCAAACGATCTTTTGAATTTCGCTCAACAGAATTACCAAAGTCTTTCTATCAAGAAATCAAAAATATCAATACGGGTTGGCTTGAACGGGGTTGGGCCAGTGCTGTGGACTCTATTCCCAATGCCATAAGTTTTAAAGAAGCCTTCAAAACAGTAATGGGCTTGATTCACGACCTGGAGAAAAAAACTCCTTGAAGGCTACTGACCTGAGCCCCGAAGCGGTGCCACTTCTAAATTAAGTCCCGCCCCTGATAACCCATTGAAAGTAGTTATTAGTGATTTTAGTTAGTTGCCAAAACACCCGGATAAAAGCCCGGGTAATTACCGAGTAGCCGAGGCAGCTGGCATTACCACCAGCCCCTCAGCCCTCACCGAACCGTACGTACGCGTTCACGTATACGGCTCTCCCAGATTAAAGCAAGCTACCTTGCTTGTGGTCGAGATGATTGGGTATCACACCTATAGGCTTTATAGGTCTCCATATGGTCTTGGCTACCTTCGTCAGTTTGCGCCACGGCACCGGGCGACCGCCTCTCCGGTACTTCCGCTTGAGGTACTGGTAGATTTGGCGGCGTACGGAATGGAGTTCTCGGTAAATGATGCTGTTGCCGTTCGAATACCGAAAGTAATTGCACCAGCCTCGCCATACCGATTGCACCACATCCCGCGCCTCATTCATTGTAAGATGAACGTGGAGCTTCTCCTTGAGACTGGCCTTCAAACTGCGACGGGCCTTTTCTGATGGTTGCCTAGCAATCCAAAATCGCTCAGGGTTATCAGTGAAGGCCCGAAGGTGAATCTTAAACCCCAGAAAATCAAACTTCGATTGATGGCTACGCCGTTCATTGGTCATATCCACCTCTCGAGTCTTACTCTCTTTGAGACTAAGTTCTCCCTCGCGCATCCATATGTATAAAAATCTTCGAGCCGTCTTGAGTTCAGCCTGCGTTTTTGCTGTAATCACAAAATCATCAGCATAACGGAATAGCTTCACCCTAGAGCTTTGCCCATAGACTTCCATAAATCTTTCATCAAGCACATGGTGGAGGTAAACGTTGGCTAGCAATGGCGACAGCGGCCCCCCTTGCGGGGTCCCTTTACCACTGGGCTGCCAAGGCTTACCGGGCTCCTGAAAACCTGACTTAAGCATCTGGCTGATCAACCGGAGAATTCGGGGATCACAGATCTCTCTTGTCAGCATTTTTAAGAGTTTATTGTGACTGACTTGATCGAAGAACTTCTCGATGTCAGCCTCCAAGATGTGTCGATGGCGGTAGACTTGTTGAGCCACTTTGGCTACACAATCTACCGCTTTCCTATGCGGCCGAAACCCATAGGAACAATCATGAAACCTTTGCTCGTAAACCACCTCCAATAGCAGTACGAGCACCCGTTGGACCACGCGGTCCTCCAGGTTAGGAATACCCAAAGGCCTTTGCTCCCCATTGCTTTTGGGGATGTAAGTGCGTTTGACCGGACCCGGTTGATAAGTCCTCACTCTGAGTCGCTCACTCAGATCTTTCACGAAATCCCATTCCTTGCCCTTAACCGACACTACGGTAACTTGGTCAAGACCCGCGCTACCGCGGTTCTTAATCACCAACTCTAGCGCATCAGCCAGGAGGTATGGGTCTGTAAGATAGCGATATAGATCCCACTGCTTACGACCTTTCTTTGCATGCTCGGCCACCCGGATCCGAATGTGTCTTGTTTGTGGGCTAAGGGACATGTACTTCCTAGCCCCGGTTGGATGTTGGTTCATCTCAAGATCCTCATTACATACACAATTGCAAATCCAAGTTCCTTCTGGACCTGACAACCCCTTCCTCTGACTTCGTCCGTTGAGTCTCGACAGGTTTCCTTGTCTTCGTGAGTACTATGGGTGTCTCTGACTTCTTTTACGACACCTGATTGGAGCTTATTGACTTCACTCCTTTGGTTGTGAAGGCTTCAACCTCCTCCACTGTCTTAAAAGATCTCTCCGGTTAACTTCTATGACTCTCATTCACCCGCCCCCAGCCAGTGACAAGGATGCTGCCGTGAGGGCAAACCCAGAGTTCTCCCGCACAGTCTTGCCTTCTACGTCGCCAACCGCTTGGGCCTAGCATCGTCTTCCCAGCGAGATGAGAGCTTCGAAGGAGCGAGGCTCATCGAAGCCGCCTTTTTAGCTGTTCACTTGTGTTGAGGCTGATGAATGTTACTTGCGCACAGTACCTCGTGCCGCTTTTCGCCTGCTACTTAACTCCCGTGGGTCACCCCAACCGAAAGCTGCAGGAGGTTTTAGTCGGCGGGTCTGGGCCCTTCCGACACCACTTGCCACAGCGAACGATCTTCGACAAATCGGCTGCGCCGATGTTCGACTCCCGAAGGGGCTTACATCTCGGAACGACTGTGAGTGGTAAAGTCATAGAGTCATCTTCGGACGAAATGGTGGAATCGAACCCGTGTCCGAATTCCCTCAAAAATCTCAACTGGTTAACTGATCGTGGGGCAAAAGTGGGGCAAAGCCAACTAATATCCACTAACGCTGAGTAATTCTTCATCACTTTTGCTTCCGTGAATTGAGAGACACGACATTCGCTGCGATCTCCTCCGGTGGCAAAACCGATAGCTTGTCAGTGGCTCCTGTGACTTCTACTCCAGCAAGACGAATATATCTTTGCATCGTCTTTAGGTCTTTCCAACCTGCAATTTTCATTACGATGGCTGAAGAGACTCCCTGGCGTAAAAGTTGAGTTCCAAAGCAAGCACGAAGAGTGTGGAACCGTACAGATGGTAACCCGTGCTCCATGCAGAAAGTTCTAAGAACTGCTGCTTGGATTCCGTTTCCCCACCTGGGTAGCCTTGGTAAAACGTATTCTTGATTTCCTCGTTCACATCTAAGCTCTTTTAAAAGCCTGATGCAATCTTGGCTCATTGGAACATCTCTCCAATAGCCAGCTTTTGTCGTAGAAATCTGCTTCGTTCTACCGTTGTAGGCTCGGGCCACAGTGATAAGCTTTTGTTCCCAATCAATGTCTGACCATTGAAGAGCGTAAAGCTCACCATTCCTCATTCCCGTTAGTAGTGCTAGTGCCCAAACGTGCCGCCATTCATGCTGATGAACATAAGCAAGTTCAATCAACTTTTTACATTCCCCTGCGGTGAGTATCTCAGGCTTTTTTTCCTCAGATTTTTTGAGCACCAAATCGTGAGCAGGGTTTTTCATTATATTAATGAGTCCCGCTTGGATTCCATGCTCAAAGACCGCCTTGATTCTGGTGCGCAGCTTTCTTCGATGTCCAAGGCTTACGCCTTTGTCTGACATCTCATTAAAGAGTTGCATCAGATCAAGTGGGGTGATGTCGGCACAGGGTTTATGTTCAAACACAACCATCCATCTTTTCATCCCACTGTAGTAGTCATCCAAAGTGCTTCGGCTCATACTGCCGAACTTCACTCGGACTTCTCCTTGGGATTGATACCAGTGTCTAAGAACGGCTCCCCAAGTTTGTCCTTTAATGGACCTTTGGGTTTCCATCTCTAAGACTTTTCTGTCTAGCTCTCTTTGAATCTTCGCCTCATATTTGATGGCTTCAGATTCAGATCGAACTCCAGACAGTTGCTCAGAGAGTCTGATATCTGGATATTGGCTGCTTCTTGTTTGAACTCGAACCCTATAAAGAGTCTTACCGTTTTTTGAATACTTTTGTATCGCCATATTAGATTCCTCCAGTTCTGGAGGCATCCAACAAACGGTCAAGCTCACACTTCTTAAAACGTAGATTGCGTCCCAATTTATGAAACGGAACCTGCCGCTTAAAGACCAGCACCCTCAACGCTCCAACTGATGGCAACCGCAAATATTCGGCTGCTTCATTGGAGGTTAACCAAGTCAAGTTTTCAAAGAGCTGTCCTGAATTCCGCTGCCTATGTTCGACATGCGTTTCAGTTCTATCCTCTGAATTTACACTATATGCGTAGACTTGACCATCAAATTTGCCTGCTTTTTCCTCACATTTTCCACTGTATTTTTCTTTGTTTTCTTCTTCTCTTTCTTCTCCTAAATCCCTATATATTCTCTCTCTTCTCTTAATCCTTCTATTCCTATTCACTATCTCATACTCCCCCTCCGCCCGCCGCCTTACCCCGTCTCCCTGACCACTTCCAACCGATGTATGTAATACAACATCTTTAGATGTAGGTGGGGAGTGGTCAGGAAGCTTTAGAGGAGTGAGTTTAGGCGGGCGGATTTAGTAGTGATCCAAAATCACTACGGTTTTTAAAATACTAAATTCTCTTCAACTGTTTTTCATGGGGGGACCGGAGTACCCCCATTTTAAAATTAGAGTCACGACGTGAGTTGAGTCTTGTGTCGCGCAGGTATGTAATCCAGTCGGGCAAAAATACAGTTTTAAATCGAGAGTTGAACAGCTCATAAAAACGATCTGTGTGTATGGACAAAGAATCTCCAAACAATAGAAAGTTTTCCGAATAGTGACCGACTCTCTTTGAGTCTTGTAATGGTTTTTCGCTGTAGACTTTAAAAATGGAATTGGTTATGTGTTGAGTATCACAAAGATAGATGACTCCATCGACGTGAGTGCCGTTGGCATATTTTTTTAGCTTCTGTCTAAGTCGCCTAACAGTTTTCGGTGTGCGCTCAATTTCCACAGCTATTGCCACTTCCTTTTGTGTTTTTGATTCTGGGAAGATGAGTAAAAGGTCAGGGTACAAATATAATTCTTGAGCAGAGGCTAGCATTATTTTTTCTGCGCCTTTACTGTTTTGAAAATCAAAGTCGCGTACAATTTCAGCTTCCGGAAACATCTTCATTAAAACATGCACCCAGAGAGCGCAGCACTCGGAATGTAACAATTCTCTGTGGCGAAAGTGTGGTTGTTTTAATTCATCAACACCCAGGCCCGTAAACTCTGCTATTTCTTTCAGAACGTCCTCTTGCTGGCACAAGTTATAGAATACACCTTTGCCAGCAAAGACTCGCTCAAATCGCCGCTCAACATAGTTCTTTTTCTGAAGTCGTTGTAATGCCCTAAGCAGTTTACCTTTTGTCATTGCCGGTTCAATCATGCGTTTTAAAGCCCTGTAAGAAAGCGGACCATGTAATTTTAAGAGCTGTATGATCTGCTTTCCACGCATGTACTTTTTAATCACTTCAGCCATTACATACCTTCTTTTTTTGATGAGATGCTTCGTCTCTTTGTCGCCTTGCTTTTGATTTCGTTGAGGTCTTTAATTAGAGAGTCGATGTCTACCTCTTTTTTTGAGGCCCAAGTCTTCAATGTCCGTCGAACATCTGTGTGCCTGGAGCGAAGTCCTTCAACACTAACTTTAGAGTTCATTATCATTGCATTGATTGTGTCAGAATAAGTAATATGCCCCAGCTTAAAATCAGAATTGGCATTTTTTGTTAATCCCTCAACAACACTCCAGGCTTCATTGGTAAGGACAACTTGCTTCCTTAGTTTCATTATCTGCCGCCTTTCTTTTTGTACTTGGGAACCAAAAAGGGGCTGGGTGGGAGATCACCAAAGTGCATTTCTATTTGACTACTGCGGTAAAGCTCCCTGTCTTCCTCAACCTCCTTATGAGTGAAAAAGGATGTGATTAGGCCGACGCCAAGTCCAATTGCTGCTCCTAAAGCCACATCTTGTCCTTTGTGTTTGCCAGCAGAATGTTGACCAGGATAGGTTGCTGCCGCACCTGTAGCAGCACCCATAGTTGCGCCAAGCTGTAATGATTTGTTCATAGTTGAACATGCAGATGTAAAGAGTAGTGAAGTGGAGAGTAACAATGTATATGCAATACGCATATCGTACCTCCTTTTAAATTTTTGATATGTATGAGTAGATATTCTGAAGTAAAAAAGATTAGCTAAAATTTTAATTTCTACGGTAGCTTCGCCACTCTCGATCCATTATTAACCTGGCACCTCGCCCATAGTTCAAGTAATGCCAAGTCCACTGGATAAAAACAAATACCCGATTCTTAAAACCTATCAAATAATAGATATGTACAAAAAGCCACGCCAGCCACGCAAGAAATCCCCAAAGTTTTATCCTTCCAATTTGCAAGACGGCCATTTTTCGACCAATAGTTGCCATTTGTCCTTTGTCCGTATACTCAAAATCCATTCGAGGCTTTCCCTTAAGCTCCCGCTTTAACAAATTACCAACAAAATGACCTTGTTGTATTGCTACTGGAGCAATGCCCGGCAAGGGATTTCCATTATTGTCTAAAACACTGGTTTGGTCTCCAATAAAAAAGACATTTGGATGACCAGCAAGAGACAAATCCTTCTCTACCTTAATGCGCCCTTGTACGTCCTTAGTTGTATTAATTTCTTTATTTATTGAAGACGGCTGAACTCCAGCTGCCCACAAAACCGTTTCAGATTCAAGGAACTCTTCACCAACCTGAACTCCCACTTCAGTGACTCCCGTAACCCGAGAATTTACCCACACCTGTACTCCTAACTTCTCAAGGCACCTTACCGCTTTTTTAGATAGGTCAGGATCAAATCCGGAAAGAATACGATCACCAGCTTCAATTAAAATGATTCGAGCATTACTTGGATTAATATTTCGAAAATCCTTTGAAAGGGTGAATCGACTTATTTCTCCAATAGCTCCAGCCAACTCTACACCCGTAGGGCCTCCACCGATCACAACAAATGTCAGATGCTGTTTAAATTTGACCCTATCTTTTTCACGTTCAGCTAATTCAAAGGCAGTAAGAATTCTTCTTCGAATCTCAATAGCTTGTTCCAATGTTTTAAGGCCAGGAGCTCGTTCCTCCCAGTGTTCATGTCCAAAATAACTGTGTTTGGCACCGCAAGCACAGATTAGATAATCGTATGAATGTTCAGCAGCATCACTTATCACTATTTGATTATCTAAATCGATACGTTCAACATTTTCTAAGAGTACATTAATATTTCGATATTTTGATAAAAGGCCGCGTATTGGCATTGCAATGTCAGTTGCACTAAGGCCAGCCATAGCAACTTGATAAAGAAGGGGTTGAAACAAATGATAGTTTCGACGATCAAGCAAAGTGATGTGAAACTCGTGGGTATTGCCTAAAGCTTTGGCAGCTTGTAAACCACCAAACCCACCGCCAATAATTACAACATTCTTAGTCACTACATCCTCTCAAACTCTTAATACTCTTAATACTCTTTCCCATCGACCCTAGGAGAAAGTAACTTAGGAATCAATTCAATACCGATAGCCAAAAAAGCAAGTACCCATAGGACTCCTGATGCTCGAATCCAGAGGATATAATGCTCAGGGGCCGCCAAAGGACCAAATACTCTAGCCAGAGCACCCACGCTGAGCACAACATAGGAAGAAATCGCCAATGAATTAGCATGTATTTTTCGTCCCGTATGCCCCAGGGTCACCCGATTAATAATCCCTAAAATCATTATGCCCATAAAACCATAGGCGAGTGAATGAAGAGAAGGTCGACCAATACCAGCAAGCCATTCAAAATGGTTTGCTAGGCCAAGGGCAAAGTGCAATGGGAGCCAAAGATAAGCAAAGTACAAAACGAAGAGAATCTTAACTCTATAGGATGGAATAAATCTCCAATTCAATAGTCGATAAATATTTAGAAAAAGAGCAATTAGGGTCAACCCGATCCAAATTTGAGTACCTATCCAAGAGGTACTTCTATAGAAGGGCTCAAAAATTAACACGAAAACTGAAAATATATTTAATTTCTCTAATACTGAATTGTTCCACCTAGGCTCTAGTTTCAGTACACTCTTTGTAAAAAATGGGATCACTCGGCCAGCAATGACGACAACTAAAAAACGAACAGCATAAAGAGCAAGTTCGTAACCCAACATATAATCTGAACTAAGAATATAAATCTGACCGGCAATAAAAACAGAAAGGGGTGCAATCAGTATTAGGTTTCTATTGTTTTTTGTTTTAAAGAAAAGTATCGCTAAATGAACGGCAAGCCACAGCGGCGACGCAACACCAACCAATTGATAAACCCAAATCTGGCTAGCTGGTGTCACCCAAAAAACAATGCGAGCTGCTAAAAAAACGATGATTAGAGCTGCTAGATAAATTCCATGAATCCCACGGGTCCCAGTCCAATTTGCAGAAGCGGTCAATAAAAAACCAAGAATTGCTGCCCCAATAAATCCAAAGATCATTTCATTCGCATGCCACTGATTAGGTGAAAGGGGTGAAAAATCAAATGACCCCAATCCAGTGATGTAAACCACCCAAATAGAGGATGTGACTACAGCAACCAGTGGGACCAACACAAAAAAAGGTCGGAATCCAAGAGACCATATCGGGGACTTTGATGTAAAAATATTCATGATCTAAATTCCTATATCTTTACGAGGCATGCGAACACTTCTCCCTTTTACAGATCGCAAATAGCCGGATTTCGGAACGGATCTATTTCCTTCCCATCCGCAGAAATTAGTTTTTCATCTTCGAGTTTCAATTGAAAGCTCGCTTTATCAGCAGCAACTCCGTCGAATACTAAGGAATACTCATCTTGAAATGTTTCATCTGTGAGATTGAGTTCCTTGATTACGTCAATGAGTCCTGCCACGGCATGAAGGTTCCACATTACCAACTCGGCAGAATCATCAAATTTTTCTAGAACCCTCTTCATTTGACCCACGGTTTTTATATTAGTCGGCAATCTTCCTCTGGATTTTGAAACTGCTGTAGCCGTGTTCCAGTCCTTAAATCCGAACAACTGTGAAATCAGCTCAAGACTGTGGCTATGAGAAATACTCGCATCACATTTATTTTTCATAAATGTGCGGATTAATTTTGCCTTCTCTTTAAAATTTTCGGGTGTAGGTAAACTATTAGACATCTTTGCAACCTTTCATGGACTTATTTTCTTTGCTCGCATTAAGAAGTCCTAAAAAAGTTGTTATGACTTTTAAAGATACTTAGAAATTTTCACCTTAGCCAAAATGGCCGCGAGCGGCAGGAAATTTCTTAAAACCACAATCAAGCTATTAATCTATTCAATCTATGTCAATATTGAATCACTGGTCCTCTCCTTCTGAACCACTAATCCTAGGGAATCTGACCTTAAATACACTTGATGCCCCGTGTGGTGTGTCCTGGCCATGCGCAATCAGTACCGATCCCATTCCGGTAGGCAGAGTCTTAAACAGATCAGGAGAAGCCCTAAACTGATGGGCCTCACGCTGGGAGCCTTCGCCAATAGCTTCAGCAGATTCTATGTCCTCGCTATTTGTGACCCGTTGGGTGACCTTTTGATAAAGTTTTGTGCCGAATGATCTTGCAAAGAAATCGGCTGAATCCGGGTCATTAATCCGCATTATAATCTTAGTCGCAGAATTGTCTGTGATTCGATTTAGGAATCCCTGAGACACTTCCGTTAAATCCCCAATGCTTTGATGTGAAAAATGTAGGGCAAGGCCAGCTGAGCGAGCTTTTGAAATTAGGTCGGCAAATTCGGGACATGCAAAAGACGCAAACTCATCTAAATAGGTTGGGATGAGTTTAACTTCTTTTGCATTTTGCTCGTTCCGGTGGGCTGTTCCAGCCAAAAAATTTAGGTGATTGATTAAGAGTTTTCCGAGTGTAGCGACAATCTGTGGTGACATTAAGCTTTGTAATCTAAAGTAAAGCACATTGCCATTCTGAGCTTCCTCCAAGTTCATCTCTGAATTGCTTTCAGGTGAAAGAATTTTTGATAGGTACCCAGTGCAGAGCGAGCGAAGTTGATCCCTTAAACCTGAGAGTTCGCCAAAGTCTCGCTCAGCTAACTTTTTGGGGTAACTCTTCCCCGTGGTGCATGAAATATATAACTCCGAATCTTCTAGATACTCCAATAGGTCAGTGAGTTTTGGGTTTCTTTCGTTCTTTTCAAAATGACTTTCAAACAATTTCTGCAATGCTGAAAACGCTTTAGACTTGTAGTATTCTTCGCTCCAGGTAAACGAAGAGAACAATCTCTGTGCTGCTTCATGTGGAGTACCAATCGCCAATGGATCATAGGTTAAACTTTCCTCTGAGCCTAAATCAAAAACCCGCAGTTTTTCGTCTGGAACCCACGACTTCAAGGCCCAGGAAAATGAAGCGTCCCCTTTTGCATCCAAAACAATCGCACCTTTTCCCCTCTCCACATCTTGCTTGAGAAAATTTAAAACAATGCTTTCTGTTTTTCCTGATCCCGTAGCCCCTAAAATGTGCATATGCCGAGAGCGAATTGTGTCGGGAAAATAAAGTGGTATATCAAGCTCTACCTCTTTGCCCAAGTAAACAGAGTTCTCAGACTTTGCAAGCAACTCCTTTGGTAGCTCTCGAATTGTTTCCAATCTTTTCCGTCTATCACGACCATGTTTTGAAAATCTATCCCATGCAAAGATCAATGCAGTTGCCAAAAATACAATGATACAAATGATTAACAAGCCAGCATCAAAAGGGCTCAATGAGCTATAAAACTCGTGGAAGGCTAATCCACCAAGTCCTACCACCAATATTGCTAATAGCATTTCGTCAGACATCATTGAGAGCCTCCCGGAAAGAAATCCGTGAGTTCTACAAAAAACTCAGAGGGAGGACGCAAAGTTAATACTTGGGCACGATTCTGTTCTACCTTTGTAGAAGAGCCAAACTCTTGAATAAGTCCTGCGGTCAATGCCTTTATTAGTACGTCTTTAAAATCAGTGGATCCCTCTCCGCCCTTTAAATCTTGAGCCGCAGAACTTGCCGAGCCAAGGGTCGAGCGAGTGACGAACCCCGCTTTTTTAGTAGCTTCAAGACCCAAAGTGCCATCAAGCCCCAGAGCCCTGGCAGAAATGGGTATTGCTAATCCACTTTTCCTCGGGTCACGAACGAACCGAAATGTAATGTTGATTCGCTCATAATTGGAGTCAGAAACTGCATCGCCTATGAGTGTACCTCCCATCAAGGTCCGACCAAGGCTTGCATCAACAATCTGTGCGTGAACTGGTGCATTTGAGTAGGTTTCAACGACATTCAACAAACGAACCTTTACTAGTGTTCCTGGAGCTTTTTTAGTGACACCAGCATACTTAGGCTTTGTTAATGTTCCGCTAAAGTTAATAATTTGTGATCGTGTAGGAGCATTGCGGTCAGCCTCTACTCGTTCCCTTTTTTTCTTGGGCTTGCTCGATGTAGAAGCTGCATTCTCGCAGGCTTTAAACATTATCACTGCAACGATGGGCAACAGAACAAATATTCCTAGGTCTTTACCAAAGAGGTTAAGTTGAAAGCGAGGTTCTGCACCTGGATAGTCTTCTGCTGACCATCTGGCGAGCAAATTTGCCTTTAATTTATTCATTGGAGTATTTGGATTTTTCATGGCTTCACCAGCCGAAGTGGAACACCAACAGGTTTAATAGACCCGTGAATGGGAACAATCAAAGTTGTACCTTTGAGGTCTCTAGGTATGTTTGGTTTGGCAAATATGAATCTTGCCCTAACACTAGAATCCTTTTGCACAGCCTTCCGCTCCGACCAAAGTTTCACAGGTGTAATAGCTGCATTTTTGTAGGTTAACCTCACCCAATCCCACTTGGGATTTATCGCTGCCCTTGTGCCTGCTGTGACCTTAATATCCACAGTCAAGTAATCCTTCTTTTTATCAAACCAAGCACTAACTAGCTTTGTTCCCCTTTTATATGTCCATTGTGTTTTACGACTGATTTTTTTAATCGGTGGCTTTGGAGCAGGTGGAGCTTTAAAGGACTTATAATAAGTTGGGTTTGCATCCTCAGACGCGGTCAGTATAAACAGCCTCGTCTTCTTTTTACTGAAGTACACAAACATATTTGTAGTCGCATAGGGCGTGAGTGGCTTTATCACTATGGATCGCTTTAATTTTTCGACCTGAAAACTTTCAGGATCTCCTAAAACGACTTGCGAAGGTATGTCATCAAAATCGAGCACAGAGCTAAATCCTGATTTTAAAAATATCGGAAATGGAGTCGGGGGTAGTTCAGTAGCAAAGGCGAAGCATGGAAATAAAAATATTAAAAAGTATTTCATCTTCTTGTTCTCCTTTCTACGGTTTGTTTTGCAATATGATTTCGGGCCAACTGCATGCCCCTTCGACTAGCTGTTCGAGCCTTAGAGGCTGCGGCAACGGCAAATGCCTTTGGGTTTGTCATTGCTACAGTCCGCATGACCCCACGGCGAAGAGTGTTACCCACACTTAAATCCACACCTTCACAAAGTTGAGAGACAATAAAAGGTGAGAACAATAGGGCAATGGCGATGATTAGATTCAACGTGATTATGGTTACTAAGCCACCTTCGACCGCATAAGCTGAGGCAAATGGCAGAGCTTTTAGAAAAGCAGACAAAATTGACCAGATGATTGGCCATGCTGAAATTTGCAGCATATTCTTAAAAAGACCTTTGGTGATCCCGACTGAGGATTCAAATAAGAGCCCTAAAATCATAAATGGACCAAGAACAACCAAGAGCATCCAATAGAAGTGCTGAAAGGCTAACAAGAAGAAGCGAGCAACGACCAAAATAAGAAAACTTATAAGGACAAGGGCTCCCATAATCAGATCACTCCCTAGATTGAGTAACCCTTGAAGGTCGAACGAGTACACTTCAGCCCTCTTCGCAGCAGCTTCTAGGACTTCATCGATTCCTGTCATGTTGTCGATAGATTTTGCCACCTCTACGCCAAATGTTTGGCAAAATTCTGCAATCATCGGAAATGACACTAATAATAGTGCAACAAGGACCAATCTTTTTAATCGAACCAAAATTGAACCCGTTAAGCCCAGATCAGAGGAGTAACTCAGGGCCACAGACAACAAGAACAAGGGCAACAACATTTCCCAGCTAAGGCGACTGGTGTGGTCGTACAAAGCCCTAGCTACAGGCAATAGTCTTTCGTATTCTTCAACTGCCGGTAAAGAATAACTCATTTAGACATCCTAAGCGGCAGCACATGAGCAGAAAATCGGCTATCGCTATCACCAAGATTGGGCGAGACAGAGGCAAAGCTCTTGCCCTTTGAGGCCACAAGACGAGACTCCCGTTCATTCCCATCAGCTAACATTTGGGTTAGCAAGCTAGTAATGTGGCTTTGAATAACTTGTGTTTGAGCTTCCATTGCCACAAGAGTGCCCACTCCAGAAGCAGTTAATTTCTGTGCAACGCCAGGGGAGGCATCAGCTCCTCGACGTTCCAATTCTTTTCCTGAACGAAAAGTTGTTTGGGCCTCTCCGCTGATTCTAGAGATCATGTTCATGGCCTTTGAAATCTCGTGTTCAATGGCATCGGATTTTTTTGAGCGATATTCCTTAGGCATAGTGTAGTAAATGATCCTCAACTGTTCTAACGCCCGCTTAGGATCTTTCCAGTTATGCCAGTTTGACGGTTGAACAACATTTGAAATGGTGCGAATTCGATTGATTCGATCTTTGATTCCAGCCATTTCATCTTCCATCATTCGAGACTGATCTCTTAGTTCCATGAGAGTATTTAGTGTGTTGGTGACAATCTCTATGAGTAATGGGATGTCTCCACCCCACATATCAGCACGAGCAGAAAAGGGGGTGAGCATTAGAAATGATATGACTATCATTTTCTTGATCCTTTTCATTTCGACTCCTTTTTATTTGAAATGTTTTCTGTATTTGCTAGGGCATAAAATTCTTCAGTCGGATACAGTCGAAAAATTTGACTCAAAACTGGCGTGAGAACGAAAAACTCAGAGTAGTATGGCTTCTTCGAGGTTACTGACAGTGCCCGGTCAATGTCTGATTCAGGTAGATCAAATGTTTCTCGCAAATATTCAGCAGAGGCTCCGTTTTGCAAAAATATTTTTGTGAAGCTGTTTGTAAACAGCATTTTAGCAAATGCCTCGTCCCCATAGTCGGCAAGGTTCTGAGTGATAGAAACAATTCCAGCCTTGTACTTTCTAAGGGTTCGGTACATTTCTTCTAAAAATCCCTTGCTCTGAGCAAAGAACCTCCACACTTCATCAAACACAATTTGTGTTCTTGAATAACGACCATCTACCAAATCACGCCACAATAGCTCAGTGAGCAGGAGAATTGTTGTTCTCTGCAAAATAGGGTCTGAATCTAGTTCTTTAAAATCAAAAGCGGAGACAGGAGATTTAATCAGCTCAATTAAATCTGGACGCTCTTTGATCTTATCAAATCCAACGTGGGGTTTAAGCCAATGAGCAATATCCTTATAGAACTTCTCAATTCGCTTTCCAGCATTCTCTATCAGTTTGGCGATCTCTAGCTTTTCTCCCTCAACTTCCTTGAGTAGGTCATCAATGGCAACCATATGGGAATGGGTTATGTGTGCACCGGAGCCACAAAGAGTTTGAATGAAAGTTTGAAAAAAACCTTGAGTGCCAACTGGCTGAATACGCAAAAACGAAGAGATCAATGCCCTTGCTTCATTGTAGCTAAGTGTAGTGCTCTTACCTCCGTTGGCCTCGACAATTCTTTTATATGATCCACCAACGTCAAAAATACATAACCTAGAATTAGGATCATCTTTTAATGTTGACGAAAGTATCGCATTCATTAAAAAGCTTTTGCCAGATCCCGAAGCTCCACAGATAAAGGAGTTATAATTTAGGTTCTCCCTGGAGAAGAGATTTAGATATGACTCTTCTCCACTCCTTGAGCGCAATTCCAAGCTAGAAGGGTCATTCAATCGTGAATAATCGTGCAAGAGTGGCAGGAGGTGAGCCAGGTTCTCAGTCAATATGGGAAGTTTTCTTATCCCTAATGTTTTGTTCCCAGGAATATGGCTCTTTAATACTGGAAGCGTACCAATGCTTTCTAAAAATAGTCCGGCATTGCCAATTCCAGAAACCATGCGCTCGAAGTCTCTTGCCGTTGTGAGCGTTGCTTCATCACTACCTATTAGGATTGCAGCCATTGAAATTTCAAAAAGGGTTTCCTTGCCGACTAATATTCTCTCTAGCGTTTCTTCTGAGGAGTGAAGGACAGAGTTAGACTCAATGTTTTTAACCTCCAAAGAGCTGGTCACAGAAAGAGCGTGGCTAACTCTTCTTTTGGTTTCTAGTTGCTTTTTTATTTTCACTCGATCTGGGATGGCTAACCGGATTGAAACCATGAATTCACATGGGTTTTCGAATATGGTTTGTAAGCAGCCCTTCCAAGTAACTTGTGGGAGTTCGGTTAAAGACAATACCCGTACAACTTGCTCTTTTATTTTTATTCCTTCTTTTTCCCAGGCGACATCAGGAAGCTTGTTTTCTAAAATGGTATTTCCAAAAACCCCCGACAAGAGCATTTTCCAAGAAGCTTGAGTAATCGGTGAAGGGTCAAGCCTCAACTCTTCTAGAAGGGCACCAAAATGAGAGTAGCTCTCTGGCTTTTGGACCTTTTCAAAAACGTATAGTTTTGTAGCGAACCCTGAGATTTCACTATTTCTCAATTTTCTACGACAAATTATAATTTGCCCTTCTGAAAGGTTGGGAAGCTTCGTGAGCAAGTCAGATAGCTTTATAAAAAAGTTATCTGATATGGCACCCTCAAAAGACTCCTCAAACAAACCACAAGACAGTGGCTCCACCTCAAATCCTTTTGAGATGGAGCCATCGGCATTTGATATAACCCCTTCCTTGAGCCAATGAGAGCCAAGCAATGATTTTGCAAGAGCATATTTGTTCATAGCATCTCCTCTTTTGGGGGTTGCACTCTGAATTTGTGTCCTAAAAACAAGTGTGGCTCGATGATGAAGCGAGCCAATAGCTCTAGATGACCATTTTTTTGACCATGTGAAACTATCCGCAAAGCAATCAACGAGCTGAGCCCCAATGCCCACGAAAATATCAGGGGCAGACCGAGTATATTTAGAAACACATTCGATCCTGCTAATATGAAAAAGGACGCAACTATCTGACTGACATCAAATCCCCACAGTGTAGATTTGTTCATGTTACTTGTTGGACAGTTCTTCATCGAACAACTCTTTGAACCAAATCAACAATGCTTTGTGCCCCGAACAAAATTACCGAGCCGATTACTGCATAGATAAGGTGCTGCTTGGCATTCGGGTTTCCTGTGAAGAAGCTAAAGGCTGCAAAGCCTAGCCCTAGCACAGCGAATATTGGCAAAATTGATCCAAGTAGCACTGTTTTAAGCCCCATCAAAGAAGACTCCACAGAGCCAAAGGCCATCGGTGATACTAAGAATAGTCCAACTGCAATAATAAATTGTTTCTTATTCATTCGAGTCTCCTTATTAAAACGGGGCCGTTTCTGACGTTTGAGTTTGTTCCTGTTTTCGATCTTGGAGCTGAATAACGTAACGTTGGTTCGGCAGCAGATAGAGCTCAAAGCTCAATGATTCCCCAGATCGAGATGGCCAGGCTCGGCCCACTCTATTCCAGGCTGTTTTCTTTTCTACTTGTCCGTTGACTCTTGTCTCATATTCTTTAGCGACAATAACGTCGAAAAATTTTGTACTCATTTTCAATTCCTTCCCTTTGTGGTTGATAAATAAAATCTGGCGTAAGTGAGTTTGGTAAAATAAGTTCGCCGATAGACCAGAGGTAAAAGTCGTAGCAATCGAGGATCACAAGACACCTCTGGACACAACTCCATAGGAGTAGTCGTCCAGAGTATCCCCACGCATGATTCGTTCATTTTCTATTTGGTTCTGACGAGATTTTTTTAAGCCTCTAAACTCAATATCTCGCCAAGCCAGATAGCCGATGTCTTGTTCAGGTGAAAAATTGCAGTAAATGCAATGTGCGTGCGTTTCAAGTAGTTCGTAACTTTGATCCCCACAGCGAGGACATTTATTGAAATACATTTGCTACCCCTTTCTTGGGCGCCAATCCATTCAGCGCCTTTCACTTATTTAAGTTGCAAGAAAGTTGGCAAAACTTGCCAAGTCGGTGTCCGACCGCAACCCCTTAAAGTTACGGAATAAAGTTGGGTTGTGTTTCAAAAATGAAATTTTAGTGAAGGAACATTTGGTTCAATAGTGGAAAAATATTTGGAAATTGAGATGTTTCAATTCTGGAATTTCAACAAACGCTGCGGCTTCCAAGCCGAAACATATGTCTCCCGTTGATATAGATACCCTAAGGGGGTATGATAAGATATCTATCTTAAAACTTGAAAAGGAGATGTATGAAAAAGGGAGTAGAACATACTGATCAGCTGAATAGGCTCAATCGAATTGGTGGCCAAATTAGAGGAATTGGCAGTATGATTGAAGAACAAAGGTATTGCATTGATATTCTAACCCAAATAAGAGCCGTAAAATCAGCCCTTTCATCCTTGGAATCACGTATAATCGAGGATCATTTGAGCCATTGTGTTCACCACGCCATTGAAAGCAAAAATCGCAAAGAAGCTGATAAAATGATCAAGGAAATTCAGGGTTTGCTAAAGAAAACTGTCAAGTAGCCGATAAGGTATTGACATACCCCACAGGGGTATATTAGGATAAAAGGTAATGAGAATAGTCATATCAATCTTTTCTTTAATCATGTTTCTAGGTTCACAAGGCCTAGCCCATGCCTGTATTGCCGACTGCTCTCACCATCAAAACGCAAAAGTCTCTCATCATGGTTCTGATCACGATTGTTGTGACGACATGGGTTCTTCTAAAGATGAAGAAGCGGGACATGATTGTGAGTTAGGCCACTGTTTTAAGTCCGAGAATTTTGAGGTCTCTGTCTTAACGTTTGAAAATCGTTTGGCGAAAAAGGATTTAGACCACTCAGTTGCAGTGGCTAGTCCAAGCTACCTTATCGCCAGTCATACAGTAGATAATGAGATCGCTGAGTTTAAGGACGTGCGGCACCATCCGCCCAAAGTCCCTCTATATATTATCTATCAAAAACTTCTACTGCCCTAAGACCTTCAAAAATTCGTTGTATAGTTTAGTCCAACAATAGAGCTGGGAAATACCGCTTTTTTCTTGGAACGAGTTTTTGAAGGAGTTTAATTATGTTTTCTAAAATTTTAGTAATTCTTGGGGTGCTTGCATCAACCCCTGGCTATGCTGAAGAAGCTAAATCACTAGATGAACTTTTGCGCCTAGCCTATCAAAACAATCCTGGAGTCAAAGAGTACCAGCAATCGTGGAGTGCCGAGGATTCTTTAGTTACTTCCCAGGCCACTTTGGACGATCCAATGATTGGGGTGTCTGAACTCGACAGAGGGCTCAAAACCCAATACGGTACAGTATCCCAAAAGATTCGTTTCCCGACAAAGTACATTTACCAAGCCAATGCCCAGCAAAGTAAGGCAGATAGTTATCGCTCCCAGTTAAACGCTAAAAAGCTCGAAGTCAGGCAAGAGGTCACCACTTTATATTTTGCTATTTATTCCGCGCAGAAGATTATCCAACTCACTCAGGCGAATATGGAGTCCGTAAAAGAATTTGCCCGAGTTGCTGAGAAAAAGTACGCCGCCGGAAAGTCGTCACAAGGTGACTCTATGAAGGCTCACTTTGAACTAACACAACTAGAACTAGATTTAATTCGGCTAAAGCAAGAAGAACAAGCTCTCCAAGATAAACTCAAGGCAACTGTAAGCTCATCTACACTTGAAGATATTGAAATTAGTAACCTAAACCTGCCTCCTCCACAGTTTTATGGAGAAAAAATTAGACCCTTAGAAAACGAACTGCTAAGCCAGTTGCAAGCCAGCTCCCCAACACTTAAAACGGAAGTCCACAAACTTAAAGAAGTTGAATACAAAAGTTCTTTAGCAAAATGGGAATTTGCCCCTGATTTTCAACTGCAATACCAACAACGAATCTCAGGCGACCCCCAAGATTCAAGTATTTTCTCAGTCGGAATCACTGTGCCCCTATGGTTTTGGAAGAAAAGTTCTGAAGCTTCCGCAGCTTCTGCCAAAAAATTAGCACAAGAATATAGATTGCAAGACACTGGATTGAAGCTTGTGGCCCACATTAAGGATTTAAAGGGAAAAGTGAGCACGGGTGCGAAAACACTGAAAATTTATCAAACAAGTCTCATCCCTCAGGCACAAGGAGCTTATAACTCCAGTCGATCTGCTTACCAAGCCAACCGGACTTCTTTTTTAGATTTATTGGACAGTGAACGCTCTCTCTATCGAGTGAAAACTGGATACTACCAGTCATTAAAACAGTACGTTGCCACCTTGAGTAATTTAGAAAGTCAACTTGGATTTGAAGTCTCAAATTTGAGCGCAGTTAGCGAGGTTAAAAATGAAAAATAAAATCATAGGTATTTCAATAATCGTTCTAATTTTAGGAGCAGGAGCAGCTTGGTGGTTTAACCATTCCATGAGCGACCACTCTGCACATCAACACGGCAAAGAAGCGATGGCTGAAAAGTACATTTGCCCTATGCACCCGCAAATCACTTCTGACAAACCTGGAACCTGTCCTATTTGTGGAATGGATTTGGTTTTAGCAAGTGATATGGAAGAACACGAAGGTCATGACCATGAAGAACACCAAGAAGCGGTAAACAAAGATTCTGCTAATGGGGAACACAAACAGATGGACATGAGCCCCAAAGGACGAGCGAATGTAAAGTTATCTCTAAGCAAACAGCAAATGATTGGAGTGAAAGTCCAGGAGGTTCAAGAGAAAAATTTGTTTAAATCCATTAAAGCACCGGGACGAATTGCTTTTGACCCCGAACTCTATACGGCGCAAAGCGAATACCTAGAAGCTTTGAGGCAGTGGAACAGGGTTAAAGACTCCCCCATCGCTGATGTTAAAGAAAACACTCGGCAAATGATTAAGTCCTCAAAAATTCGACTAAAGGTTATGGGTCTGTCAGATGACCAAATCCAAAATCTAACTAAAAAGGGCTTTCAATCGGAAGGACTGCTTGTTGGTGGGCAAGATAATATCGTTTACGCCGATGTTTTCGAGGTTGATCTTCCATATATAAAGGAAGGTCAATCTGCACAAATTTCTGCAAATTTTCTTCAAGGAAGAACTCTGCCCGGAAAGGTGATTTCGGTGGATCAGGTTATTAACCCTGAAACTAGAACAGCCAAAGTACGAATTAAATTGGTTAAGAGCGATCCATCCATTCGGCCAGAATCCTATGTCAATGCCACAATCTTTGCGCCCCTGGGCAAACACGCTGCTGTTCCTCTAGAGTCGATTATGGACACAGGCGTAGATACTTATGTGTTCTTGAAAAAAGACAAAGGCATATTTGAGCCAAAGAAAATTCAAGTCGTTCTCGAAACAGAGTCTGAAGCTGCTATTTTAGGTGGAGTAAAACCAGGAGATACAGTTGTTGTTGGTGCCAACTTCTTAATTGACTCGGAGTCTCGATTAAAAGCAGTAATCCAAGGGGGGAATGAACCCTCAGGTGGGCACAACCACTAAGAGAGGTTTGACATGATTTTAAAGACAATTGAGTTTTGTGCGAAAAATAGATTTATCACTTTGTTAGCTGTTGCAGTTGCACTTGTTGCTGGCTGGTTCAGCATGAAGAAGATTCCAATCGATGCTATACCTGACCTCTCAGACACCCAGGTTATTGTCTATTCCACTTGGAACGTCAGTCCCGATATAATAGAAGATCAAGTTACTTACCCAATAGTTACAAGTTTGCTGGGAGTTCCGAAGGTTAAAGATATTCGAGGGCTCTCAACATTCGGTGCCTCTTATGTATATGTCATTTTTGAAGATGGAACTGATATCTATTGGGCTAGGTCGAGAGTATTGGAATATCTATCTAAAATTGTTCCTCAACTTCCTGAAGGATCAAAAACGGAACTTGGGCCTGATGCGACAGGTGTAGGCTGGGTCTACCAATATGCTCTTAAAGATACATCAGGAAAACACACCCTTGCTGATCTAAGATCATTCCAAGATTGGTTTTTGCGCTATCAAATACAGGCCGTACCTGGAGTATCTGAAGTAGCCTCCTTCGGTGGTTTTGAAAATCAGTATCAAGTGCAAGTGAATCCAGAATCTCTTCGAGCCTACAACATCCCTTTAACGAAAGTCAGTGAAGCCATAAGGCAAGGCAACTCCGAAACTGGAGCCAGAGTTATAGAATACTCAGGTACCGAGTACATGGTTCGTTTAAAAGGATATGCAAAAAACCGACAGGATATAGAAAATATCGTTATTGGCGTAAGTAAAAGTGGGGTCCCTATTTATGTAAAGAATGTAGCCCGAGTCACCAAGGGACCAGAGATGAGACGAGGAGTTGCCGATCTTAATGGGATGGGTGACACCGTTGGTGGAATCGTTGTCATGCGATTTGGGGAGAATGCAAATCGTGTCATCGAGAGAGTGGAAAAAAAGTTGGAAGACCTCAAAGCTTCACTTCCTGCTGGAGTTGAAATTGTTGAGACTTACAACCGCAGTGATCTCATTGAGCGGTCCATTCAAACTCTCACTCACGAACTCACACTTGAAATGATTGTCGTCGCTTTGGTCATTATTATTTTCCTATTACATATTCCCAGCGCACTTGTACCGATTATTACCTTACCTACAGCAGTGGTGATCTCATTTATTTTGATGTACTTGATGGATGTATCAGCCAACATCATGTCATTGGGAGGAATTGCCATTGCCATTGGAGCTATGGTAGATGCTGCCATCGTGGTAGTTGAAAATTGCCACAAGAAAATGGAGGAATGGAAACAATCCGGCGGAAAAGCCTCTATGGATGAAGTTATCATTTCCGCAATCAAAGAAGTTGGACCAGCTAGCTTTTACTCATTACTTGTCATTGCAGTTTCCTTCCTACCTATTTTTGCGCTGGAGGCTCAAGAAGGCCGACTTTTTAAGCCGCTGGCTTACACCAAAACTTTGGCTATGCTTGTGGCCTCGCTCTTATCAATTACTCTCGTTCCTGCTCTTCTCATTATCTTTACGAAAAAGAGAGAGTTTAAAAGAGGACCAACTTGGTGGACAAAGTTCATGAATTTTGTGTTTGCTTCAAAAATGAAACACGAAGACGAACACCCAATCAGTCGTTTTTTGTTCAAGATATATGGTCCAGCAGTGGACTGGGTTGTTGACCGCAGGAGAAAAGTCATTGCTGGTGCTGTGGTACTTATGCTCGCAACGATTCCCATTTACTTTAAGCTGGGTTCTGAGTTTATGCCTCCGCTGAATGAAGGAACCATTTTATATATGCCCACCACAATGCCTGGTATCTCGGTGACAGAAGCCCAAAACCTTCTGCAAAAACAGGATGAAATCTTAAAGAGTTTTCCCGAAGTTTTAAGTGTTCACGGGAAGGCAGGAAAAGCAAATACAGCCACTGACCCCGCTCCTCTATCAATGATGGAGACTGTCGTCGTGCTAAAGGATCAACGAGAGTGGCGTAAAATGGGTCGCTGGTATTCTAGTTTGCCAGAATTTTTACATTGGCCCTTTGAGTGGATATCTCCAAGCTATATGAGTTGGGATGAACTCATACGAGGGATGAATAAAAAGATGAACTTTCCCGGTGTTACAAATGCTTGGACTCTTCCCATCAAGGGAAGAATAGACATGTTAACAACGGGAATCAGAACGCCAATCGGTATCAAGATTTCGGGAGGAGATCTTAAGAAAATTGAACAGATTGGCTTACAGATTGAAAAGATCATTAGTGAAGTTGATGGTACACGCAGTGTCTTTGCAGAACGAGTTACAGGTGGATTCTTTTTTGACTTTAATTTTAACCGTGAAGCTTTAGCTAGACATGGAATTTCCATCCAGCAAGCTCAAAACTCTTTAGCTACTGCATTGGGGGGCCGTAATGTTACGACCACAGTTGAAGGGCGTGAGCGCTACTCTGTGAATATCCGCTATGCTAGGGCATTTAGGCAAAATAAAGAACACATTCGCAGAATTTTGATAGATTCTCCGAAGGGCTATCAAGTTCCACTCAGTGAAGTAGCAAACATTCAAATGCTCAATGGCCCAGGGATGATTAGAAACGACAACGGATTGCTGACAGGATATGTCTATGTTGATTTAGAAAGTTCAGATGTTGGCGGATATGTAAAAAAGGCTAAAGAGGCCGTTAATCAAAAACTTGAGTTACCTTCCGGCTACTCACTGAGCTGGAGTGGACAATATAAAAGTATGGAGAGGGTTAAAGAAAAGCTCAAAGTTGTTCTCCCCATTACCCTTCTCATTGTGATTGTACTGATTTTTCTTAATACAGGCTCGGCAATGAAAACGTCCATCGTTTTACTTGCGATTCCTTTTTCCGCTATTGGAGCCATATGGCTTCTTTATCTTTTAGGCTACAACATGAGTATTGCAGTATGGGTAGGACTTATCGCACTTCTAGGTGTTGATGCCGAGACAGCCATCTATATGTTGCTCTACCTCGACTTGGCTTACGAAAAGAGAAAGAAGGATGGAAAATTAAATTCGTTTTCAGATCTGAAAGAAGCCATCCACTATGGTGCTGTTAAACGTATTCGCCCTAAGATGATGACGGTTCTTACAACCTTTATGGCTCTACTTCCAATCATGATGGCCAGTACCGCCAGTAGTGGTGCTGATGTCATGAAGAGGATGGCTGCCCCTATGGTCGGAGGAATATTTACCTCCTTCTTACTTGAGCTTTTGGTTTATCCGGCCATTTTTGCTCTTTGGAAAGAACGCTCTCTCAAAAATAATGAAAGGAGTGCGGCATGAGAATTTCAAAGCAAAATCTTTACATAGCATTTGCGATGAGCTGCTTCGTTCATTTGAGCGCCTATGCTCATAAAGGTGAGGACCACTCAAAGCCAAAGGAGGCTCAAAATAGTTCAGTAGCTTCTGAAAAGCTGTTGGAAGAAATAAATGAAGGTTACATTTCTAAAATTAAGCCTATTTTAAAAACTAAATGTCTAGATTGCCACGGAAGCAACAACCATATGCCTTGGTATCACTCATTGCCCGGAGTGAAACAAATAATGAACCATGACATTGAAGAGGCCAAAGAGCATATGGATATGACAAAGGGATTTCCGTTTGCAGGACACGGAACACCCAAAGAAGACCTAGAGGCACTAAGGGAAACCCTTAAAGAGGATTCCATGCCCCCTTGGCAGTATAAATTAATGCACTGGGATTCCGGCCTTACAAGTGAAGAAATGAAAATTGTAAATCAATGGATTAACGAAAGTTTAAATAAACTAAATAATGGAGGTAACAGATGAAAATATTAGCATTATTTTTATCAATGATCGGACTATCATCAATCGCTCATGGGGGCCAAACTCACAATGTTGAGGTGACGCAAAAAGGATTTGAGCCATCTAGGATTGAGGTAAAAGCTGGAGAAGAGGTGACACTGAATATTACCAGAAAAGTGAAGGTAACCTGTGCAAAAAAGGTAACTGTACCTTCTGAGAAAATCGAAAAAGACCTGCCCCTGAACAAAGCTGTTCCAGTGACATTCACGCCTTCAAAGAAGGGCGAAATTAAGTTTGGATGCGCAATGAAACAGATGCTGGGTGGTGTGATTGTTGTAAATTAATAAAACAAATGTAGTTAAATTGTATTGAATTGTTATGAGGTAATATATGTCAGAAATGTCCCATGATAGTCATTCTTGTTGCCATCATCATGAGCACAAAGAATCGTCAAAAAAATTAGTCAAAAATGGAAATCCAAACGCCGTTTACACTTGCCCAATGCATCCGGAAATCAGGCAAATAGGGCCCGGAAGTTGTCCAAAGTGTGGAATGGCACTTGAACCACTCATTGCTGATGATTCAGAAAATGAAGAGTTAAAGGACATGTCTAGGAGGTTCTGGTTTGCTACTTCCCTCACTTTGCCAATCTTTCTGTTAGCAATGGGAGATATGATTCCGGGGCAGCCTATATCAAAATTGATTCCTCCCAGTATTCGAGTGTGGTTGGAACTGGCACTGGCAACACCCGTGTGTCTATGGTCAGCATGGCCGTTTTACATAAGAGCTATCGATTCAATAAAAAGAAAAAGTTTAAATATGTTTACTCTCATAGGTCTTGGAGTAAGCGTTTCTTATATTTATAGTTTGATAGCAACTTTATTCCCCAATATATTTCCTGAATCTTTCCGGACGGCAGATGGTCATGTAGCAGTCTATTTTGAAGCTGCTGGAGTTATAGTGACTCTTATTCTTTTGGGTCAAGTCTTAGAGTTGAAAGCAAGAGATCAGACAAGCTCTGCTATTAAGAAGCTATTGGGTCTTGCAGCTAAAACAGCGAGACGAATAAGCGATGACGGAAAAGAGGAGGACATTCCTCTAGAAGATGTTCAAATCGGTGACAAAATTAGAGTTAGGCCAGGAGAAAAAATTCCTGTAGACGGAGTAGTTTTGGAGGGATCAAGTTCTATTGATGAATCAATGATTACTGGTGAGCCTATCCCAGTTGAAAAACACAAAAATGATAAAGTTGTTGGTGCGACTATAAATGGTACTGGCTCTCTGGTAATGAAAGCTGAAAAGGTAGGTGCAGACACTCTCCTCTCTAGAATCGTGCATATGGTCGCCGAAGCTCAGAGGAGTAAAGCTCCCATTCAAAAGTTGGCCGATATTGTTTCAGGATACTTCGTACCAATAGTAGTTCTGGTTGCCATTATTACTTTTGTAGTTTGGGCAGTATTTGGACCTGATCCGGCGATGGCCTATGCAATGATAAACGCAGTTGCTGTACTTATTATCGCTTGTCCTTGTGCTCTAGGGTTAGCTACGCCAATGTCAATTATGGTTGCGACAGGAAGAGCGGCAACAATGGGAGTGCTTTTCAAAAATGCTGAATCTATAGAAGTAATGAGAAAGGTCACAACTATAGTTGTAGATAAAACAGGAACACTCACGGAGGGAAAGCCACGGCTTGTTATGGTCACGCCAGTTCGCGAATACTCAGAAGATGAACTGCTCAAATTCGCTGCGACGTTAGAGAAAGGAAGTGAACATCCACTTGCAGCGGCAATTGTTAAAGGAGCTGAGGAAAAAGGTGTCAAGCTTGTAGATAGTGCCGACTTTAACTCAGTTACAGGAAAGGGTGTTCAAGGAAATATCGAAGGAAGATCAGTAGCTCTCGGTAACAAGGCAATGATGGATGATTTTAAAGTTAATTTCGCTGATGCTTATCAAAAAGCCGAAGAATTTAGAGCTGACGGCCAAACAGTAATGTTTTTGGCAATTGACAATAATCCTGCAGGACTCATTGGCGTGGCCGATCCAATTAAGGAAAGTACGCCTGAAGCAATTAAGGATCTTCATGCCCAAGGAATTAAAGTTGTAATGTTGACTGGAGATAGCCGAACCACGGGGGAAGCTGTGGCTAAGAAACTCAATATTGACAAAGTAATTGCTGAAGTCCTTCCAGAACAAAAAGTTGAAGAGATCACGAAACTTCAATCTCTTGGAGAAACCGTTGCAATGGCTGGAGATGGGATTAACGATGCTCCTGCTTTAGCAAAGGCACATGTTGGAATTGCGATGGGCACAGGAACTGATGTTGCGATGGAAAGTGCCGGTGTCACTTTAGTAAAGGGCGACCTCAGGGGAATTGTTAGGGCCAGAAAACTAAGCAATGCAACGATGAACAACATCAAACAAAACCTGTTTTTTGCTTTTTTCTATAATGCAGCAGGTGTACCCATAGCTGCTGGCATTTTGTATCCATTTTTTGGTATACTTTTAAGCCCTATGATCGCTGCTGCTGCCATGAGTTTTAGCTCAATTTCGGTGATTGCCAATTCGTTGAGACTAAAAAGAAGGGCATTTTAGAATTATTAATACCAACTGACTCTTTGCGCAAATACTGAGTCGGTGGAATTTGTATAACAAGATTGCTTTATATTAATATTGAAATTGGCTCAATTTTTGATAGGTTACTTGCCAATGAGAATCTTTTTATTGGTTTATTTCACGTTTTCAATTCTAGTGGACCCTTGGGTCGATAGTAAGCCTAATGATATAGAAACTCATAATGAAATCCAAGTAACGGCAACCCAGAGCCAAACAGCGAGCGCAGAAGGAAGACAAGCTTTAGATATTCAACAAAATCAAGAATCCCATCATCACAATGATTGTCCAGAAAGTTGCCCCGAACACACATGTCATCTCGGACATTGTGGGTTTTTAGTTGGTGACCGAATGCTAACTATTCCACCGGCTTCCAATGAACAGTTTAGTGAATACCATCAAAGTGTCCCTAATAGCCCTATTTTTGGAATCAAAAGACCTCCTAAATTTATTGCGTAAATCCGCATAAAAATAATTTACACAATTAAATATTTAAAACTGAGGGAGGACTTTATGAAGTCTATTTTATCGTTCTGTATTTTAGCACTCACCTTGAGCGCATGTTCAACTTCGCAAACAAAGCGTGATCCAAATTGCGTTAGAATTAGCGACAAGCAATGTGAAAGCTCAACAACCAAATCTTCTCACGATCACTCGAATCATGTGAAAGAGCGTCCATAAGGAGAAAAACATGAGACTTAAGCTATTCATAGGGATAATTACCCTGCTTTTGTCACACCTTTCTTTTGCACAGGAGGGAGCAATTAGCTCCTCCTGTCAAAAGCCAGGGGATAAAAACAAACTATTTTGGTGCTTAGTAAAAAATAAACCTGAAGTAAGACTCCAAGAAATTGACGTTAAAGTTCATGACAACGCCATATCTGAAGCAGCTCAAATGTTGAACCCCGAACTGGAATTGGAATCTATTGACAATAAAGCAGGTGGGCTGACCAGCGAAGTTACGTTGAAGCACACTTTTGAGTTGGGAGGAAAACGTGGCTCAAGAGAACAGGTCGCTATGGCTGAAAAAGGAATTTCTGAAACGAGACATTTAGCGGAATTGGAAGAAGCTTCTAGAGAATTCGCTGTTAAAATTTACAGACTTAGGCAAATTAATACTGAACTTGAACTTGCCACTGAAAATCTCGAAACCTTTAGAGGCATACAACGGCAATATAAGAAGTTAGGCAGGCTTAACCCAGAGCAATCCGTTTCGGTCTCTGTATTTGAAATCGCAGAGCAGGAAACAGAGTTAAAGAAAGAGGCATTATCTCAAGAAAAAAACCAAATTTTGAGTGAGTTTCAGTCAATACTTGGAAATGGATTTGCATTAAACGAAAAACTGCTGCCGAACCTACGATCCGACTGGCCCAATATCAGTGTTGATGAAATTAAAAACTCAACTCATTTGAATCTCAAAAATGAGGTTGATTTGGCGTCAGCAAAATATGGATTAGCAAAATCTGAATCCTGGCCTGACCTTTCAATTGGACCGAAGATTGAGCAAACCACGGGAGACGTAAACGAGACTACATTTGGCGTAGCACTAAGCATGCCTCTTCCTATTCTTAATCTCAATGGTGGAGGTAGGGCAAAGGCGTCCAGTGAGCTTCAAAAAGCTGAGTTACAAAGAAAATTAATCTCAAATCGACAGGAACAATACAAAAACTTTCTTTTAAATTCATATCTTTCGTCTTCAAAGATAGTCCAAAAGTCAGTTAAACGAGCAAATATTCAAAAACGTCATAAAAATCTCCATACTCTTTTAAATAGAGGAGTTGTGAACTCAGCTCTTGTTATTGAGATGCACCGAGAGGTGTTTGAGTTTTATGAAGGCTTGCACGAGCACGAACTCAAGGCCATTGATGCGCTTTGGAGACTATACGCTCTCAAGGGCACATTACTAAAAGAGGAGATTTAACCTGTGAAAAATTTTATTACAATAGTTGCAATTCTAACAATGAGTACATTTTCTTGCTACTCCATAGCTGAAGATGGACACGATCATGACCATAAATCAGAGAGACACGAATCAGGCCATGACAAAGATCACGACCATGAGAAGAAAAAAAATGGCAAAAATGAAAAACATGACGAACACGAGCATGAAGAAGAGGAAGATGGAGAGCACGGGCATGAGAAAGGTCATGACAGCCATGAGGGACATAATGATCACGATGAACATGAATCAGAGAACTCTCATGCACATGGACACGGACATGGCGAAGAGGCCTTTGGCGAGGGAAAAGCTATTACCGCCGTCTTTAATGAAGGGGAAAAATTTAAGCTGTCGAGTGAATCAGAAAAATTGCTTGGCATTGAGACCTCACCGCTTGATCTAGCTGGTGGTGGCAAGTTCAAAATTTCAAATGAATCTCTGGTTCGATATCAAAACCACTTAGGTGTGTTCATTAAAAAGGATGATTGGTTTGTTCTTATCAAACTGGAAAAGGCTCAACCTAAAGAAAACTATTTTATTATTGAATCAACTGAACTGAGTAAAGGTGTGCAAATTGTTAACTCAGGAGTTCCTCTTTTGAGAGTGGCTCATCTTCAGGCATCTGGTCAAGGCGGCAAAGGCCATGCCCACTAAGGAGTTGAACTATGTTAAATAAACTAATTAAAACTGCTATTTATAATAAAGGTCTCACCTTCACACTCACTCTAGTGGCAATCTTTGCGGGATGGATGTCGTTTCAGACTCTACCCATTGATGCCGTCCCAGACATTACAAATGTGCAAGTTCAGGTGAATACGGCTGTAGAGGGCTTGATTCCTGAAGAAATTGAAAAATTCATTACCTATCCTGTTGAGAGTGAAATGGGAGGAATTCCTGATGTAGATGAAATTCGTTCGATCACCCGCTTTGGACTCTCTCAAGTCACAATCATCTTTGAAGAAGGAACTGATATATATAGAGCCCGACAGCTCGTATCTGAAAAACTTCAGTCTATTAAAGATGACTTGCCCGGAGGGGTACAACCCAAACTAGGACCAATCACCACTGGTTTAGGAGAAATTTACTTTTACGCTTTAGAGGCAAAAAAGGAGGCCCAAGGGCAAGAGCGACTCGAACAGCTTATGGAACTAAGAGCCATCAACGAGTGGCTAATAAAGCCGAGGCTACTTACTGTAAAAGGAGTTGCCGAAGTCAACGCCATTGGTGGTTATGAAAAGCAGTATTTCGTTAAACCTCGTCTAAAAGATTTGTCAAAATACGGTATCCATCTTCATGAAGTCGTAGAAGCTATTGAAAGAAATAATCGCAACACTGGTGGTGGTTACATCCAACAAACCGCCGAACAGCTACTGATTCAAGCTACAGGGTTAGTCCGGTCCCCTAAAGACATTGAAGGCATCGTTATCAAAAAATTGCCGAATTTTAAGACCGTAACTGTCGGTGATATTGCAACGGTGTCTCTCGATCGAGAGTTGAGAACAGGCGCTGCACTTGTTAATGGACAAGAGAGTATAATAGGTACGGCTCTAATGCTTTTAGGAGAAAATAGTCGAACCGTAGCTCTTGATATCGAAGATAAGATCAAGGAAATCAAAAAAAGTATTCCTGACTGGGTGAAGCTCGAAACAATCTACAACCGATCAGAGTTAGTCAACAGCACTTTAGGGACCGTAGAAAAAAACCTACTTTTCGGGGCGTTCTTAGTTGCACTGATACTTTTAATTATTATCGGAAATTTTCGAGTTGCTATTATTACGGCGATCACAATTCCCTTATCACTTTTAACCACGTTTATACTTATGCGTTACTTCAATGTGTCGGGCAACTTAATGAGCCTTGGGGCACTAGATTTCGGAATTATTATTGATGGGGCAGTGATCGTTATGGATAACTGTGTTCGCTTTGTTTCGAAGAAAGCCAAAGAGCATGGACGCCCCTTATCTCGTGAAGAAATCAAGAAAGCGGTGCTTGAAGCAACAATAGAAATTCGCTCTGCCGCTGGTTTTGGGCAAATGATTATTATCGTAGTGTTTCTTCCAATTTTTGCTCTAACAGGTGTTGAGGCAAAAATGTTTGTCCCAATGGCAGCAGCATTTTGCTTTGCCCTAGGATCGGCTTTCATTTTTTCTTTCACCACGATACCAGCACTTGCAGCGAACTTTTTGTCAGGAAATGTTTCTACTAAGCAACCTTGGATCATGACTCAAGTAGAGAAGATTTATAATCCAATTATTCAGGCTGCTTTAAAGATGAAACTAGCAATCGTTGGGGTTGGTGTCGGAGCAATTGCAGCAGGAATCATTTTGTTTTCTTTTTTAGGATCAGATTTTTTGCCTCAGCTAGATGAAGGGTCCATTGCTGTTCAGTTTGTAAGACCAACCAATATTAGCATTGATCAATCGGTTGAAATGCAAAAACTCTCAGAAAAAGTGATTCTGGAGTTTCCTGAAGTGAATCGAGTTCTTTCTCGAATAGGAACAGCAGAGGTGGCTACGGACCCTATGGGGCCAAATCTCTCTGATACTTATATTTTATTGAAGGAAAAAGCCAAATGGCTATTGCATGATGGTCATAAGAGAACAAAAAATAGACTCATTGCCGATATTAAGGAAAAGCTAGAGTCACTTATTCCTGGACAGACTCTTATATTTTCTCAGCCAATCCAGTTGCGATTTAACGAGCTTTTAGAAGGAGTAAGGGCAGACGTGGCCTTAAAAGTTTTTGGTGAGGACATGGATCAAATAACTGAGGTCGCTACTCAAGCCGCACAAATTGTGGGTCGAATTCAGGGTGTTGGTGAGGCTGAAGAGGAAACTAAAGGAAAATCCCCTGTGCTAAGAATAAACCCTATTAACTCTGAACTTCAACGCTTGGGATTGGCCAAGGAAAATGTTCTTTCTACGGTGGAAACAGCAATTGGAGGAACAGAGGCAGGTAGCTTGTATGAGGGGGTGATGAGATTTCCAATCGTTGTGCGCCTAAACGAGCAAGACCGTTCAAGCTTAGCATCAATTAAAGAGGTCCCCGTTGGTGTCGGTGAAAACTTTACGATTCCCATTAAAGATTTAGCTGAGGTCAAAATTGAAGAAACTTTTAGCGATATCCGAAGAGAATCTTCAAAAAAACGAGCAGCTGTTCTCGTCAATGTAAGAGGCAGGGACACAGCAAGTTTTGTCGAAGAGGCAAAAGCAGCAGTCGATAGAGAACTTAAGCTCCCCCCAGGAACTTATATTGAATGGGGTGGAAGTTTTAAGAACTTAGAGAAGGCAAGAAATCGACTGATGATTGTTGTCCCTTTAGCCTTACTTCTCGTTTTCGTAATGATTTTTATGGCTTTTAAGAGCTTAACTCAGACGTTTATTATTTTTGGATGTATTCCTATGGCTCTCGTTGGAGGGGTTATCGGTTTAATGCTCAATGGTCTAAATTTTAGCATTTCCGCCGCCATTGGCTTTATTGCTCTTTCGGGAATTGCTGTACTCAATGGCGTTGTCTTGGTCAGTTACTTTAACAAACTCAAACTGGATGGCTTGACGGGAGATGAGTTGATTCGGCAAGGAACCAAGATGAGGCTGAGACCAGTTCTAATGACAGCTTCGGCAGCTGCATTTGGGTTTCTCCCTATGATGTTGTCTACTGGAAGTGGCGCCGAAGTGCAAAGACCCTTGGCTTCTGTGGTTGTGGGGGGAATCATCTCGGCAACAATCTTGACACTCATTGTTCTTCCTATTGTTTACCGATTACTCGAAAGTAAAATGAAAGTCGTAGATTCTGGAATGAGTCACTAAGGAGTAGATTTTGGGGCACGATCACAGTCATCATGAGTTTGGTTCAACCAAAAAACTCTACTTAGCGGTAGTTATCAATATTATTTTAACTGTGTTTCAAATTGTGGGAGGGCTCCTTTCTGGGAGTCTTTCCCTGCTTGCAGATGCTCTTCACAATTTCAGTGATGCTGGCGCACTAGCGATAGCCGCTGTCGCCGCAAGGATTGCAAAAATCCCGCCCAATCAGCGGATGACTTATGGATATAAAAGAGCAGAGATTCTTGGAGCACTCATAAATAGTACTACTTTAATAATTGTAGGACTTTACTTACTTTATGAGGCAGTAAATAGATATTTTGACCAAAATCCTATTGATGGTTGGACTGTTGTTTGGGTTGCCGCGATTGCTTTGGTTATAGATATTTTCACAGCCTTACTCACCTATTCCGGGTCTAAGGATAGTGTGAATATTAAGGCTGCATTTATTCACAATGTATCGGACGCCGCAGCCTCAGTTGTAGTTATCATTTCAGGAATCTTAATCATTAATTTTCAGATTTATGTGATCGACTTAGTTGCAACTGTATTGATCTCACTTTATGTACTCTATCAAGCATTCACATTGATTCGACAGTGCATTTTGGTGCTCATGCAAAGCACTCCCACTCACTTAGACGTAGACGAGATAAAAAAATCTATTGAAGGTGTTCATTTAGTAAAAGAAGCACACCATATTCATGTGTGGCAGCTTGATGATAAAAAGGTGTTACTAGAAGGGCATATTGTGGTTGAGGAACAAGACTTGCCTGCGCTAGAAAAAATTAAAATGGAAATTCGACAGTCGCTGCGAAATAAATTTGCTATTAATCACTCAACATTAGAATTTGAAACTTCCCTTGAGTGTATGAATAGTGGTAATTAAGGTGTAAATTGGAGGTTTTTATGGCTGATTCCTGCTGCCAAAAAAAAGGAGACGATTTAAAGCTACTTGCAAAAAGGCAAGCAAATGTTCTTTGGATTGTTCTTGGAATTAATTTGATAATGTTTTTTGTAGAGTTTGCATCTGGTATTTATTACCAGTCGCTAGCTTTGACTGGGGATTCGCTAGATATGTTTGGCGATGCCCTGGCTTATGGCAGTAGTCTTTATGTAGTTTCAAAAGGAATGTCTGCTAAAGTAAGAGCCTCACAGTTTAAAGCCATATTGATGGTAATTTTAGGCATCGCATTTGGGGTCAATGCGGCCTATCGAGTCTTTTTTGAAGCTAACCCTAATCCGACAGCAATGGGAATCATTGGAGTAATAGCTCTGGGGCTCAATCTTGTTTGCCTGGCTCTACTTACTCGCCATAAATCGGATGATATCAACTTTACTTCTGTATGGTTGTGTTCTCGCAATGACATTATCGCCAATGTCTCCGTGCTTGCAGCAGCAGGTTTAGTTGCGATCACTGGAACAAAGTGGCCCGATTTAGTAGTGGGAGGAGCCATTGCTTTTTTGTTTTTAAGGTCAGCATTTTTCATACTTAAAGAGTCAAAATCCATTCTTAAAGAGGTTAATGCGTGAAATCATTTTTTGCATAAAGTCATATTGTTTATGCATTTAATTGGCCCTAAATTTAAAAATTTCATCTCTGAAACACTAAAAATCCCTAATTTGAAACACTAATAATTTTATTTGGGACTTGTTTAAAAATTGTGCTACACCTGCAAAACCTTTACTGGAGGGGATTTGGGGTGAAAGCAAATTTCAAAATATTGCTGGTTGAAGATATGGAGTCTTTCCGAGATGCCGTCACACAGCTTCTCGGTGTCTACAATGATGTCCACGGTGTCTCTGATATCCAGTCTGCAAAACAAGCACTCCAAAAGGCAGCCTTCGATGTTGTCATTCTTGATAAGGGGCTTCCTGATGGCGATGGAATCAGCCTCATTTCTGAGATTAAAGACATCAACCCCAATGCTGTAGTTATCATGCTCACCTCTGATTCAGATTTCAGCACGGTAAAGCGCTGTATAGCCCTGGGTGCTGATGATTATGTGATTAAGTCAGACAACATTATTCCTGATTTGTTGGTGCGAATTCCTGTTGCTGTCTCAAAGGCCGCTTCAAACCGAAGATTAATAACTCTTGAACAACAGGTTAAAGATGCCTTCCGATATGAAATTGTCGGGAAAAGCCCCGCAACAATGCAACTCAGAGAAAGCATTTTGGATTTACGAGGAACTTCGGCACACGTTTTAATCACTGGTGAAAGCGGAACTGGCAAAGAACTTATTGCCCGAAGACTTAATGCTATTGAAGACGATGGAAAACGCCCGTTTGTTGCAATCAATTGTGGGGCCATTCCAGAAAATCTTTTAGAGAGTGAACTTTTCGGTCACAAAAAGGGTTCGTTCACGGGAGCTACGCAAGACCGACCTGGCCGCTTTGAATTAGCCCATAATGGTGACCTCTTTCTTGATGAAATTGGTGAAATGCCTTTGTCTGCTCAGGTCCGATTACTTCGAGTGATTCAAGAGGGTGAATTTACCCGTGTAGGCGATGACCGAACTATCAAAGTTAAGTGCCGAGTGATCGCTGCCACCAACAAAGATTTAGAGCAAATGATTGCTGAAGGAAAGTTTCGTGAAGATCTCTATCATCGCCTGAATGTAGTCCGAATTGAAACGGCACCTTTAAGATTACGAATGGAAGATATACCCGATCTGGCCAAGCTCTTCACATTACAAATAGGTGGTGCAAACTACAAAATAGATGACAAAGCTCTCAGGGCACTGGGTGACTATGATTGGCCTGGCAACATTCGAGAACTTAGGAACATCATTGAACGGGCATGTATTTCTGCTCGGCGAAGATCATCTGAGCAAATTGAATACGACGACATTTCCATTCAAGCGCCTAAGAACTCGGCCTATAGATTAAGGCAAATCACATGCTCTCTGCCAGAATCACCTTCTGATCTTACTCCCGATAAATATAAAGAATTTTTTATAACCGCTAGTCGGGAATACTTTAGGGCAGCACTGGAAGCCGCTAATGGAAATATAAGTGAAATTGCAAATAAAATTGGTGTTGGCCGAACAACAGTTTTTAGACGTATTCAAGAATTAGGACTTAAAGCAGATAAAAAAATGGCTGCCACAAAGTCACATTTACCATTTTATAGATCGCAACCTTTAGGACGCGAGAAACAGGGGGCACTATGAAGTTAAATATTTTCTACGCCATTGTGCTGACAATAATTAGCTTTAGCCCCATAGCAAAAGGAGGAGATGAAATGCCAACTGCACAAGAGATCATAGATAAGCTCGACTTAACCCCATTACCAGAAGAGGGTGGCTACTATCGAGAAACATATAGAAGCGAAGGCGAAAAATTGCCAGCCAGGACTTTTGGAATTGATGCAGACACCGGTAGATCAATCAGTACAGCCATTTACTATATGGTTACTGCTGACAGTTTTTCTGCAATTCATAGAATCAAAAGCGATGAGGTCTTTCACTTTTATGGTGGCGACCCAGTAGAAATGATTCAATTTGATGACCAAGGAAATCTACAAAGGTTTATTTTAGGCAATGACATACTGGCCGGAGAGACTCCCCAAGTCGTCGTACCTAAAGGAATTTGGCAAGCACTTCGCCTTGTTGATGGTGGAAGCTGGGCTCTACTGGGAACAACAGTTGCTCCTGGGTTTGAGTTTGAGGATTTTGAAATTGGCACAAGAGAACAAATGACTGAACTTTTCCCTCACCTGAGAAACGACATCCAAAGATTTACTAGGGAGCCAGGGCAAGAGAGGTAATTGAGTGAGGTTTTCCAAAAAGATATTTATATCAGTCTTTGCTGCTACATTTATTGTAGGCGGGGGCATCATTTGGACAGCACACTACTTCGTAAGCAACAACACCAAAGATAAGTTCATTTCCCAATATTCCGTATTGACGAAAATATTGGGGGATACTCTAACACGCCTTGATTCCAACACTGAACAGCTCATGCTTAATGCCGCAAATGTAGTGGCTGCTCGTGATGCAGAAAAAGGACTTCTTTCGACCGAAGAACTTAAGGCCATGAGGTCGGAGCTCAATGTCACCCATATTTTTGTTACAGACCGTAATGGAAAATTCATCCGTTCAACAAATGAGGACCCCTCGTTAATACCAAATTTATTTTCATTTTCTGATGAATACAAAAAACTGATTCAGGGAACCAAAAGGTTTCATGCAACACCAGTTATCCAGCCAAATCCAGAGCCTAAGCCATATAAGTTCCTTTCTATAGCCAACAGAGATCGAACACGCATTATTGAAGTTGGGGTTAGAGTCGATTTTATTGCTCGTACTCTCGCAGAAGCAATTGGCGCTGATAAAAATGTCATGTCTATGGCCTTGTACTCCCCCAAAGGCACCCCCTTTGGTAGGTTTGCGGCGAAAGACGTTAAGTTTGAAAAGGATACAGCAATCTTCCCTGAAAATTTTAAAACAGTAGAATCGTCAGATAGTTTTAAGTTTTATTCAAAGGTAACATCAAGTCACCCAAGCTGTTCGCAGTGTGATAAGTCTGAAACTTCAATCAATGGTGAATACTACTATGTCTTAGAGTCCGAAGTGTCTAAGAGTGAGCTAAACGCAATGCTTGCCTCCACTACAAAGGCAAGTATCACGCTATTATTCTTTAACCTCCTCTTGGCCTTGGTAATCAGTCGCTTTCTGTCTCGCCGTCTTGTTCGCAATATTGAAAAGGCGGTGTCTAAAGTTCGTCAAATCAAAGACCACGGCCAACTTGGTGACCGCATAGATCTAAAGGGAAAAGATGAAGTGGCGTTTTTGACTCGTGAGTTCGATAACTTGCTGGGTGCAATGGAAAAATCACGAGAGAAAGTCATTGAAGCTGAACGAGTACAAGCTAAAGTGCAAATGGCAAGAGACGTTGCACATAATATCCGCTCACCAATCATTGCGATTGAGATGATGTTGCCGACGTTGGTTGGTGTGCCAGAGCGAATGAAAAGAGTTCTTAAAAACTCCGTTAAAGAAATAAAGGGCTTATCGGAAAAATTAAGTAAAAAGAACGACACTGGGAACTTTGATTTAAAAACTCAGAAGAATCGTGGTGACTTATTATTTTTACCTGTATTTTTAGAAGAGGTTGTAACACAAAAAAATATTGAATATTCAGAAAAGAAAGATGTCATTTTTCTTTTCTGCAATAATGGAGATGCCAGTAAAGAATTTATTAAAATCGATTCGCTGGATCTCAAGGCAGTAGTTTCTAATCTTTTAAATAATGCCTATGAATCCTATGGGGGCAAAAAAGGAACAGTAACTGTTAGCTGTCAAGACGTCCGATCTATTTGTGAAATTAAAATCTCTGATAAAGGTGCGGGAATTCCACCTGAATATTTGAAAAGGCTTGGGAATGAACAAATAACCTTTAAAGGCAAGCAAGGCCGAGGACTTGGACTTTTACACGCTCGGAAGTTCCTGGCGATGTGGGACGGAGAATTGAAGATAAGCTCGGAAGTCGGCGTTGGTACTGATATTACTATTTGTTTGCCTCTTTTTGTAGATGGAAATGAAAGTTTAGATCGGGTTTCAACAAAAAAACTTTTTGAAGAACAGTCGAAAATTGGACAAATGAGGAAATTGAATGGGTAAATTTGAAAAGGGATCAGAATGGCGGAAATGGGATTTGCATGTTCATTCCCCATACAGCGTTCTTTCTAATGAGTATCCTGGTACTACGTTTGAGGAGAAATGGAACTCATATTTGGATGCTTTGGAAGAAATCGAGGGGGTATCTGTTTTAGGTATAACCGACTACTTCTCGATTGAAGGTTACAAGAGGCTTGTAGTTGATAAATCAAGTGGGCGTTTGCGGAACATTGATTTAATATTGCCCAACGTTGAACTTAGATTGGACCTAAGCACTCAGCAAGATCGCCCCGTCAATTTGCACCTAATTTTTTCCCCAAAGATAATCAGTGACTTGGAAAATAGATTTTTTTCAAGACTTATCTTTAAATATAGGGGGCAAGATTACTCTAGCGTTAAACGAGATTTGGTTAATCTTGGCAAAACATTTTCAAATAATGACTCGATCTCAGAAGAAGAGGCCCTTAGAAAGGGAATGGAACAATTTAAGGTTTCTAAGGATCAGTTAATTAAATTGATAGAAGGAGATAAACTACTACGAGACAATTCATTTGTAGTTATCGCTGATAGGTCAGGAGATGGTGCTTCTGGTTTAAGAGATAATAGCTTGATGGCGGTCAGAGAAGAGCTTTATCGGTTTTCAGATGCAATTTTTTCTTCAACACCGTCTACTTGTAAGTATTTCCTCGGGGAAGGGACTGATGCCGAAGATATTGTAAGACAGAAATATGGGTCACTGAAGCCTTGTATTCACGGGTCAGACGCACATAGCCCATCAAAAATTTGCAAGCCCGATAACGACAGATTTACTTGGATAAAAGCAGACTCTACTTTTGAAGGTTTACGTCAGATAATTTTTGAGCCTAAAGATAGAGTGTATATAGGAAACCATAATCCACAAACCACTTTTATCCGCCCATATTTTTCTAGTCTTCGCATCGATTCTGGCGCTGTTTTTGACTCTGGACTTCTCCAGTTTACTTCTAACGATTTATCATTGAATCCAAACATGGTTTGCATCATTGGAGGCAGGGGAAGCGGAAAGAGTGTTCTACTAAGTGCGATTAGAAGAACGTTTTTTAAAGCATCCTCACAAAATCCAGACGATAAATCTGATGAAATTTCTACTGCAAATTTTCATGTTACATTTACTAAAACTGATAACACCAACCAAGAGTACCATATTCAAGAAGATAATAATCTGGATTACCTTCATGTTTCACAAGGAGAAGTAAAACATATTGTTCAACATCCAGATATTCTGGATAAACAGATCAAAGGAATGCTGGGTATTGTTGATCCCGGAAAGTCGATATATGAGATTGATGGTATTAACAAGGTGATTAGCAGAATAATCGAACTCAAGAATTTCTTCCAGCAAACTACCGAAGACGGAAAATTATTAAACCACCCTTCCTATCAACAACAAGAAATAAACAAATATCGCCAACTTATTGCAACGATCACAACCGAAAGCAACAAAGATCTTATTGAAAAATACCGCACGAACGTTAGTGAGCTCGCACAAATGAAGAGTCTGCTTGGCGAGTTAAAAACTTTGTCTTGCGAGCTGATTGAATTTCAAAGTAGTTTTAATAAGCGCATCAATTCGATCAATGAAAAACTTGGTGGCTCGGCCACTATTAGTGATTTGAAACATGATTCAATTGTCGAGCAAATCAAGGCAGCCACTGAGCTTTTAGAAAATAATGAAAAGAAATTAACTTCCACAAACAAGGGTATTGCTGCCCAGTTTCAAAAAGCTGGGATAGAAGGAGATATTACAACTCTTTTGGAAAAAGTAAATCAATACCAGGATCACATTGAAACTTCAGAAAAGTCCATTAAAAGAATCAAAGAGCTAGAAGAAGAGTTAAAGGGTCTCTTTGATTCTTTAAAAAATTATTCAGTTGATATTAAAACACGTCTTAACAACTATATTTCACAGCTGGGAGCGAGTTGGGAAAGTTTGCGGAATGGCAAAGAGGGATGGAGTCAAAAGCAGCAAGACTTGAGCGCTAAGCTTACAGATGGGATAGATGTGAATGGACTAATTTGGTTTGATATTGATGCTTTTTATAAGGCAGTTGACCCATCAATAAATAAAAGTAAATTTAGAGCCACTAAAGATATTTCTCTAGAGCAGCGTGTCCGAAACTTTATTGGCGTTTCCAACAAGGATGACTATTTTCGACTTCTTGAAGGAGAAAAAATATTTGATGTAGGCGAAAAGAGAATGAGCCTCTCCGAGATTCTAGATGAAGAGTATTTTGTAAAAGACGGTGAAAAAACACTTTTAAATGCACTATTCGAAAGCTCCCAAGTGTATAAGTACCTAAAGGTAATTTGCGAATTGAAATACAAAAACAAAAAGCCTAGTCAGCTTTCTGTAGGACAACGCGGAACTTTGTTTGTTTGCTTGAAGCTGGCAACCGATACATTTGGTCAGCCTTTTGTCTTTGATCAACCAGAAGATGACCTTGACAATAAATTTATCATGCACGAATTGGTTCCTTTGTTTCGTACAATTAAGAATTTTCGGCAGGTTATTGTGGTTACTCACAACGCAAACTTAGTGGTAAATGCGGATGCAGAGCAAGTAATTGTGGCCGCGAATGAAGGTGAAAAGGTCTCCTATATGTCTGGCTCTCTTGAAAACAGCAAAGTAGTAGATCCATCTAATGTTGGCATTAGAGAAGATGTCTGTGACATCTTAGAAGGCGGGGCCACCGCCTTCAAAAATCGGGAACAAAAATACAGAATTTCAACAACTACCTAAACCTCTTCGCCTCCTCTGGAAACACAACAATTGGTTTCCAGTCGATCTTCAAAACATCCCTCGAATGTTTTTCGATCTGCTGGACGCATTGACGCGACCAGCAGAACTCGGATTCAGACAGTGAAATTCCAAACTGCAAAAGAGCAGCGATGAGCATTAATCGTAGTAATAGTGTAATCATGGCAGACCTCCTAGTTATTCTTTGAAAGTGATTGAAGTACCGGATGAGCTGTTTGCAATTGCTCCGGAGACATCTCTTGGACGATTTCCAGGCACTCCTTCCTCAAATCTTGAGGCAAGGGCACCTTGCCAGAGGCGAACATCTCATAGGTTTTTCGTGTGGCTCCATATGCTGGGAGCAATGCCTCCAAATGATGAGGATGCACACGAACCCGCCCGTGCTCCAGATGGTTGATGATCCCATCTTTCAGGCCAGAGGCTTTGGCTGCACCTCGGGTGCTCAGCCCAGCCTGCTGGCGCAGAAATTGGAGTGTACGACTCTCTTTGGTTTTGTGTTTTTGACCGCTTTTCTTAGACATAGTAGTTCCTTTCTATGTGTGTAGGCACATTTCACATAGGCATGGAACTCTAACTGTTTGAAAACTGACTTGGTTTTCTTGCTCCTACTTTGAATTTTCTAAGCATGTAGTTTTACAAAAACTCGCTCAAAAAACGTGGGGCAAGAATGGGGCAAATGTGGGGCTAAGCCGATTAACATTCGCTAATTTCGACTAACGATCCCCAGGTGAACTCGCGTCTGCGGGCCTCCTGTTTTAGTTCATGGTTTAAAGGGTTTAGGTTTTCCCCCGTTTCGGGGGACTTACCAGTTGAAAAATTTGGTGGAGGCGGCGGGAATCGAACCCGCGTCCGCAAGTGATTCACATTAAGGCGGCTACATGCTTAGTTTGTGTTTTATTTAGATCAATCTGGCGTCCACAAACAAACTTCGGATTGACCTTCCCCCAGCTTTTTTAAACGAGATGCTCTGGAGAAAACAACATCTCATCGAGGTGACTATAATGACACCTTCTAAGTAACGTCACCCCTTACTTAGTCGGCGCAAGCTGCACTAATTAGGCAGCAAGAGGCATTTCAGTAGTGCCAACTACATAATGCTCGTTTTTATCGAGGTCCACGAGCGCCCCGGCATGCTCCTTAAGCTTCACGACCCACGTCGAAGCCATGTCGCCCCCATAATTTCAAAGAACTTTATTCAGTACTAAACATGGGTCTCTGAGGGAGTTCTGTCAAGATTCAGCTACATTTGGGCATAGAAGTTGCTGTTAGTTTGAGCTCTGCCCCCAGATTTAGGAGTACGTTTGTGAGTTTTCGTCACCCATTGACCTTGGCCTTCTCGTTTTTCTTTGGATTTTTGGCTTTTTCGCCGCTCAGCTTCTCTCAGGGGGGGCCTGATCAATCTTGCCGGTCTGTGATTCAGTTTCCGGTATCTAAAGAGGATCTGGTGCAAAAGTTCATTGCTCAAAACAGCAATGTACTATTTTCTAACTTATTAAAAACTTCCTCAGAAATTGGCTCACTTGATTCGTGCAGCCGATTTTGCCTTGAGGGCCGGTACACTCGGGCCCTTTTAGATAGCTTTCCTGAACAGTTTAGAAAAATGCTGACTTCTGGCCTATCTGCTCAGTGGATTGGACGCACCATTGTACCGGAAATGATAAAAATGGCGGCAACTACCCTGGGGGAAGACCTCGAAAACTGGGGCCAGCTTGAAATGGATTTTTCGGAGGCCGCTAAAGTCAAAAAGCATGGATCCACGAGCTTTCCTGAAATTGAGGTGATGATAGCAGAACTCTTGGCGGCATTTGGGGCGCACGAAGAGTCTCTGACTGGCCCCAATGGCCACTATTCTCTCGGATTTTACATTGCTGCGTTGGCTTCAAAGGGTGACCTGCAATATTTCACTAAGTTTTTCGTAGAACGACGGGACAAAAGATCCTCTTCTTATGCCACCTTGGCCAAACGCTACCATGATGCCTATTTGGTTTTAAAAGCCCAACCTGTGGGGATAAACGAGGCTCGGGCTTACTTTCGTTCGCTCGCCGACGATGCCTCCTATGAGCTCTATGAGTTTTTCTTGCAACGACTATTGGCCTACACACTGACCTCACCCATTGACGTGTACCGAGAACTTGAAATGTCGCGGGTGGCCCTGCGGCCAGCCGGGGCGCCGTGAGGTTTATTTTTTAGGAGCCTTTGCCTCTTTTTTTATAGCTTTGACCTCGAAGATTGCCCTGCCCTTGTCCGGTTGGTAAGACATAGCCATTGGTTACTGTATTTTTGAAAGGCGCTGTCAGTGAAACCCGAAGAGTACAAAAATTTGTTCGCCACCTATAAGAAAATTGCCATTATCGGCCTCAGCCCGAAGCCGGAACGGGATAGCCATAAGGTGGCCCGTTATCTGATTGACCAGGGATTTCAGGTAGTGGGCGTACGCCCGGGCTGCAGCGAAATCTTAGGCTGTGCCGTCTATCCTACGTTAGCCGATGTTCCCGGCCCCTTAGAAATTGTGGATGTGTTTCGAGCACCGGAGTTCGTACCAAAGGTGGCCAGCGAGTCCATACGCCTTAAGGCTAAGGTGCTTTGGCTGCAAGAGGGTGTTACAAATGCAGACGCCGAAGAAACAGCCCGAAACGCTGGGCTTGTGGTGATCAGTGATCAATGTATTAAGAAAATCCATCAATCACTCGCTTAACCCTGTAACAATGACATTATCCGCACCAAAGTGACACTTTTGGCGGACTCAGGTCTTTCAAAATTCACGTATAGACTTATTAAATGACTCTAGACACAGCCCAACTTTTGGCCTAAACCTTGCTCCTTCTTTAGATTGCTGAATGTAGGCTGAAGTGGAACGTATGCTGAAAGCTTCATAAGGCTCTAGCGGTGGGCTCTTTCCCCCTCCCCCCCTCGAGAAAGAACGTTGGAATGATGAGTTCCTTCCTGTTCATCGCTAGGGCCGAACTGAAGTCTCTTGTTTTGGCCTAAGATCCCTCTGAAATCGGAAACAACTGAATATTAAATTGAAAGACTCGGTCGCCTGGTTTTTGTTCTCTATTGACCAGTGTCTCTTTGTAGATGCGCTTTCTAAAGTGGCGAAGCTCAAACTTGAGCTGCTTAAACTCTTCTTCCGTGAGCGCCAAGGTCACAGAACCAAACTCGCGCTCCTCAGGCCGGCCCTCTAATAACGACTCCATACCAAGGTAGATCAGCTCGGCCTGCAGCTTTCTTACGGCCGCTGGCGGAAGCTCCTCGGTGTTTTGGGCTGGCTTTAGCCCGCGACTGATCACGCCGGATTCTTGATCTCTAACCAGGTCTCCGTTTTTGATCATCATATCAAGCGTACGTTGGATTTCGTCTACCGTGGCTCGACCGCCAAGAATTTGCCTTAAGTTTTGAGCAGTGAACTCCACACCCTTTTGCTCAGCTAAGGCTTGAAGTGCAAAGGCCACCCATGAGGGCACCTTGCTCCAGGCCTGCCCGTCAAGCTCACCGTTTTCGATCTTTCTCTTCACCCGAAGCTCAGAAAGGCTTTTCAGGTAACGGTTTTTTTCAAGGGCATCGGCGGCCTGTCCGTAGAGAACCAACACCTCAAACTCGTCTGTCTCAGCCCGAGTGAGCTGCAGAGCCTTTGCAAACTTTGCCACCATAGACTTTGAGAGATTTCTTTTGCCCTCGATGATCATCTTTAAATAATTGGGTGATTTAATATCGGCCGCCGCACTGAAATGGGCATAAGAATAAGGCCTGATGGATTGCGGGTCTGAGGCGCGTTTGAATTCGTAGAAGTCTTTTAAAAAACGCCGATAGTCCGTGTACGCACCCAAGGCTGGCGCTGTGGGTTTTATCTGGCGTGAGTTTATCTCTGATGTGTTGTGATTCATAGCTGTGTGCACCTCATCGAAAATCTACGACTTTTAGGATCGCTAGGATTTCACAAATTGGCAATCATTTTAATACGTTGGACCAACTTTAAAAGCCGTCCTCCGGATGCAACTCAGAAGACTCTGCCAGAAAGTCAAACTCATATTGGTTTTCACTCAACCATCGACGGTGCACACGCCACTGTGGGCAGTGTTGTTCCACTAAATTCCAGAACTGGTGCGAGTGATTTTGATATTTTAAGTGGGCCAACTCGTGAATCACCACGTATTGGGCCACCTCCACCGGTGCCGCTATCAGGCGCCAGTTCAAACTGATGGATCCATAGCTTGAACAACTCCCCCACCGGGTTTTTTGTGAACGAAACGACAATTTTTTCGGATAAAGCTGCATCTGCTGGGAATAACTCTCAACCCATTCAGTTAAAAATCTTCGACCCTGGTTTTTGTAAAACCGCCTAATGGGGTTTATCACCTGCCTCTGTGGCACAATCAAATAGGCGTTTGACCAATCGCCTTGCCCCACATAGCAGTTGAGTCCATTTGCGCCCACGTGAAAGGTCATTTTGGATTTTAAATAAGGCGCAAAGTCCAAATGCTTCACCTCGCCCTTAAATAAATAAGGCTCGCCTTGTAGGCCCAGTTTTTTGGGATATTTTTTTCGAAGATCTGAGTATTCACACTGCACCTTCTCTATCCACGGTTCGCATTTTTTAAGAAAATTGTTAATCAGTCGATGGGGAGTCGTCTTTGATGCTGTGACCGCTATCAGTCCGCTGGGTTTAACCGTAACGCCGATGGTGCGCTGATAGGGCCGCCTCAGCACACTCACTGAAAACCCTCGAAACTCAAACTTGTTACTGTTGGCCTGAGAAAATAAACCCATGTAGGGTAATAATCCCACTAGATGGGGCTCTCAGGCAATACCCATAGAGTATTTGTGTCTATTTGATTTGTTCGATAGATTGGGGCCATGTTTGAGTTGGCTGTTAAAAACCCAAAGAAATTCTACGAGCTTGATCCCAATGAGGTGATGCAGGCCCTTGATGCCGCGGGGTTTTCCCCCACGGGTGAATATATGCAGCTGAACTCCTTTGAGAACAGGGTGTTTGATTTACGTCTTGAGCCTGGCACCAGTTCTGAAGAATTACGAGACCGCGTAATAGCAAAATTTTATCGACCCGGCCGGTGGTCAAAAGAGGCTATTCTTGAAGAACACCAATTTCTTTTAGAACTCAAACAGGCTGGATTGCCCACGGTGGCCCCTCTTCAGCAAAAAAACGGCTCTACGCTTTCTGAATACCATGGAATGTTTGTTGGCCTTTTTCCGAAGTTTTTTGGCCGCATGCCTGAAGAGCTTTTTATTGAAGACTACCACGCTATTGGTCGATCTCTAGCCCAGCTTCACAACGTAGGCGCACGGCAATCAGCAAAACACCGCCCCTATCTCAATACAGATACAGCGGGATGGCCGGCTCTTGATTTTTTAGAAGACTGGGTCAGCCCCGAAGTCTGGCAACGGTATGAAGAGGCCGCCACTGAAATATTTGAATATCTTGAAAGCGCAATAGATGAAAATGAGTTTATAAGAATCCACGGCGACTGCCATAGAGGCAATCTGCTACACAGCGATGCCGCCGGGGAAAAGCCTGTGTTTTTCTTTGTGGATTTCGATGATTTTTGCATGGGACCTCCAGCACAAGATTTTTGGATGCTGTTTACTGGCGGTGAGGATTCAAAGGTCGAGCAAGAAGAAATTTTGTCAGGCTATGAAGAACTTAGAGAATTCGACTTCCGTCAAACACGTTTATTTGAGCCCCTAAGAGGGCTTCGCATTGTTCGCTATGCCGCTTGGATTGCCAGCCGCTGGCAAGATCCCACGTTCCCACAGCTTTTTCCACAGTTTAAAGATTTCAATTACTGGGCGGAAGAGACCGAAGCGCTTGAAAAGATCGCTTGGGGGCTTTGAAGTTTATAAAAGTTCGCTAGCCGAATTTTGATCGTGAACTATTCTATCTAACTGACGATCTCAAAAAAGAACCCGTACTTACATCTCATTATAAGACACCGTTCAACAATTTATTTTTTGTTGGCTCGGCCAGTGGTAAAATTAAGTTAACGCCAGACCGTGACCGAAAGGAGTCGAGTGTGTTTTTATTGAGGATTTTAATAGTCGCATCAGTATTTTTGACAAGTATTGGTTGTAAACTTGGTAGTTCATTAAATGGCACCGTTTCTGACAATAGCGCCGGCGGCGGTGGGCCCGACAACAATGGCGGTAACGAAGGTGGAGGGGGCGCCCCGGCCAGCGATTGCAACCCGGGTTACGTGTTGGTGCCTGGAGACGCTGCTTTAGGCTCCCGATCTTCTGATTTTTGCCTCTCTAAGTATGAAATGAAAGCCGTTTTGGATGCCGACAGTTCGCCCGTAGATGGCAAAGCCTTGGGCGTAGCTGCAGCAAGCACCCACACGCCCCAATCCCGGGCGCAAGATTTACCCTGGGGCGCCATGAATTTAGCCACGTCAATTTCTGAGTGCGCAAGCCTCGGCAGCGAATACCATTTAGTAACCAATGCCGAATGGATGACGGTCGCTCGAAACATTGAGTCGGTGCCAAGCAACTGGTCTGGCGGCGCCATTGGAAACGGCCACTTAAATACTGGCCATAGTGATGGTTGGGCCAATGCCGGCCAAGATTTTTTAGCCGCCTCAACAGATGATAACGACGCCTGTTTCGGAACAAACAATCCAAACTGCTTAAACCCATTAGATAACGACTATTGGCAAAAGCGCACCCATACCCTGTCGAATGGTGAAATCATTTGGGACCTTGCCGGTAACATGAATTCATGGGTTGACATTGATGGTGCTGGTGGCCTCATAAGTTCCAATTGTTGTGGTGCCCCTTGGGCCCAGTATTATCAACTCAACGAACAAAACTCCCTTGACACCTATGCAACCATGGACCTGCTAGATGAAAATGGATTTTTACCACTTCATTTAGCAACCTACGGCGCAACAGACCTTGATGATTTAGGACTGGGTATCTTGAATAAGGCCGATTCAGCAACTTCAGGACGAGGCATTTACCGAGGCGGCCATTTTTCGGAGACATTGCAGTGGGAAAATCGTATCGGTATTTTTTCGGCTTGGCAGGAAAATTTGCCCACTGTATCTTGGAATCAGCAAGGCTTTAGATGCGTTCACGACCTCTAAATTACCTTGTCAAAGCAGAGTTACGACGACAATAGGTGAGTCTGGCTAAGGTTTTGGCTGAAGACTTGGCTTCACCCACGCCACTATTTTTGCACAGCAACTGGCTATTCAAACATGTTTTGAATCATCTTGAGACAATGCACTGGTTTAATTAGGACCTTCAGACCAACTCTGCTATCATTTTAAGTGGAGCTGAATGGAGAATAGGGAATTCACCATTTAAGAGGGGTTTAACAAATGCGAGTTGCTGTACGTTTTTCGATCGCAATGTTAGTTTTTTTATTTTTAGTCGGTTGCAAGCTTGAAACCAAGCTCACTGGAGACTTTTCTAAAAATCCATCTTCCTTGCCGGGTGACGTCCCTGATGCTCCACAGGCGCCTGCCGAACCCCTCACCATTTCTTTATCATCCGACGGCTCAGGCTCAAATCTTTCAAACTTTGACCTCGATTTATTTGAAAATTTAGAAATCTACGCATTTTATCAATCCGCTCCTGATGAGAAAATAAACGTGCCCGTCTCGTGGATACTTGATGGCAGTATCGGTAACTTAAATATTCAAAGTGGCGGCAAGAGCGCCGTGTTTACAGCCTCCCAATCTGGATCAGGGCAAATATCTGTGAGCTATCAAGGCCACACTCAGATCATTCAAGTCACTGTGAACGTAAATTCGCCACCTACTGCCGGCAATCAAAAAGCCATCGTGGAAGTGAATTCTCTCGGGCAGGATATCAACTTGTTGGTTAATGCCTCAGATCCCAACGGTGACACAGTGGTGGTTGAAACTGTAAACGCTCCGAGCCACGGGCAATTTGTGGATCAGGGTAACAATGTCTACAAATACATTCCTGATGCCAGTTACGTGGGCCCCGACGCTATCACTTTTGTAGTTAACGATGGCAAAGGTGAAACAGCAAATGGAGAGATTCTATTTTATGTGGCAAGCCCGTTGACATGGACGGGCGCTGCGGGCTCAGGGGTTTGGTCTGACACTGAAAACTGGTGCGGCTCTGTTGTTGCAGGGGCCTGTACTGGTGGGGTGAAGCCAAACAGTAGCAGCGATGTCTATATCTTTTCAATTTGTGAAAATAACTGTGATATTCAAGTTGATGAATCAGTTGATGTGACAAGCATTCAAGTGCTCGCTGACTATGAAGGGCAAATCACTCAAAATTCGGGCCGAACCATCACTGCCACTTCGTATTCTCAAAAGAGCGGAAGTTTTGTGGGTGGCGACTCGGAAATTCGAATTAACGGTAACTTTATATTGGGAGGAGATGCCCAGTTTCAATCCACGACTCACCGTTTATTTCAATACTCTTCGTGCAAAACTTCGAACTTCAATGTGGAAAATGGCGCAAGTTTTAACCACAACAACAGCCTTGTCGAGTTTTATGTATATGCCAACTACTGTGGCGCTGAGATTAAAGTGAATCTAGGCCAAGAAACTTCATTTTATAACGTTATCTTTCGAACAAACGGCCACTACTCGTACACGCTTAATCTAGACATTCTAGGGCAGCCGTTAAACGTGGTAAATTCCTATCAGCAACTTGGGTCAGACGCTGGTTCAAATGCCGGCTTAAAAACCGGTCGCATAAAAATTCAAAAAGACTTTCATATGGAGTATAGCAGTGGCGGCAATGGTCAAATTGAGTTTATTGGGGCCGCCAACCAAGAGTATTCGGCTTTAGGGGCTCGTGCCCCCTTTGTGATCGTCAATAAGCCCTCAGGCACACTTAGTCCGGCTGCCGGCACGAGTAGCGTTGAAGCCGAAGGGCTTGTGGTTTCAAGCGGTACTTTTGTTGCGCCCACTGGTACGCTTACGGTGGGTGGATTTTGTCGAAACTCTAGTTTTACGGTGTCGCCTTCCGCGCAGTTTCAGCATAATAACGGCACCCTACGAATTCGTTCGTACACCAGCTATTGTGCTTCAAGTAGCAGCATAGACGTGGACGGCAGCCTTGATCTCAACAATTTAATTATTACAGCTGATGGGTATCACGCAAACTCCAGCTCTTGGACCCTTCAGTCTGGCGATGAACTGAATGTTCTTGGTAACTTCGCCTATGGTTCTGCCGGATCAGCATCAAAAATTTACCTTTATGGCTCTACAATCAATGTTGAAGGCGATGTGGATATTTATGACACCGCCAGAAATGGCTCTACGTTGATCAATCTGACCGGCTCGAATCAAGTATTTCGCCTCAATGGTGGCATTATGCCTGGACCTTTTGCAATTAACTCATCCGGCACCGTGCAGGCAGGCACTCATCTTAGCTTCAATAGCTCTAGTTTGACCCTTCAGTCTGGTATTTTTGACCTCATGGGTTTTAGTGCCTCAAATATCAATTCACTTAGCCTCTATGGTACGAGCAGCGTCAACCTGAATGGGGGCAGCATTTCATATGTGAGCTGTGGTGCCGGTAGCTGCCCTTAGTCGGAGAATCCCTGTAGTGCTAAACCCTGGAGTTTAGCTAGTTTGCTGCTGACACTGGAAAGTCAAAATCACTAGCGATATCGCGGCGACAAAAGTATATTATTTGTAGGGCGTTTTTTTGAGGGGAGACGTTTTGGTTTTAAGAAATCGATCAAAAAAAGTTTTACGCTACAGACCCACTGGTGCTCGCCTGGTAGGCATGGCGCTGGCACTAGTTTCCGTTAGTTTCTTGCTTTCGTCCTGTCAGCTTGGCGATAATCGAATCAGTGGCCGCTATAAAAGCATCGGCTCAACCACCGACCTACCTTTGCCTGCGTCACCCGCCTGGATCACGGCTACTGTGGACAATGAATCCGCAATTACTCTAAGTTGGGCCCCTGCACAAGGTGCCGACGATTATATCATCGCTTATCAAATTGGAAATACTCCACCGGCCGATTGTGAATCAGGCACTTTGGTATTGAGTTCACAAATAACCGGAACAAGTTATCAGGTGACTGGTCTTGTTGAAGACAGTACTTATTCATTTCTCGTTTGCTCCGTAAATGCCGATGGTGTTTTCGATTCCTCTGGCGGCACAGCAGCAGAGGCGACGCCAACCTACTGTAGCCCTTCCCGCACCAACAACAGTCCATATGCCAACTCAGGAGAGGCCGGAGGTACGGGACTCGACTCAAGTACAGCATTTGGCATATGTACAGCTACTCAACTCAATGCCGTTGGCACAAACTCAACAGACTACGACAAATTTTTTGAGTTAAGAGCCGACATCAACATGAAAACGATCAGTGGCGCTGACTTTAATATTATTGGTGACTTGTTCACTCCGTTTACCGGCCAGTTTAATGGACGCAACCATGTAATCAAAAACCTTTCTGTGTTTATTGGTGGAGACAATGCCGGCTTATTCGGGCGAACTGACAACGCATATATACAAAAGTTGCATTTGGTGAACGCCTCTGTAAAGGGGGCAAACAACGTAGGTCTTCTTGTCGGACAAAGCGGAAACGTAACTACAATCCGCCAAGTGTCTGTTCACGGTGTTGTTCGCGGTGGCTCAGGCAACATTGGCGGGCTCGTTGGAAGGCATACCGGGGGCGGCACAATTAAAGACTGCTCAGCTCATGCAGACGTCTTTGTAATATTACCCACCTTTCCCGTGGGTGGCCTTGTGGGATACGCCTCTGCCAACATTGATAATTGCCTTGCCATAGGAAGCATCCAATCTGAAACTAGCGGTACTGGTGATGTCGGTGGAATTGTGGGCGAACTCGACGGAGCACGACTGAATCAATCTTTTTCTATAATGAACATTCTAGTGGAAACAAGCAGCTCTGCGGTCACCCCTACCATAGGACTTATAAATGGAGGCCTAACAAATTTGGTGTTTTTTGATACCCAGTCCTCGTGTACAAACGCTGGAGCTGGGTCATGCACGTTTGTGGGTAGTGGGCCACAAGGCAATACGACCTATGGTATAGATACTTCGGTTCAACCAGGGTACTTTTTTGACAAAACCAATAGTCCCATGAATGCATGGGACTTTGAGGGAGAATCCGTTTTTGGTACTGATGACTTATGGCAAGAGTACACAAACGGCCCCCCCGTGTTTTCAGCCCTCGGCGGCCCCACCTCTTCGACCTACTGCTGGGAAAATGCTCGATCTACAAATACTCCATATGCCAACTCCGGCGAGGCTGGCATTAACGGGTTAACAGAACCTACAGCTTATTCTATTTGTTCTGTGGGTCAGTGGTACCTATTTACGCAACAGCCTGGCTGGAGCTCGACTCACATTAAACTACAAAATCACATGAACTTTTCTCACTGGACTGGTAACGACTATACGCCCGTTGGAAATAGTACAGTTCAAGCAGCTACAAAGCTACATGGTCAAGGTTTTAGTATTTTGAACCTCTCAATTGAGAGCGCTACAACTTACGTTGGGCTTTTTGGATACATCACATCCAATGCAGAGATTAATGATCTTCATTTGGAGAACGTAAATATAAAAGGCAGTCAAAATGTCGGGGGGCTCGTGGCCTACTCTAATTTTTCTTCTACGATCAATCGGTCTTCTGTTAGTGGATTCGTGGGCGGCACTGGCGCGAATCAAGACTTTATTGGCGGTCTAATCGGGAGGGGGCAGGCGGGCAGCTCTATAAATGACTGCTATTCGAATGTTCAAATTGAGGCCACGGGTTCTGACCATGGCGGCTTAGCTGGTGATTTTGGAGGACTTGGGGCTAGTCCGATCCATCGCAGCTACTCGACGGGCACAATTACTTCCAGTGGAATGTCCGGCGGAATAGTTGGTATCGGGCTTATCGGGTGGTCGGTTCATGATAGTTTTTCGTTAGTACAAATTCAAGGTACGTCGGGGGTTGGGCCCATAGCTGGCGGGGGAGTATCGCCAGCAACAAATACTGTTAATAGTTTTTTTGACACTTCTCGAACCTGCCTGGACACCGCGGGTTCTTGTAACACTTACGGCACGGGCATTGATGGACCCACCCAGCCTCAATATTTTTTTGATAAAACCAACGCTCCTCTGGATTCATGGGACTTTGATACCGTGTGGAAAGAGGTTCCGGGCGAATTACCGGAGTTAAGAAACAAAAGAGAACTGTAACAGGGGTAAAGCATTTGATTCTCATCTGCAACCGACCTAAGTTTTTGTCAGCGAGGGCCCTCTGGACCTGCGTGGTGCTGAGTCTGCTAGCAACTGCTGGGTGCCAACTCGGTGACAACAGAATCAAAGGGGCCATTCGATCTTCTGGACCTGGTGTGACCCTTGATGTGCAAATCTCATCCGCACTCAATGACGAAGTGCAAATGAGTTGGACAGCTCAAACAAATGTTTCTGGGTACAATGTTTATTATGCGTCAGGGTCGGCAACTGCTCCGGAATGTGGACAAGGCACATTGGCTGCTGGCAGTCCATTTTCTTCAAATAGTGCCACCATCGGAGGACTTTCAGCAAAAGTTGAATATGCTTTTGCTGTTTGTCCTGTAGGAATGGACGTCCGTGGCAATCAGTCAGTAACTACTTTGCCGGCGCTCAACAACAACATTGTCTATGTGGGCAACAGCAACTGGAATGATTTTGTTCGAAACAACGGAAGTGATCTCTATGATGCGGACAACACTCCATGTGATGGCACGGAGTCTGGTGATTATCTTTCGGCGCTCTGTATTCATGGAGCTGAAATTCGTAAATTCACGTCCAGTGACCTGGGTTCATCTTGTTCTGGGTATACCATTGAGGACTCTGCGAATGCCTTTAATTGGATTTGTGATGAATCTACTTCGCCGGTCACATTATATACCTCGGGCCTGAAGGAAGGTAAGGGCTTGCGTGATCTTGTGACCGCCTCGGGATTTCGACCCCTTCGTGTCATTGTCACTCAAAATCAAGTGCCTGTGTTTTCTTCCTCCCTTGAAACTTGGTGGACTAATACGGTGACGGCTCTTCCGACCGGCAACGCCGATCTCGACCAGGCCAGCACAGTTTATGTACTCGAGACATCACGAGCCGATACGGGTCATGCTATTACCGCTGACAAAGTGGCTGTGGTGACCTTAGATCAGGCCCAACTCAGCGCAGGAGCTACAAACATACTGTCTGGCAACAATCGAGCTTTTTTATGGATTGAAGGTGATTATGGATCGTCTGATGATACGGCTTTAAATTTTGACTCAATAAAACTATCCAACTTGAGAAATGTCACCGTGACTAATATTACCACTAATCATGGCATTCAAGTTACCAACTCCGCCTCTATTTTTGCCAAGGGTATTGTAGTTGATACTGTGGCTGACCGTGGTTTATTCTTTACGCCGGAATATTCAGTGGCCGAGGATATCACTATATCAAACACGGCCTACGGTCTATACGTATCAGACTTTTTTTGGGGGACTGCTGACTATTCTCGATTTCACAACATTAAGAGTTATAATGCCTCACTCGCTCATATTAGCATTTCTGGCGGTGACGGTACCCAATTTTCAAACGTTGACCTGTCCTACGGCGCTGGGTCCGGCATCGATATTACTTCGTCGTCAATACCGCCGATATCGTTTAATGACTTGAAAATCCAAAATGTCGGAAACCATTGCATGTATTATTTAGGTGCGTACATGACTATCACCAACGCCATCGTTGCAAATTGCTTGGATTTTTATTTCGGTGCAGGCGCTTTTGGTTTTGTTGGGATCAATTTGGTGATCGCAAACACCAGTGTCAGTAATATAAGGATGCATCAGGGGTATCAAAACTCAATGGTTAATGTGATACTCCCTAACAGTGGGGGCATTGAACTGTTTCATACCAATCACAATAACACTCGCCTCGGCCAAATCGCATTTGACGGACAATACTACATCTTTGCCGGAGCTCGCGACGTCACATTCTTTGACAACTTACTCTTAGGATCTGGTGCTAGCTGTTTGTGGGGCACCGGCGGTGCCGCTCCCGGCGTTAATGCCGGACTTGCTGATGCCACTTGCGCCAACTCAGGCACCAGCACCGCTAATCATGTTTCTGTGGGCCCTCTTATGGATTCTTTTATTGGAATGAATGTCGACGACAGCCATTACCCACAGGCCACCTCTGGACAGCTCGCAAGAGACAACATAACGGCCGCGCCTGAGTTTGATAGTTGGTATCGGACATGGGGTGATTCTGTAAACTCTGGCCCATGTACCACCGGCGAGACGTGTGCTATTTTTGACTGGAGTCTTAAGGCATCTGATCTTGTTCTTCGTAACACAACAAACAATGGTTCATCACAAAATGCAGCCTTTGTCGCAGGCGCCCCCTGCCCTCCGGCTGTAGATGGTAATCGAACTTTTACTGATCCCGCGACGAGAACATTTTTGATCAATGCCACAGAGATCATTGACGACAGTCTCGGCAATGACAACGGCCTTTGCGAAACTAATGAAGCTTGTATTTACTCACCTAACTATGGGGTTTATCAGGGACATGGCGACTATCTCAGCAACGGCACTTGTACTTTTCAAGACGGCACCGTGACCGGGGTACAAATGTATGCCTACCCCATTAACGGCATCTAAACTCCACAATACATTAGCCCGGCTCTTGAAGACCCTAGCGCTAAAGTATTTTTAGATTCAGTGTTTTGTAAAGGCTCATAGCGATAACGCCGCCCAGACTACTCACCGCAAGGTTTTGGCGACAAGGTCTTTAAAAACTCAATCATCACCTGTTTTTGATGTTGATTTAGATTAAGTGGCCGCACATCTCTTGCGTGAGATGGGCGCCTGACCACTTGGCCTTCGTCATCTAAAACAGAGCCTCCCCGGCTGTAATGATCCATTACATCATCAAGGGTGGCCAGTGAGCCGTCATGCATATATGGGGCCCGACAGGCCACATCCCAAAGAGTGGGGGTTTTAAATGCAAACTGATAGGTTATATTTACAGGATCTGCTTTTTCTTTTTCTGTGAGCTGAGTCCACCGGCCCCTATCGGGATTGCCCTCTCTGAGAGGCAAGCCAATGTCGTGAAAATCTCCGTCTGAAAAAGACGTTAAAAACCTGTTTTTACCTGCTGGAAATCTTTGGCCTATAGAATGACATTTTGCACATTTAAAGTTCGGACTTTGAAACATCCGAAAGCCCATTTGCGCCATGTGATTGATCGCACCGTCATCTCCGGCAAGCCACCTCTCGTAAGGTGTCTCTTCAGGTACAAGGGTGCGCTGAAAAGCCGCTAGAGCCTTAAAAATTTTGTTTGCTGTAATACCTTTATTGGGATCATTAAAAAGATGTGCAAAAGCGTCTTGATAAGTGGGATCTTCATCGAGCTCCACTAGAAGTTCATCTAAATTTTGGTTCATTTCACCAGCACTGGTGATGGGTCCCTTGGCCTGTTCTTCCAGTGTGCTGGCTCTTCCATCCCAAAAAAATGTCTGCTGCCAGGCGGCTCCCCAAAGAGTGGGCGTTCGCCTTGGAAGTTGGTTGCGGCCCGAACCAAACCCCAGAGGCAAAGGCTCTGTCCATGAATACCGTTGCTGATGACAAGTGGCGCAGGCCATGGCGTTGTTACCTGAGAGTCGCGTATCAAAAAAAAGCCGCTCACCTAGAGATCGAAGGTCGGTAAGAGGCTCGTTGGCCTGAGCAAAAAATCCTGTAAACCCCAAAGCAATAAATAGCAAAAACCGACATAACCCCATGGATCCCCCCACTCGGCTTTGAATTTGAATGTGTTCTTAAGAAACACAGACGCTACTTTTTACCACCCCTTTTAGGCAACTCGTATTCTCAGAAAGCGCCCATCTGGAGGCCACCCCTTAGGATAATGGCGACATTATGCGCCGCATTTAAGGCTTTACGGACAATTTTGTACAACTTATGGTGGCGCTCATGAGGTCATTATTATACTTTGGCCTCTTGGGGCCGGGTCCCGTACAATAGCAGCCCGAGCCAATCCCGCCAGGTCCGGAAGGAAGCAACGGTAACTTGAGCTCTATGTGATACGGGGTGCCTGGCCACTTTTTTATGGGAGTATAAAAGGTGTCGTACCAGGTCATTGCCCGTAAGTGGCGCCCAAAATCTTTTGCTGATGTTGTGGGACAATCTCACATCAGTCAAACGTTGACCAACGCCCTTCGCAACAATCGCCTCCCCCATGCTCTGCTTTTTACCGGCCCACGGGGTACAGGTAAAACATCATCCGCTCGTATTCTTGCCATGTCGCTTCGGTGCCCTGAGGCTAAAGACTTTGTGCCCTGTGGTCAGTGCAGTGAGTGTTTAGATATTTCTAACGGCCGCAGTATAGACGTGATTGAAGTGGATGGTGCCAGCAACAATGGCGTGGATGCCATTCGAGAACTGCGCGATACCGTAAGCTATATGCCCTCATCCGGGCGCTACAAAGTTTATATTATCGACGAAGTGCATATGCTCTCGACCAGTGCCTTTAATGCTCTTCTTAAAACATTAGAAGAACCCCCGGAGCATGTGATTTTTGTCATGGCCACCACAGAAGTGCACAAAATACCCAACACTATTTTGTCTCGCTGTCAGCGCTTTGATTTTCGTCGCATATCTATTCGCTCCATTGCAGAGCACTTAAAGACAATTTGTGAAAGTGAAAATATCACGGCCGACGAAGAAGCCCTTTGGATGGTGGCCCGACAAGGCGACGGCTCTATGCGTGACAGCCAAAGCCTGCTTGATCAAGTAATTACTTTTTCTGAAGGCGCCATCACTTTACAAAAAGTTGTAGATGTTCTTGGCCTGACAGACAGACAACTTCTTATTAAAACAATACAAGGGCTCGTTGATCGAGATGTCACCTCTGTGGTTGCGGTGATTCAAGATATTTTTGCTGCTGGGTATGATCCGAAAATTTACATGCAAGATCTGCTTGAAGAGCTTCGCCATCTTTTGATGGTCAAAATTGCACCCGAACAAAGTGCCCAACTGATTGACCTCTCTGAGGCTGAAATTGAGCGGCTTAAAGAACTTAGTGCTGAGTTATCAAATGAAGATGTGCATTTGCTGTTTGATATGGCCCTAAAGGGAGCCAACGACATCCCACGCTCGCAAGAACCGCGCGTGGTCTTAGAAATGCTTCTTTTGCGTATGGCAGAAGCTCCCCGCATTGCGAGTTTAAAAAATTTAGTGGTCAACCCGGCTCCGCCAGTGAACACAAGTTCACCGTCAACAGCTTCGGTGACATTGACAAAATCGGCCACCACCTCGACAGTAAAAACAAACACTGGGCCCACGGCCCCTCGTGAGGCGGTGACCCCGCCTGCAATGCCAGAAGACGCCTCTCCTCCCGCTATCAGTGATGTTGCAAGCACGCCGCAGGGGCCCGCACAACCTCAAGAGGAGTGGCTCCATCTTGTAAAGCAAATTAAAAACACCAATGGCATTATAGGCGCAAAACTTGAGCATGCTTATTTTGTCGGTTACGAAAAACAAAAGCTCACCATTGGCATTCCCCCAAAAATGAAGTTCATCTTTGAACAGCTCAATGAAAAAGAAAATCTGTTGAAACTTAGAAACTACCTATCTACCTTTTGGGGGCCCGGTCACAGTGTGGAGGTGCAACTGGGGCGAGAAGAAGAAAAGCAATTCACACCAAATGCCATAGCGCAACGACAAGAAGAAGAACGACAACAAGAGGTGCGGCGACAAGTGGAAAGCCACCCTTTTGTAAAATCAGTGCAAAGTATTTTTAAATCAGAAATTCAAGCCATTAAGGAGCTATCATGAAGGGTTTTGGCGGCGGCATGCAACAGTTGATGAGACAGGCCAATCAGATGCAAAATAAAATGAAGAAGTTGCAAGAAGAACTGGCCACACGTGAGTTCGAAGGCACCTCTGGCGGTGGCGCCGTAACCATTAAGGTTTCTGGCCAAAATAAACTGACCGCCGTAACGATTCAGCCGGATGTTCTTGAAGCTGGCGATGTGGAGATGTTGCAAGACCTTATTATGACAGCCACGAATGATGCCCTTTCTGTGGCCAAAGAAACCTCTGACAAAGAAATGAGTAAAATCACCGGCGGCGTGGGCTTGCCCGGAATGTTTTAATCCATGATTTTACATGTGCCTTCTCTTGAAAAGTTAGTGCATGAGCTCAATAAACTGCCAGGTATTGGGCCAAAAACAGCGCAGCGGCTGTCGTATTTTATTTTGCAAAAAAAAGACGACTTTATTGGCGAGCTTTCAGAAGCGCTGCAGCAAGTTAGAGATCGTGTGCACGAATGCCCCAGTTGTTTTTCTTATACAGAAGAAAGTGGTCTTTGCCATTACTGCACCGATGTTCATCGCAACGATGATTTATTGTGCGTGGTGGAAGAACCATCGGATATCGCTCGCATAGACGCTTCTGGCGCTTTTAGGGGCCGCTATCATGTCTTGCATGGAGCGCTTTCTCCACTTGATGGCATCACACCAAGTGATCTTAAAATTGTGCCTTTACTTGATCGCATTAAAGAGGGGCTTGCTGGAGATCGCCCTGCCATTCGAGAAGTGATTTTAGCTCTCGATGCTGATTTAGAGGGTGACACCACCGTGCTATATCTTGCTAAAGTACTAAGAGAGATGGGGATTAAAGTCACCCGCATCGCCCATGGTGTTCCCATTGGCGGTGATATAGACTATATTGACAACAGAACCTTGGGGCGGGCCCTAGAAAATAGGATTCAGATTTAATGTCGTTTATCAATTACAATGCCAAAGAGATTCATTGCAAACTGGTGTACTACGGACCATCTCTTGGTGGAAAAACGACCAATCTTCAGTGGGTTTACCATAAAACCACTGAACAAGATAAATCAGACCTTGTTGAACTTCCCACAGATGTAGAGCGAACTATCTTTTTTGATTTTCTGCCGCTGAACGTGGGCGATATTCGCGGATTCAAAACTCGATTTCACTTATATACGGTCCCGGGTCAGGTGGTTTACGACGCCAGCCGAAAGCTCATATTAAAAGGCCTTGATGGCGTCATCTTCGTGGCTGATTCCCAAGCCGAGCGCATGGAAGAAAACATCCAGTCATTAAAGAACCTTGAAAAGAATCTTGAACAACAAGGTTACGACATCAACGAAATCCCGTTAGTTATTCAGTACAACAAACGAGATTTGCCTAATGCTCTGCCCATTGCTGAGCTGAGAAAGTCTTTAAATAAATACAACGCCCCCGACTTTGAAGCCTCTGCCCGTGAGGGAAAGGGAGTTTTTGAGTCGTTTAAGACGGCGGCAAAGTCCATTATCACTGTTCTTAAGGGCGGCGATCTTTAAAATTTAGGCTTCGGTTGATTTTGTCAGTGGAATGGCGGGAAACGTTGATTTGTTTTCAAACAAAGCACGAGTCAAATATTGTCAAATTGTCGCATGATTCGGACCCCCTGGGGGCGCAAACCCCCAGGGTCAGCCCAGGCCAAGGCCCCGAAGTGCCTTGGGGTGAGGTGGACCGCCAAGATCACACCTCTTTGGCGTGGCCAATACCAAAAATTGCTATCGACTTCTTGCACGCTGATTCCCATTTTCCCCAAGTCTGCCAGGCCGGGCGGCGAAAACCGGCAGCGGAACCCGATGTTGTTGTTCGAGTTCGCCGGCCCATTGTTCAAGTTCGCGTTGAACACGCCCGAATTGGTTCCATTGTTCCAGTTGCCACCGCGAAGAACGGCGCCCGCGGAGCACCATTGAACCACATGCCCAGGGACCTCAGCCTCAATTCAACTTCGACCAAGCGCCATATGACATCTCAACCTGTGCTCGATAGCTTGGCCTCAATCCTCCTTTTTCCAAACCTGTGATCTTTTTCTTAAACCGCTTCACATTTCGCCGCAAAGGTGAGGCTCCATCATGACCGAGTAAATACCCAAGAAAGGGTATGGAATCGCTTCCTAGAGGCATCCTTTTGCTTATTGGAATCTTTAACCCTAGCATCCCCTCAGCGACATCGATATATTTTTCAGCCGCATCTAACACTCTTGCTTTGCACGAACCCAAAAATACAGCATCGTCCATGTAACGAACATAATAGGTCTGCTCGTGTTTTAAGTAGTCTTTGCCTCGCCAATAATCGATACCCAAACTATCAATGGCGGATCTATCAGCAGGCATCAAATAAAAATTAGCAAAGAGTTGGCTTGTAAGATTGCCAATCGGAATCCCTCGGCGATCTTTTGAAAATTCCTTGTGTGACGCCAGTAGCGTGGCCAACAACTCCGCCAGCGAATCATCTGGAAGAACCTCGTATAACTGCCGCAACAGAGTCCGGTGATCAATAGAATGAAAATAGCTACTCACGTCCAGCTTTATGGCAAACCTTTTTGGGCCAAACTTTTTGAGTGCGGCAAAGAGATCTTGGGCGGCTCGGCGATTGCCCTTGCCACGCCGGCAGGCAAACACGCAATCTGACAACAAAGGGTCAATAATCGGCTCGACGATCTGATGAATAGCATGGTGAACCACCCGATCCATAAATGGCGCCGACATAATCAAACGCTTCTTAGGGTCATGCACATAAAACGATCGATATTCCTGCCACGAAAATTCATTCTTTAGAAGGCTCTTTCTGATTTGATGTAAACGCTCACCTATACAATAAAGAGATTCATGGAAGCCCTTTGACTGGCGCTTGCCTCTTGCACAAGAATTGAATGCTAGAAGCAGATTCTCAAAATTAGACACCCGATCTAATAGTTTTAGGCTTGTTTTCACCATTTCGTTGCCCCCTTTCATGCCGAATAAAACCGCCAATTTCCCGACCAATTTCTGAAGTGAGAACACTGATGTCATGATACATCCCCGCAGAAAATACTCTAAGATCACAGCTCATTTGACATAAAATCCGGATTTCATCCAATGCGTGGGAAGCCTGTTGCAATTTTTTGAACCGCGTTGAACCTTTTAACAAACAAGCCTCTCGAACAGCCACCAAAAGTGTTATGACCCCTTCTTCGAGTTTTCGGCCCAACGTTGGTCTTAAGTGCTTCGGAAAAGCCTTTGTGCGCTCAAACACAATTAACCCCAACTGATAACTGTCAGCAAATACCTTGGCCTCTTTCATCATTTGCACCGTTTTTCAATTTTTCGAATGAGCGAGGCTAGGGCTGGCAATAAATCGTCAGTCAGATGGCTAATCTCATCTTTCCAAGTCGAAGATATCCTTTTATTTGCTAAAAGCAGTGCCACGAGAGCACCAACGGTCTCGCGGGCCCCATTGTAGTGCTTGTATTTATGTTCAAATTGAAAAGAATAAAATCCGGCGCCAAGACTAGCAAGGACCTTATGTTTAAGTTTCTCTAGGTGAGGAGCTTCGTTTATAGAGTTTATCCAACGACCCGAATCGAAAATTGACTGGGCTATTTGATAACAACGAAGCTGAGATAAATGGCTCGTTGGCTCGTTGGCTCGTTGGCTCGTTGGCTCGTTGGCTCGTTGGCTCGTTGGCTCGTTGGCTCGTTGGCTCGTTGGCTCGTTGGCTCGTTGGCTCGTTGGCTCGTTGGCTCGTTGGCTCGTTGGCAAAAAAATGGTCCGCCTCGCTTTGCGAATCTGCAAGAACTTTTTTTTCAATATCAAGGCGATGACTTTGGGCAAAGGCTTGTACAGAAGCCACGTCAACGAACCACTCTTTTCCTACTTTGATGGCCGCTATTTTCCGCGCCTGAATATAATTGCGCACTTGTCTCTGCGTCAGACCCAATCGATAACTGGCTTCTCTGACAGAAATTTCTATGGCATCTGGTCTGTTTCTCACAAGCCCCCCTAAATAAACAATTTATGTTTGATAGGGCTTTGACAGCACTACTGTCAATCCACAAAATCGAGGTACAAATAATGAGCGCTGATTGTCATTTCCCCTGATTTCCGCAACAGGCTATGGAGCGTTATTACTCAATTTCCGCAGACTTCCGCAAATTTCCCCAACAAGAGGGGGTGCGCTGTTCCGCACCGCCGGTTTTTAACCTCTCATTTCCGTTGATTTCCGCAACGAGCTATTGCGCATTAGACCGATTTCCGCAAATTTCCGCAACGGACTATGCCGCGTTACCGGGACTTCCGCAATAGGCTATGGTGCGTTACCAGGTTGTCGCGCCAGTGGGCCTTACGGCCCACTAAGATGAAGAGCTTTGCGCTCACGCGCAAAGCCACCAAGGGCCAAGTGCCAAGAGTCCAAGGGCTGGCTGCCAGGCCTCCTTCTACGTAAGTGGGTGCTTAAATAAGATGTTCTGCGGCAATTGCGTTAGGGCGGCGAAAACCGGCAGCGGAACCCGATGCCGTTGAACGAGCTCGCCGGCCCATAGTACAAGCTCGCGGCGAACACGCCCGAGAAAGTGATAACGTTCCAGTAGCCACCGCGAAGAACGGCGCCCGCGGAGCTGTTAACATATCCATAGCCCAAGCCCCCCCGATTGCCCGTAGTCAGGGAGGTGTAGTCATAAAGCGGGCCAAACTGGTTTTTTGCGGTTCGTGCTGTATTGGTGGTGCCTCCACTTAACGAGTAGAGGTTGAGATGGGTGAGGTCGGTGATCAGGGAAAAGTAATTATCTGAGCCGTAGGCATTGGAGTTATTGTCTTTCACCCACTCCCATACGTTACCCGCTAAATCCCATATCACTTCGCTATTGGACAACGTGTGCGTGCGCTTTTCTGGACTCCAGCCGGCGCCCGTGCCGGGGCAGGAATCATCGATGGTGGCACTGACTTCTTGGCCCGTCCCTATACAGGCATTGGTGTCATCGCCGTCGGCCATTAGAGGCTCATTGGGTGTGCTATCAGCATGGCCGTGGTTTAACTGGTTGTTGTCTGTACCCGTATAGCCTGTGGATGCGCCACCCACTTTGTTTTCTTCCCAGTTGCTTGCCACTTGCTCGATATTTCTCGCAATGGTTTGCCACTCGTCGTTGGTGATTAAGTCATAGGTGCCGTCGGTATTGACGTCATTGTCTCGGTCTAGCTCGGCACTTTCGCTGTTTAAACTTCGACACTCATCAATGGCATGATCGCGGTCGATTTCGCGCCATGGACGCCCTTCGGGCACAGACACGGGGGTTGAGGCTTGTGGCACAACCTCCACCCAGTTATCACTCACACCCGTACAAGTACCATTTCCCGTTGTCGGGGTGGTGTCAGTATCACAACCCCAATCGTGTATCACACCACCGACATCAATCTGCACTTTTGCCTCATACTTCATCACGCAAAAATCTTCTGTTGTGTAATCAGCCAGAGCCGGCACAAGAATGTAGCCTGTGGGGCATGTGGGCGCGTTGGTCACTGTGGCTGTGGGGCTTGCACTGGATCCTGTGTCAGGCTCTTGATTGGAGTTTTCACTGGTAGCCGCAAGAATCGTAATGTCCACGGTGCCACTTCCTGTGCAGGAGGTAAGACTCACTGTCGGTGTGGGCGTTGTGGGGGCCGCAATAGAAGGTGTGGCGCAACTCACGCTGCCTGTGGCGTTCACTTGTACTTTTGCCACCGTCAGGTTGTTGCTAGTCGAATCTAAATAGGTCACCGGAAAATCAAAAGTCGTCGTCGCATCGCCACTGGCCGGCGTCGGAGCACCCACGGTCACTGTGGGCAGAGACGGATTTTGCGAGACGCCGCTATCATGAATTCTGCCGCTGATCCGATTATCGGCAAGCTGGCAAGAAAGAACTGCGGCGCTTAAGGCAATGACCACAATTTGCTGGCCCATCATGGGCAATAACGCTCTGTTTTTGGGTAACGTTCCATTTTTGTAGGACGACATTTTGCCTCCATAAGAAGAACTCCATTAATATGGATGTACTTAGTATCGGCAGTTTGGCCCTAAAACTTGACTCGTTTTTTCGATCTTTTTTAGGCTTCGGTTTATTTTGTCAGTGAAATGGCGGGAAACGTTGATTTTACTTGAAAAACTCCAGGTCTTCTTGGTGAAATTTAATGCCTCAAAATGAGAGTTACTAGTTATTTTAAGGCGTTACTATCAGGACTTTGATACTGTGAAAAACCGCCTCATAGCATGGCGCCTATTCGTCGCCTATGGCTTTTAAAAGCTGTGTAAATGAGCATTTTTGGAGCTATGCAAAGATCGACCTTCGAACACCTACAACAAAGCTTTGCTGCTTCTAAAGAAATCCTCCGCTGGCAGCAGTTGAATATCACCTTCGTGACCCGCCCGTTTGCCTCCGTAGATCACATAACACTTAGCCATCGGATAATCTGTCGAGAATTCTCGCAAGGCCAAAAAGTCATCGCGGCGCAATCTGGCGGAGCTCTTTACTTCTATGGCGACAAGGCCTTTTTTGCCGTAAAGAATTATATCTACTTCTTTCTTTTTTTGAGTCCGCCAGTAGTAGAAATCATAACCGAAATTAAAATAGTGGTTCAATGCTCGCAGCTCTTGCAGAACAAGCGTCTCAAGGGCTGAGCCAATCGCCGTTTCTGGGCTATCCAGGGGGCCTTTAGGACGAAGTGTCTGGTAGACACCTACATCAAAAAAATAAAATTTCGGATGCGCGGCCATCTCCCGCTTAGCTTTTTTTGTAAACACGGGAAGGCGAAAAGCGATCAATAAGTCCTCTAAAATTGAAAAATAGCTTTCTGCAACTTTTCTCTCTACCGAACAGTCTCGAGCTACACTTGAGATATTAAGTTGCGATCCCTGTGAGAAGCTAGCTGCTTCAAGAAAGCGGCTAAAAGCACCTAGGTTTCTGGTTAAACCCTCTTGTTGTATTTCTTCCCGCAAATAGGTCTGCACATAGCTGGCTAGATACTTTTCCGGATCAGGTTCTGTGAAGCGAGATGGTAGCATGCCAAACTGCAGCGCTTCTCCCAACACAAACTGCTCCCCGATCTCAAGGGCCGTAAAGGGAAATAGGTTGTACGTAAGCGCCCGGCCAGCCAGAAGATTAACGCCCTGACGCCGCAACTTTCTTGCACTTGAACCGGTTAGTGCAAATGTCATCTTCTTATTTTCGATGAGCCGATGGACCTCGTTGAGTAAGGCCGGGACCTTTTGCACCTCATCGATAACCACGGGCCCTGAAAACTGCCTAGGCAACAAGGACTCAAGGTCCTCGGGGTGCGCCAACAGCCTGTTAAGAGTGGCATCATCAAGCAAATCAATATAGGGGCTTTCTGGAAAATTCGCCTTTACCCAGGTGGATTTGCCCGTCCCACGCGGCCCGAATAACAAAAAACTCTTGCTTTGTTGAACACTTAGCAATCTGGAAATCATAACTCCATTTTTTCCTATATTTTGGAGTTTTGCAACCCATATTTTTTAGCCGTACAGGACACAAACTATATCAGATGAGGTTATTTCTCGTCTTGAATTGAAATTTACTCGTTGAATAACCAAAAACCAAAAGTTGTTTATGAAGGAGCACTAGCATGAGGGAGATAACCGAAATACTGCAACATTTAAAATACTAGATTCTGCCTAGACAACGGGGGTCCACTAAACCCACTTAGGGTTGCCACACAAACCGCCTCAGCTGTGGCCAGCCGGAGGACCACCTAACCCCAATAATTCAAGACACTTTGAGTTCGATTTTGTGTTTGGGCTTTACTTGGCTTAACAACCCAAGCAGGCGGTCTGTACTGATACCCTCAATGCGGTGTCGAAAGATGCGGCTAAGGTCTGCTTCAGGCACGTTTAAGGCTACTGCAAGCTCTGTATTTTTCAAATTGTTGTCTTGTTTATAGGCCAAAAGAGCTTGGCAGATTTCCCACCTAAAATGCTCAAGAGGGGTAGCATTTTTATTGATGTGAAGTGTGCCTTCCCAGCTCTTAGATTCTTTGCGGATGTTTTCTAATTGTTTTTTACTTGGAAATCCCATCATTTACCTCCGATGCGCATTAACAATTCCAATGTAAATGGCATTATCTTCTAAAAGCCAAACCAGCTTATAGAGCTTGTCATCTAAAAGCAGATTATCCGAGGCAAAGTATTCAAACCCATCAACACGTTTTTCGGGCTCGGCTCTGGACCCATCAAGTAATTTAACAAGCTCAAGGATGAGTTCATCATTTATAGATTCGCTGTGCTTTTCCTCATAGTGAGGGTCAATCACAACTTTTTTAATTTTGCGACCATTGATGCTCAAGCTTAGTGGATATTCTCGACGACTCATCTGAAAACCACTCTATCAAATCTTGTTTAATTACACAAGTTTTATTTTCAATCTCTAAATCAACTAACTGCCAGCTCGGAGGTGCTGAAGCGTAAGCGCCCCACGGAGTCTTTTTGTCAGGATATAGGCTGAGCGCCTACAAAGCTGCATTAGGGCATCCATGGATCTCATTTTTGAAAACAAAGTCGAGCAAGTAAACTCGAACGCGCTATCCTGTGGACAAAACCCCATAAATAGACTAGTATTAGACTAGTTTATTTTACTATGGAGAGCTTTATGAAAAAAGTAGGTTCTTACGAAGCTAAGACACATCTTTCTAGCCTACTCGATCAAGTGGCCAATGGTGAGTCGTTCACCATCACTAAGCACGGCTTGCCCGTGGCTCAGCTGGTCCCTGCCCCCGGCGCGATTCGACCCGATGTTGAATCAGTCATTGCCGAAATACATGAGTTTCGATCTAAACACAGCCTTGAGGGTGTTGCTATCAAGGACCTCATCAATGAAGGTAGAAAATATTGAAAAAATTTATTCTTGATACCTCCGTAGCAATGGCTTGGTGCTTTGCCGATGAAGGAGGAAAAACAGCAGAAAAAATTTTGGACTCCATGCAAGATCACACGGCCATCGTTCCGCCCCTTTGGACCTATGAAGTCACCAACGTTCTACTCGTGGCTGAAAGAAAAAAACGCCTCTCAGCTGTTGATGCCACTCGATACCTAAACCTGTTGTTTCAACTACCCATTGAGGTGGATGACTCATTACCAAATGCAACGGAACTCCTCCGCTTAGGGCGAGACTTCAAGCTATCTAGCTATGATGCGGCTTACCTGGAGCTTGCTACGAGACACGGCTGTGCTCTCGCTAGCCTAGATAAAGACTTAAAGAAGGCCGCCAAAAAGATGGGGCTCACACTCCACATATGAGAAAATGAGTTGTCATCTTGATATATGACGATGCCGGAGTAATTTTGTGATCGTGGCTTGATAGTTAAAAAAAGACCAGTTCAATCTAAACTTATACAAGTTTTTTTATCTGCGACCACAAAAGAGCTTCAGGAACCTCCGTGATTTTAAGTGCTCGCATACATGCCCCTAAACGTCCTCTACGATCTTTCAAGATAGCTATGGCTTTATTCAAGTCTTGTTCGACACTTCTGCCATAAGCGGCAATGGCTTTTTCTTTGGCCTTAAGATACACAAGTGTTGATTTTGCTAAGGACCTGAAATAGCGAGAAAGTTAAGATGAAGAGCTTTGCGCGGGCGCGCAAAGCCGCCAAGGGCCAAGTGCCAAGCACCCAAGGGCTGGCTGCCAGGCCTCCTTCTTCCCCAGTGAGTGCTTAAATAAAACGCTCTGCAGCCCATGGCAGTCTAGTGAAATTTCTAAGTCAGGGTTCGAATTTTCATGGCCTCTGCCCGCCTGGGACCTCTTACCGTTTTGTCAGTGAAAGATTAATTCTCCATGTCGCCTAGCTGAAAAACAAATAACATGGACTTGACATGCAATATTAAATTCCACACCATAGCTGCTGATTTTCATGAAAAACAGCAGCTCTATTGAGGATTTTAATGTACAAAAGAGCGTTAAATCTGCCTATCGCAGTGCTTTGTTTTGATGCTTGTGATCTTTAAAAAAATCTGAGGCTCGCAACACTTTCTTTTTTCTTAATGATTTCAATAGGTTTGGGCTGCGCCCCCAGCCTTCTCGAGGCCTTCCATACTGGCTCATTTTGAGATTCGTTCCTGTGGCCCTCAACTTTTGTTGAGGCTGGCCGATAAGACCTATAGCTAGGGGGAAAATAGCTATGGGAGCTGAAAGACGAATAGCAGATCGAAAGACCGTGGATTGTATCAATGTCACCGACTTAACGTCGTTGAATGATTTTAGAGTGATTGCTCGCCAAGCCTCTATTGTTGATGCATCCATTACTGGGTTTCTGATGGAAATCGATCGACGCGAGTTGGTTCCAGATCTTTTAAAAAAGAACCTGACACTGGAACCCATCGTTGGTCAAAACGTGGTTCTGTATTTGCCGCAAATGAACTTGGATTTGGACGGCACAATTACCAGAGCTATCCACATTGGTCGCGGCGTGTACCATGTGGCCGTTGAATTTTCTAAAGACGTGCCCGAGTATTGGCGCGAATGTCTTATTGATCTGTTACCTGAACCCGGTGAGATTGTTTAATCACTCGCCGGTTATTCTTTTATCACACTATAAATGTGTAAATGGCGGCAAGCCTTTTTCACTGGCAATAACTATTGAATAGTGTGATGGCAAAAACCAAGCGATGGCTTCGGCTATGCCGCGATGTTCTGATTGCGGAGGCTCCCCCAGAGACTCTAGAGAAAAAATCAAATCATAGTGTTTACTGTCCGTGCTCACAACCACCGTCTTCATGTCTTTAATACCCTGATCAGCAAAAAACTGTTTTAGCACTTTCCTTACGTAACCCGGCAAATACTCTTGCGAAGGAGGGCCGGCCACGACGTGTTTACCTTTTTCAAAAACAACCTTTCCCGATTTGATTTCAGGAGCTTCAGAAATAAACTCTCCCCGCTCCTTGCAGTTCCATACCATACCGTAGGTGAATACATAGTCAGGGGCTTGTTTGTGGGCATTAACAACAAGGCCGATGCCTTTTTCGGAAAGCCAATCAATAATTTTTCGCACGGGTTCTTTGGCACCCACGATAGTTTGCGCAAATAAATAGGGCCAACCATCGGGCCCCACTTGGGTGGTGCCGTCTTCAATGGATAGCCGCCCTTCATATAGGGCTTGAAAGAATGCACTCTCCCACTCTTTATCGCGAGCAACAAAAGGCTGTTGAGTTAAGTTAAACAGATCTAGTTTTCGAGCCAAGAAACCCTCGTTAGACGTTGTACTTTTTCTTCGTCAACCATATGACAAATTGATTTAGAGGGTTCTTATTACCACCTGGCCGCCAGAAACGGTACACACGATTGTAATAAAAATCAGTATGATATCCACGAGGAGCCCATAACATGGGGCCCCGATTTAAAATGATCTTCAAAGTAGTGGCTCCAATAACCGCCGTTGCCGCCAAACATCCCACATGAAGCGATGGCACACGCCCCTCGTCCACATTGACAAGCTCAGGAGCCACCACATAGCCGCCATGCAGGGGCATCGGCGACACGCCCGTTAAAAAATGCACAAGCTTATGTTTAGGCGGCATCCCGTCGGTGATTTGAAAGTAGTGCTTCGGCCGAACTCCACCGGGTTTAAACGCCACAATCGACGTGCCCATGCCAAAGGGGCCCGCCGTAATTGTCGGTATTCCCAAATCATAAGCCCGCTCGAAAAGTAACATCCTGATATCAATGGCAAACACATCGAGGCCGTCTACTAAAAGGTCAACGCCCTTTAAGAATTCGTCCATGTTTTCTGGCGTCACACCCTGATTGAATTGAGTGATCTCTGACTCTGGATTTACATCCAAGGCTATTTTTGCCATCACGTCAGTCTTTGCCCAACCGAGATGACTCATGGTCGCCCCAATTTGCCGATTGAAATTTACCACATCAAAGATATCAAGGTCAGCTATGTGGTAGCGGCAAAAACCCATTCGCGACAAAGTGTGTAGATGGTGTCCACCCACGCCACCCATGCCGACAATAGCTATTTTGGTTTGCCGTACTTTTTCTTGGTCAGCATGAGAGAAAAAACCAAGGTTTCGAGAAAACGCATCTGCGTATGAAAATTCCATTAGTTAATTATGACGTCTCAACAAAGATTTGTACAGACGGCGTTTATTGAACTCGATTGTCGATTCTTGAACTAAAAAATTGAATATGAGAGACAAAAGTCCTGGAACTATTTTGACCTTTTCAACTCAGGATAGTTAATGTCCTCTACCAATTGCCAAACATTCACAAAATTATAACTGGAATCAGGTACTCGAAATATATTTCACGTACGTACCGTCCAGTATTGTTCTTGTGATTCACTGCTTTCGACAAAAAAATCGATCCTGCCCCAAAAGCCTCTTTGTACCCGCGGGCAACGTATCAAAAAGATAGGTATGTTCCTTAATGCCGCCACTGATGGGGGTCCACTTTACACGATAGTGATCCGCATACTCGCCCTCCGCGGCCAACAAATCCACAATCAACGAGCCCTCACGACAAGCCACACGAACCGTATTATAAAATTGATCCTGCGGAAAGTCCCTAACCTCACCATCAGCAACAAGATGAAAAGTTTCATTGTAATGATAAACAACAGCACCCTCTTCTTCGGCCATTGTAAATGTCATCAGCTCCGTCCCACGATCATAATTACAAAGGTATTCCCCCGACAAATCAGGACACTGATCTCCATGAGCCAAATTAAAACCCAGCAGTAACACTAAAACCAAAAGATGACGCATAATCCCCCCCCAGGAACATGTGAATCACATTGAAGCCTAAAAAACCCCAACGCCCCTGTCCAGCACAATTGTGGTTTTCCAGCAACAACAGGCCAAAGGCGCCCAAATCAAGCTCCACAAATCAAAAAACAAGAAAAGAACCAAATAGAAAGAAAAAGCCGAAGGCAATCAAGTCAAAAATCGACAACCAAAACGATGAATAAGGTCGCAAAACAAGAGAACACCTCACCAAATGGAAAAAGCCGAAGGCAATCCAATCCACCAAACAAAGAACCAAAACAGAACAATGAACCAAGAAAAAAAAAGATAAAACAAGGAAAAGGGAGTACCGGGTTTCGAGAACGCGGCAAAACGCCAGGGGCGTTTTGATGCGGCTCGTGGCCGAGGCCCATAAGCGAGACTTGCGAGCGCATGGGCCGCAGGCCAAAGTGGCCTCGGCCACTTTGTACCAAACAAAAAAACCACCCAGAGGGTGGTTGTTTTGTTTGGTAGGGAGTACCGGGGTCGAACCGATGACATCCACCTTGTAAGGGTGGCGCTCTACCAACTGAGCTAACTCCCTATCTTCAGCGTTTTCGAGCTGCCTAACATAAAGAAATTCCGGCAGGCTGTCCAGCCCGAAACCTCAATAGGACTGTACTTTTTCAAGGATATAGTGATGATCCACGCCCTCAGCCTGCTCCACCGGCCTGAAGGTCACCGCTGTGACAAGGTCTCCCCCACAGCCATAGTCATTTGTTCGCTCGTAGGAGCGTACAATGGCCCAATAAGAGTAGGGTCGGCCTTTATATTCTTCTGGTGAATGCATTGCGGCACGAACAATTCGCTTACCGCTCGGAGCCAAGCCGCGGCCAGCGGCTATAATTTCGAAATCCTCATTGTAGTGAGTCACTTCAAAAACACGGCTGCCATCTTCGAGCTCTGAAATCACCGTGAATTCAAAGTAAGACCCTTCCACATTGGATCGCATCTTCCACATGCCTTCTATATCCTGCCAGGGAAAGGGGCATTCCGTCCCCCAAGGCCAAGGCAAGGTATCTTCTAAGGGCACAAAACCTGAATCTTGGCTGGCGACGCTGGGGGGACCGGCCAAAAAAAACAAAGTCAGCCCTATAACGACTAAACCAAAGATGTTTTGAATTTTCATGGCCATGCCTCCCCCTCATTGATCTGAATGTCAGTCAATGAGGACTCTTGTATCCTTGCTGAGATAATATCCGTTTTTTGCCCTAAAAATATACTTAGGCTTGTCAAAGTCCGGCTCAATCATTTTTCGTAGTCGCTTAATCGTCACATAGATTTTATTATCGTGAACCTGCGGATCATACTCTTGGCGCCAGACCTGTTTAACAAGTGATTCTTTTGAATAAACTGAACCAGGGTGTTGTAAAAACAGGCGAAGCATGTCCATCAAAATAAATTGATTTTTGAAATCAATGCGTCCCCGCTTTTTTTCTACAACAGAATTTGTCGACGCATGAAAAACCAAATCATACTTCGACTCATCATGAACCCCGCCGAGTTTTTCAATCTTCGCCTCTAAGTTTCGAGTGAAGTACCTGAGATTTTCAGGGTCTGCCGTGCGACGGGCCAGATTCATATACATACGGGCCATATCATTGTCGCCCATCTCATGAAAGGTCGTACCCATCGCATCCAACAATAGAATGTACATGTACAAATTCTTTTGAGATTTCAACTGATCATAGCAGCGCCAAAACACCTCTAATGCCTGATCATACTTGCCCATCTTTCTTAAAATATGGCCATTTAACATCTGGCTGGAGAGCTCAAGATCAGGTACTGGCAACACTTGAAAGAAAACTTGAAGATTATAAATCTCTTTGAGGGCATCATCATAACGGCCCAACAAAGTATATACCAGCGCCAAGCCATTTATCGCATAACAAATGTCTTCTTTATTGTCGTCGGCCAGAGCTTGGGCCAATGACTTCTCTAGGTACTCAAGCGCCGTTTTATACTGCTGCTTATAAGAGGCACAAAGACCTAGCGTATAAAAACTTTTGGCGTTTAACTTAACTTTCTCTTTTAAAACCAAATCTTGCAGGCGCTCTTTAGTATCGTCTATAGCTTCGTGGTTTTCCATTTCGGCATACATTCGAAGCAATAGATTCAGGCTTTTCAAATAACCTGTAAATTGCTTTTGCTGATAGTATCCCTTAGCCGCCTGCTCAAGCTTACTAATCCCGGTCACAAAATCACAGCGCTCGCTGTAGAGCTTGCCCAATTCAAATAGAGAATCAGGAGCTACGATCTCCTTGATTTCGCTGGCTGCCGCATGACTACTAAGGACTGCTTTGGCCTTGTCTGACACTGAAACCCCCCGCCCATATGGACAGACAAAACTGTACTGATGATGTGCTGCTTTTAGAAGCAGAAAAATTGTCCCTCAATTTCTTACAGAAACAAGAAGGCCGGTCAATTGAAACTAATGAAATATTTATATGGAGGATTGATTAAGTGAAAACCCGGGCAAAGGAAGCTCCGTGGCAAGAGCCGCCTCAGCCCTAAGCGGGAGGGGCATCGACGGTGCACATCACGATGTGCTGGGCGTATCCGGGTGGCGGCACGCAGTGACGCCATCCGAAGACGACCTGCGGCCACTCGTGCCGTGCACCGTCGATGCCCCTCCCGCTTAGGGCCGAGGCGGCTCTTGCCACGGAGCTTCCTTTGCCCGGCCCCTTTTCGATTACCGAAAAGGGAGGGAATGAGGATGCGGTTTAATGGTGTAGTTGGTGACCTGTGTGTTGAGCTCTTAAGCCTAGAGCTCTTTCTGCTCTGACTTTGAAAAGCTCTTTGGGTGACTTAATCGCCAACGCATTTACGAGCACCTGATCCACGTGATCAACCAGGATGACTTTTAGATCTTCTAAAACCTGCTTTGGTATATCTTTTAAGTCTTTCTCGTTTTCTTTTGGACAAATCACTGTTTTGATTCCCCCGCGGTGAGCGGCCAGGATCTTTTCTTTAAGTCCACCAATGGCAAGCACTCGACCTCGAAGCGTAACTTCACCAGTCATAGCCACATCTTTAAGTACGGGCAGTTTTGTAATTGCCGATACAATACTCGTAGTTATAGCAATGCCCGCCGAAGGACCGTCTTTAGGAATAGCTCCTTCAGGAACGTGAATATGAATATCGTGATTTGCGTAGAATTCTCGATCAAAACCAAAGAGTGGGCCGCGAGACCTCACATAGCTCATGGCCGCCGCACAAGACTCTTTCATTACCTCACCGAGTTGCCCCGTGATTGTGAATTTGCCTCGCCCTGGCACAACGGAAACTTCCACAACAAGCAAGTCCCCACCCACTTCTGTCCATGCCAAACCATTCGTTAACCCGATTTCATTTGGACCTTCGATTTTTCCAAACCGGTATTTGTCAGGCCCCAAAAGCTCAATCACTTTCTTTGGAATCACCGTAATGGGTTTTCTGGCCACCTTCGCAGTGGATTTTTTTGTCTTTCCTTTAGACTTTTTGTCATCGGTCATATTGGCTTTTTCTTTGTTGTAAAGCTCTTGCTCTACAATCTCTTTCGCCAACTTTCGGCATATAGTGGCTAATTTTCGCTCAAGGTTTCGCACACCGGCTTCTTTGGTGTAAGAGCGAATCACCTCTCGCACGGCCGGATCGGTGAATTTAATATTGTAATCATGCAATCCGTGCATTTCGATCTGCTTAGGAATTAGGTATTTTTTTGCAATATTAAATTTTTCGTCTTCTATGTAACCCTCAAGCTGAATCACTTCCATCCGATCAAGCAACGGCCTTGGAATTGGATGTAGCGAATTTGCCGTAGTAAAAAACAATACGTTAGACAAATCATAGTCCACTTCTAAGTAATGATCCTGGAAAGTCTTATTTTGTTCCGGGTCAAGCACTTCAAGCAAAGCCGACGAAGGATCTCCCCGAAAATCGGTACTCATCTTGTCGATCTCATCTAACAACAATAGCGGATTACCCTTTGAACATTTGCGCATAGCCTGAATGATTTTACCTGGCATTGCACCAACGTAAGTCTTTCGGTGACCACGTATTTCAGCTTCATCTCTGACGCCGCCTAAAGAAATTCTCGCAAAGGGTCTGTTTAGCGACTTAGCAATGGATCTTGCCAAAGACGTCTTACCAACCCCGGGAGGGCCCACCAAACACAAGATTGGTCCCCGTAGTTTGTCGGTAAGTACTTGTACCGCTAAGTGCTCTAGAATTCGCTCTTTTACTTTTTCAAGGCCCCAGTGGTCATCATCTAAAATCTCGCGAGCATATTCGATGTCGTGCTTTTCTTGCGAGTAATCAAACCAAGGCAGATCCAACATCCAGTCCACGTAGTTGCGCACAACCGCTGCTTCGGCGCTCATTGGCGACATCATTTTCAACTTTTTTATTTCTTTGCGAACTTTCTGTTTAGCTTCATCGCTCATGTCTTTCTTCTCAAGACGGCGCGACAATTCTTCCAGCTCGGCTTGGTAATCGTCCTTTTCGCCAAGTTCTTTTTGAATGGCCTGCATTTGCTCATTCAAATAGTATTCTTTTTGAGACTTCTCCATTTGCTTTTTAACACGACCGCGAATCTTTCGCTCCACCTCAAGAATCTCTATTTCGCCAGTCATTAAGTTTAACAGCTCTTCAAGCCGCAATCCCGGATCATTGATCTCCAAAATACGCTGTTTATCTTCAAGCTTCAAATTCAACTGGGCCGCAATGATGTCAGCCAATTCTCCAGGCTCGTCTATAGTTGAAACTCTCATCAAAATTTCTGGTGGAATTCGCTTATTCAGCTTCACATAGGTTTCAAAAGTGGTTTTCACTGAACGCATCAAAGCCTTAGCTTCGATTTCGCTACTTAGGTCTTCTGATATTTCTGAAACCAGCACTTCAAAATAATTGTCGTTAGTTACATACTCTTCGATTCGAACCCGACGCTTACCCTCGACCAATACTTTTACCGTACCGTCGGGCAAACGTAACAACTGAATGATCGTGCCCACCGTCCCCACTTTATAAATTTCTTCAGGTTGCGGGGTGTTAGTTTTCGGATCTTTTTGCGCCGCCAATACAATGTCAGTTTGTTTGCTCATGGCTTCTTCAAGAGCGTTTATGCTTTTTTCGCGACCCACAAACAAAGGCATCATCATATGAGGAAAAATGATTAAGTCGCGCAGTGGCAACAAGGGTAAATTTTTCTTCTTAGTAGTTTCTGTGGACATAACGACCTCCAACACCTTTGTTTATAGAGGTTATTTAGAAACTAAGAAAGGATTTTTGTCGACGATGAGAAGCTGTCCCAATTGTTAAATTAGGCGCTTTCAGCTGATCCCGCTGCAGTCGAAGATCTTCCTTCCTTAGAAGTTCTATAAGTCACCTCAGGTTTATCGAGTTTATCGATAACCTTATCTGTGATTATAACTTCTTTTATATTCTCCTTGGAAGGAATTTCATACATGATGTCCAGCATGGCTGTCTCAATAACACCCCGCAAACCACGTGCACCAGTGTTGCGCCGAATGGCTTGCTTGGCAATAGAGCGCAAGGCCTCATCGGTAAACCGCAGGTCCACATCTTCATAGCTAAACAGCTTCTTGTACTGCTTTGTTAGTGCATTTTTCGGCTTGACCAAGATATCTATCAATGCCTCTTCGCTCAACTGGTCGAGCACAGCCACGACCGGAAGGCGTCCAATAAATTCTGGAATCAATCCATATCGCACCAAATCATCGGGTTCAATTTTTTGCAAAATGTTTGAGTCTTCGGGTTTCGAACGCTCTTTAGCTGTTTTTATTTCTGCCGCAATCCCCATGGATTTGCTTGTGGTACGGTTTTCAATCACCTTATCTAAACCAACAAAGGCTCCACCCACGATAAACAAGATATTCGAGGTGTCCACTTGAATAAATTCTTGTTGAGGGTGTTTGCGCCCACCTTTTGGCGGCAGATTGGCCACCGTGCCTTCGAGGATTTTTAACAAAGCCTGTTGCACACCTTCACCGCTGACATCGCGAGTGATGGATGGGTTTTCAGACTTTCTAGTGATTTTATCAATTTCATCGATGTAAATGACTCCACGCTGCGCTTTTTCCACATCGTAGTCAGCTGACTGTAGTAGGTTCAACACGACGTTTTCTACGTCTTCGCCCACATATCCAGCTTCTGTTAATGCCGTGGCATCGGCCATAGCAAAGGGAACGTTTAATATTTTCGCAATTGTTTGCGCAAGCAGGGTCTTGCCCGAACCGGTCGGGCCGATCAATAAAATATTACTCTTAGCAATTTCGACGTCGTCTTTTTTGCCTTTTGTAGAGTTGATACGCTTGTAATGGTTGTGCACAGCCACCGCGAGCGACTTTTTAGCCTGTTCTTGGCCAATCACATAGTCATCTAGGTGGGCTTTAATATCTACCGGCTTAGGAACTTTCAGTACCGATTTTGTTGTTTGCTCACGTTCTTTTTCTTCTGTGATAATGTCATTACATAAATCAATACATTCATCGCAGATGTATACGCCAGGACCGGCAATTAACTTCTTAACCTCTTTTTGGCTTTTACCGCAAAAACTACAGCAAAGACTTCCATAGTTATCTTTTTTACTCATCCGCTCAGTCCTTTTCTGTGGCTTTTCTACTGGCAACCACTTGGTCTGCCAATCCCATTTCCACCGCAGCCTCTGCACTTAGGTAATTATTGCGGTCCATAGCCCTTGTTAGGGTATCGTGATCTAAACCTGTGTGACGTTCATAAATCGCCGTCAACTTTCGCTTCGTATCAAGCATTTCTTTTGCTTCAATTTCAATGTCACTGGCCTGGCCGGTAATGCCTGAACCCATGATCAATGGCTGATGTATCATAATGCGGGCGTGAGGCAATACATAACGTTTACCCTTTGCTCCAGCAGTCAATAAAAGCGATCCCATACTTGCGCCCATTCCAATACAAACTGTGCTCACCTCACACTTTACAAATTGCATAATGTCGTAAATAGCCAGGCCAGCTGTTACACTTCCACCCGGTGAATTGATGTAGAGCGAGATGTCTTTTTCGGGGTTGTCCATCTCTAAGAAAAACATCTGAGCGATGATACTATTTGCTACATCGTCCGTAACCGGTGACCCCAATAAAATGATCCGGTCCTTTAACAGTCGTGAATAAATATCATAGCTGCGCTCACCCTTAGGCGTTTGTTCAATCACAACAGGTATCAGTGCCAAGTCCCACTCCCTTGCAAAAGGCTTTTAATTCATCTTAAATGCAGTTCATCCACCGTGTTAGAGCCTAACTCGGTTTTCTAGTCCACATACTAGGCCATAACTCCTATCCATTATGGGTCGCCCAATATGTTTGACAAGGCTCTCATCGGACAAGGCGCCATTAAACTTAATCACAAAATGCTTTATTCACATAACCCACTGTGCTACCTAGATTGACACAACAAATTTTATATTGTGCCCCGCATTAATGGGCTGAAATTGTGTTTAAAACAACAAACAAAAGGTTCGCAAATGCAAGTAGAGTTAATTAAGACCAGCCCCTCGACCAAAGCCGCCCAAACTTTAGTTTTGTTTGCAATTCAAACTCCGGCCAAATCAGCAAAAAGTGGAGCAAAACCCTCCGTCGCTGCCTTTGGTGCAGACAAAGCAACCAACGACTGGCTACAGGACGCGGTTAACGAGGGTGCCTTTCGGGGTGATTTTAAAGAGTGTCTGTTTTTTCGACATGCTAATCTCAGTGGTTACAAAAATGTTTTATTTTGTGGTCTAGGAACCTCGAAAAACCTCAACCACGAGATCCTTCGTCAAGGCACGGCCCAAGCCTGGCACACTCTCAACTCTGAAAAAACGAAATCGGCTCACATGTTTTTAGAAAACATCACAAAAGGTTTTCGTGATGGCCCCTCAGCCCTACAAGCCGCCACGGAAGGGCTACTTCTCTGCGATTACGACTATGATGATTATAAAGCCGCTGAAACTAAAAAAGATCGCTGCCACAGCTTACAGAAAGTTCAAATCTTGGCCGGCGCAAAACAATTTACGGCCTCGTACAAAGGCGCCTTTAACACGGCCAATGTGCTTGTGGAGTGTGTGAACCTCACTCGACGGCTAGGAGACTCTCCCGGAAATATCATCACCCCAGAGGCCTTAGCGAACGAAGCCGAAAAGGCCGCCAAAGGCACAAAGCTCAAGGTCACATCCTGGAATAAAGCTCGCATTAAAAAAGAAAAAATGGGTGGCCTTTACGGCGTGTCCGCCGGCAGCGACAAGGAGCCTAGGTTTATTATTCTCGAATACAAAGGGGCGGCAGCTAGCAAAAAACCCATCGCCTTTGTTGGTAAAGGACTCACCTTTGACTCTGGCGGAATTAGCATAAAGCCCTCAAGCTCCATGGACGAAATGCGCTATGACATGTGTGGCGGTGGGGCCGTGATCGGCGCCATGCTGGCCATTGCCAAGCTTGGGTTAAAAGTGAATGCTGTGGGCTACGTTCCAGCATCAGAAAACATGCCTGGTCCAAATGCCAATAAACCTGGCGACATCTTGGTCGCTAGAAATGGAAAGTCCGTTGAAGTTTTAAATACCGACGCCGAAGGTCGTTTAATTTTAATGGATGCACTTTCTTACGCCACCGAACAAAAACCCCAAATGATTGTAGACGCCGCAACATTGACTGGCGCCATTGTGGTCGCACTTGGTAATCTTCACACCGCTTATTTCACCCGCGATAAAAAATTGGCTGCCAAAATTGAAAAAGCAGCTGAAGCTTCAGGAGAATTGATGTGGCCGATGCCCATTGCTGATCAACACCTCAGCGATATGAAGGGCGTGCATGCGGATTTATCTAACATATCCTCATTTAAAGGGGCTGGAAGCAGTACGGCAGCCGCCTTTTTAGAACAGTTTGTCGATAAGGATATCCCCTGGGCCCATTTTGATATTGCAGGCACAGCGTGGAATGTGAGCAATCGTCTTAATTACTGTCAGAAAAAAGCGGCCTCTGGAGTTTTGGTTCGGACTTTTGTAGAGCTTGCTAAGCAGTTCACCTAACGGGTAATAACGCTAGCTCCATGGGTCATTGTGGTCATAGGTACTGTGGCCCCGACCAATGGCTGGAAAGCTTAAGTTTTTACCACAAAGAGTCGATATGAATTGTGATGGAAAATCGTAATATAGGGCTCTCATTATTTATATTTTTGGCCGGCCTGCTGTTTGGCCTCTCTACCAGTTATAATTCCTGGGATGGTATATTTTTTGTCTACACAGGAAGTGCAGATCATCGACAACCGGCAGCCATAAATAAGATTTTCGATTACTCGCACTTAGAGGGCACGGCCCTTAAATTGGCAGCCCAAGAGCGCTTGGTTGAATCTGCTAAGGTTGAAGTGTCCGATCGACAAGTTGGGATCGCACTTGGACATTTTGTAACAAAATCTGACCAGGGCCGAAAAATTTTAGCCTGTCAGAGGTACAGCAAATTGGAACTCGAGTTCATTGCGCCTGGAATAGCTGTCAATGGCCTTCCGCCAAAAATGATCGTAGAATCTCCTTGTCATGAAAATGATCAAGATATCAATCGAATGGCGACCATTTGGCTGCCACTTGGCGAGCTCTATGCATCAGCCCCATCAGACAATTTTGAACAACAGTACTTTAATAATTTACCTGTAACACTGCGAATGGAAAACCTGGGCGGTCAATGGCCTGACAAATGGGTGCTGAATTCTGTTCAACTCAAAGGTGAAATGGACGATCTCACCATCTCTAAAGATGATATTCGGCTCTTACCAAAAAATGTCGAATTCACGGTTCCTAGATAAATAGAACGTTAGAGCTCCATGGTGTAGTCGCGAAAGAAGACTCCGGCCTTTTTTGCTTCGTAACCTATGGCCAACACACCTAGCTTGGCCACCCAGCCGTAGACATTTTCCATAGGATGACCTTCTATATTTATGTTTAGATCAGACACGCAAAGGCGCTTGTAAACCGCACCAGGGCTATTTAGACTCTCGCCAGGGCCCTTTTCACTGTGAGATCGCAAGAACCCTCCCGCCAATCGACAACCCAATGTATAAATCGCGGGTTCTGCTGATTGGTCATCGGCTCTTACGGCTGTGGGAATACCCTCTTGAATAATCAGTTGGTCAACACCGCCACCACCCTTAGCGGCTTTCATTTTCTTTCTGGCTTTGTAGGTCCAGTTTCTCACATCATCCCCGGATAGCGTATGAATCACCGCTAACCCATAGGTCCCGGCAGAGTTTTTTACAAATACGTAAGGCTTTTGACTAATGTCGTGCTTTTTGTAAACCACTTCGAGGTCCACAATCATTTGATCCACACGATTTGCCAATGTTTCTCGACTGCTTTCACTGTTAATGTCAAAATCAGAAAAAACTTGGGTTTCTACTGACAAAAGCCATGGATCGACATCAATAATTTCCGCAAACTCTTTCGCCAATAAATTGTATTGATCAAAGAACTCATCCTTTCGACGCCGGTGCCAACCCAATGCCGTAGGGGGATTGATTGGCGTTTTAACTCGTTCCACCCATTCTGCGTAGGGCACTGAAAAATCATTGTTGTTGATTACGAGATCAATGGGCTCACCTTCGACAAATAGGATTCCATCTCTAATTTCGTGTGGCGATATGGTGAGGTTGTGACCTGAAATAGATTCGACCTCCACGGCATTTTCAAAATCTTTCGGCCACGACATGAACACCGTAAAGCCGGCCTCTGTGAGTAGGTTTCTAAGGGCTCTGATGTTTTCCCAATAAAAGGGGTTTTTAGTGTGCTCCTCAGCCAACAGCAATAAGCGTTTTCCGCAGGACGGATAATGATCATGAAAATACTGTTTGGCGTGCTCTACTGAGGAGTCTTTATCGATCTGACAAATATTATTAAAACCTGCCGGAAAAATATTCGCATCCACAGGAGCCACTTTGTAACCTGAATCTCGAATATCAAAACTGGCATAAAAGGGTATGGCTAATCCTTTTTTCTTTTCCCGAAACCAATCGGAAACCTGCTGGCGATGAGCCACAATACTTTTATGAATGGTTTGATCCACCACTGTGTTACCCCTTAGGACTTTAACTTTAACTCAGCGTAGGCAGACGCTGAACCCACAACAGCCACCGGCATCATCAAAAGTGTTAACCCGGGCACTAAAACTGTAAGAGCAAAAATTAAACCCATTCCACCAAAGCTTGCCAGGTTTTTCCTGAAAAAATCCAAACGCTGCCTCAAACCTAATCCATCTATTTCAAATGAATAGTCCATAGAGTCGAAAGCTAAAATCATCATGGCGCCCAACGACGAGGCCAAGTTGAATCCCGGCACAAAGGCCAAAATAAAGAGCACTATACCGACTATTAAAAACAGTACTGCCTTCAGCAAACTGACAATCAACATGCGAACGCTGAGTTTTAACCATGCCATAACTTGAAAAGGCCTGTCTTCGATGACTCCAAAGTGCATCAGCGCTCGCTCTGCAAGAAGTGAGTTAAAAGGACCCGCAATGACACCGGCAAGGAGGTACACCGCAAACACCAGTAAAATTACAAAGACAAGCCCAAACAACAGAATAAGCGGATAATAGACGAGATAATATAAAAACCCCGAATCCACCGAAACTATATAGCCTGCAGCCAGGGTTGCCAAGCTCAACACCTGGCTTGCCCCCCACGCCATTCCAAAAAACAAAATAGCCACATCGATAAGAAAAGGAATTATGGCGTAGCGCTTTAACCCTTTTGCCCTCATCAACGTCGTAAGCCCGCTATTTAGAAAACCCACACCCATTGTTAACTGTTCTAGCGTTGTTTTCATGGGTTCGCATTCTCCACGGCGGGCATCTTTTTCTCTGGCAAAACAGTAGACCGGCGATGAGCATGTTCTTCTAAAATGGGATCCGGATTAAAAACTCGACCTTCGCGCTTGAGAGCTTGTTTTCGCTTTGCCGCCTCGGTCAGCGAATTTCCAAGAACCCCAGATGACAAATAGGCTTTGAATCGCTTTTTATTTTCATCCATTTGTAACATCAACTTCTTAACTTCTGGAAGGTTTTGATCCTCAGGATATTGGGCGGCCTTTAATTTTTCGATGTTGGCTAGCGCTTCTTCAACAAGCCAATTTTGTTGTTTTTGTACTTCTCGTATTTCTAGTTCACCTTTGCCACTTTTGGTTTGTTCGAGGCTTCCTATAATAGACCACACGTTCTCATATCCTATTCGAATTTGTGCCGCAGATCGTGTGGACCAAGGCTCCTTCGTAAGCTCTACTGCCTTTAAAGCATAAACCTGAAGATCACCCAATGTTTTTAGGTACACCTTGTACGAATTCACCTCTGGATCCAAATCGTCAATTTGCCCCATAAAATACAACGCTTTGGCCAAAATTTCGGCCTTTTGCTGTCCTGAAAATTTTTGTGACTGAAGCTGAAGCAATCCCTTTTGAGAAATATCAAAGTACTTCTTCGCCTGCTCTGTATTTCCCAAAATTGCGTACGCCGTGGCGACTCGAGCAGGTAACTCGGCGGACGCCAAAGCTAGGGGCAAATGTTGACGACGGCTCCAACTGTCTAAGTAACTTGCCAACGCTTTTTCTGCCTGACCCAGGCACATGTGCATTTGCCCCACCCTATACAAGCTGAGGGCTGCCAAATACTGAAACTTTTTTGCCGCGCCACGAGCTACTTGCCGGTATCTTGTCCCAGCTTGGCGACATTGACCCATAGCCTCATAAGAAGAGGCCGCATTGTATACAATAATTAAATCTACCTCGGTGGCGGGGCGCTCCACCATTAGAGAATCAAACAACTGGGCGGCAGCGGCATATTCGCCTTTAGTCATCAGATCATTGCCGCGACTGAACTCACGAATGATTTCTTGGTCATTGGTCGTTAATGGTTGAGATTTTGGTGCCGTGATACAGCCGACAGCGGCCAAAACCATTACCTGTACTAGCAATATATATCTAAGTTGCAACATCATTAAACCGCTTGTTAATTTCTTCGGCGAGCAACTTAAGCCCGTCGATACCATATATATCTTTATTCATGTCAGGGATTCTAATTAAGGGCAACTGGTCTGACAGGTTTTTCTGAAAACTGTCGTAAACGGCCTGACGATTTTGATGATAGGACAAGAACTTCTGATAGAACTGCTCCAGGCGAGCCATGAGATCGGCCTCATGGCTTTGCCGCCACTGAATACGTTCTGACGACATCCATACGGGGAAGGCTCTATTGACTACGACCGCTTGGAGGTTATAGCCCGACTTTTTCAGTTCGCGGTTAAACCCTTCTGTTTCCTTAAGTTTGGCCTCATCAAATCCAGTTATAAGCACAAAGCCCGTTTGCTCACTTTTTAACAACTTATCCACCTGCTGGCTTCGTTCGCTGACTCTCTCCTGAACCGATCTGATGCTGGCAAAGAAGTCAGTGAGCTCACCGATAAATTGCGATCCAGTGACTTTCTCTAGCGCCCTGAAAACCGTGCGCGTGCTCGACCCTACAAATTTTTGAAAGAGGCCCGATGACTGTCCACCACCTACAAACCATTTGGTAATAGAGTCTTGAAATAAAGCGTAAATTTTCGCCGGTGCCTCCAAAAACTCAAGGGCATGTTGGGCTGGCGGAGTGTCCAAAATCACTAAGTCATAGGATGCACTTTCTGCGGCAACGGCCAAGCGCTCCAGTGAAGTAAATTCTTGGGATCCGCTAAAAGTGGTGGCCAACTGTTTGTAAAGACGATTTCTCAGTAAACGCTCTGCCGCCTCAGGATTCTTAGCGCTGGCTTTTATGAACTCTCCGAAAATTTTCTCAGGATCAATGGCCGCCGCAAAAAGCGCTCCATCACAATCGAAGTTTTGTACTTTGACTTCGTCCGCCTGACCCGGCACCAACCCCAAAGAGGTGGCCAATCTTTTAGCAGGGTCAATGGTCAATACGAGGACACGCAAACCCAACTCAGCCGCACGCACCCCTAACGCCGCGGAGACGGTGGTTTTGCCAACTCCACCACTTCCCGCACAAACGATAATCTTATTTCTCTTTATAAGGTCATCCATGTTGGCCTCCCCACTGGGAGCTCAGGCTTTCAATGATAAAATTCGAATCCGATGAAAATACCAATGGCAAATACTTTAAATGACCAGCTAGGGCTGAGAGTGCCTGCTCACTTTCTTTTTGCCGCTTCATTTTAATTTGAAGATAATTAACAAAATCGAGCGGCTGCTGCCATTCGGGACCATCTTGGTGACTCAAATGCACTTCTAAATGCGTTAATTCTTCATCTGTGAGGTGCGGTTCTAACCAACGATTGCCAATAATATTAGGTGTTACGCTGAAATCGCTCATCAAGGTCGAAAACAGTTCCATGGTCTCAGTGGTTGGCATTTCTTCAGGTAGGGTCACAATATCAATTTCAGTGAAATCTGGGTTTGTAATTGTGTCATGAATAAGTTGACTTTGCTCCCCCATGGGGCCGAATTGCACTAAATCAGCCATCCCCCGCGGCGCCTGAAGCAGTGCTAAAAAATGACCGGTGGAATAACCATCCAATATGATCACATCATAGTGAAGCGGTGGCCCCCAGTGCCTGATCCCACTTGTCAATTTACCCAAAATGGCCAACTCCTTAAGCGCTGGAGCCGCCTTTATAAAGGTCCGCATCACTTTATTATCAAAAAATAGGTCCACCACTCGGTCCAACTTCACAAAATGTCGAATATATTCCCTTAAACAGGTCTCGCCGCTCCAAAGCGCCACATCAAAACCCCATTTGCTGGGTCGAGGAGTGAAATCAACCGCCATATTGAGCATAAACTGGTACGAGCTGGTCTCCCCCAGCTCCACCAACAACACCCGCTGGCCCTGTCGGAATTCGTGGTGCGCCCGGGCAGCCGCCACCAACGACTTGCCCACGCCCCCTTTACCCGTTACAAGAACCAACCGCTGATTATCCCCCCCTACAGCCATCTGTTGGCCCTCACTATAGATGTGGCGCAGCATTTTTGTTGCCACAATCCGTTAGAGTGCCTATAAGAGGCCTTTTCAAGATCACTAGGAGAGAAAATGAAGTCATCTTTGGACGTATTAGAAGGTTTAAATCGAAAGTTAAACATCGAAATTCCTGAAAACATGGTGTCTGACGCTTTTAACAGAATGTACAAGGGAATTCAAAAAGAAGCCAATATCAAAGGCTTTCGCAAGGGCAAGGCCCCCATTTCGGCGATAAAAAAATTGTACAAGGACCGGGTCAAATCAGACGTGCTTCAAAACCTTGTCTCAGACAGTTATGAATCGGCACTCAATGAGCATTCGCTAGACCCTATCAGCCAGCCACAGTTGGCCTTTGAAACTTTTGAAGAGGATCAGCCGTTTTCATTTTCTGCTCAATTCGAAGTTCGACCTGATGTCACTTTAAAACAATTTGAGAAACTTAAAGTCGAGCAAGAAGAGCTTAACGTTTCTGGCGAACAAGTCGAACAGATTTTAGAGGACATTCGCAAGAGTCGTGCGGAACAGGTGCCGGTCTTTGAAGATCGAGCCGCTAAAGAAGGCGATGTCGCCGAAATTGATTTTGAAGGTTTTGTGGACGGCGCTCCCTTACCTAATGGCAGCGGACAGGGGCATAAACTTGAACTAGGCTCGCAGTCATTTATCGAGGGCTTTGAAGAGGGTATCGTTGGCATGAAGGTGGGAGCGAATAAAGATTTGAATCTTTCATTTCCTGCCGAGTATCATGCTAAAGAAATTGCCGGTCGGCCTGTGACCTTTAAAGTAACTCTCAAGAAGCTTTACCGAAAAGACCTGCCTGAACTCAATGATGAATTTGCTCAATCAATGGGCGAATACAAAACTCTAGCTGAACTTAAAGAAACCATTAAAGAGGACATCACTGGTCGTGAAGAAGAGCGAATCAAAGAAGAACTCCACCAGAGAGTGCTTAAGGCTCTGGTTGCAGCTAATCCCGTAGATGTTCCTCAATCACTTCTTGGCCGACAAAAACAAGCCATGATCGAAGATTTTGCTCGACGCATGAAGCAACAGGGCATGACCGAAAAAGAGTTCATAGAGTACCAAAACAAATGGGATAGTGACTTCACGCAAACCGCAGCAGTTATGATTCAATCCACTTTCCTTGTGGACGCCTTGGCCGAAAAACTCGATATAAAAGCCACTCAAAAAGATCTCGATGCCAAATTTGAAAATCAATCACAGTCTACTGGTATCCCGGTAGAGCGGCTCAAAGAGTTTTACCAAACTTCTGAACGCCGTTCTGACCTCATGTACAAGATCACTGAAGAAAAAGTGGTGGACTATTTACTATCGCAAGCGGATATTAAAATGGTGCCAAGGGAAAAGCTACAGGAAGGCTAGATCCCTTTTCGACCACCGGGAAAGGACTGCACGGATGAGTGAAACTACAAAGTCTCGACGCAAGATAAAGAATTTTTTAATTGATCCGAAATATCAGCTAAAAATTAGCGCCTACTTTTTAGTTGCCACCGTGCTCATTTTCGGAGGATTGCTGGCAATGATCTTTATGAAGGTCAATCGCATCCGAGAAACCGTACTGGCCGAACCTGAAATCTCCTATGCCATTCAACAGTCTGTACATACCACATTGATGAGTATTGTTTGGATTTCGTTGGTGTTTTTTGTCGTCGCCGCCGGTGTGGTGCTGTTGTATGCCATCATTGTTAGCCATAAAGTGGCTGGCCCCGTTGTAGCCATTCAAGCTTACATCAACGACCTAAAAAAGGGTGTTTATGACTCGCCCCGAAAGCTGCGTCCTAGCGATGAGCTGAACCCGATCATGGAATCACTTCATGAACTAGCCGAATCGTTGAGAAACTCTAAGGGCTAGAAATCTCTTATAATTCTTTAAACTGCTTAAGCGTTTTCCAGGCTTTTAAATAATTAAATGCCTGGAGCACTTGAAAGTCGTTTTTAATCAATTCGTCACGAATAGATAATTTTTTATCCTTTGATTCCGTCTCGCTGGCCCACCAAAAATCAAGAGGGGACTCAGAATCCCCGTTTTTATTGTTATTTATTTCTTTTTCTGACAGCAGGTGCCCTTTGATATCGGCCTCCCGTCGAACCATTCTTTTGATACGCGCTTTTTCTAACTCTTCAGCGGAGAAATTATCCACGATGATGTCGGGCACGATCCCCTCGGCTTGAATGGATCGTCCGTTTGGCGTGTAGTAACGAGCTACTGTCAATTTAAGGGCCGAACCGTCACCCAACCGCACAACGGATTGAACTGAACCCTTACCAAAACTGCGCTGACCCATGATTAAAGCCCGATTGTTATCTTGAAGGGCCCCGGCCAAGATTTCGCTAGCACTTGCAGAATATTCATCCACAAGCACCACCATAGGAAACGCCCCGAGAGTGCCCGATTTCTTTGCGTATTCGGCCTCTTTTCGTTTTTGATTTCGCCCCATAGTAGTCACAATCACTCCGCTGTCTAAAAACAGATCTGAAATCTTTATGGCTTGGTCCAACAAACCACCAGGATTTTTTCGCAAATCTATAATCAGCCCTTTGATGTTCTTGTGCTTTTTTTCATGATCTTTTAGTTTACTCACCAAATCTTTTGATGTTTTATCCATAAAACCGGTTAAGCGTACGTAAGCGTAGCCTTCGTCCATATCCACATATTTTACAGATTGCAATTTCACTGTTCCACGAGTGACGGCAATCTCTTTTGGTTTTTTCAAGCCCTCCCGAAGAATCAACAATTTCACCGTAGATCCTTTTTTTCCACGCATCTTTTGCGCGGCCTCGACAAGGCTCAAACCTTTCGTCGACTCACCATCAATACCGACAACTCTGTCGCCTGCCTTTATACCAGCTTTCCAAGCTGGCGCATCTTCAACGGGCGATATCACAGTAAGAACATCGTCTTTCACGGTGATCTCAATGCCAAGCCCACCAAATTCTCCGGCTGTTTCAGATTCAAATTCCTTATACATTGTTGGTGGTAGAAAATTAGTGTGGGGATCTAATTCCGAGAGCATTCCCTTGATGCCACCGTAAATCAGTTTCTTCGTATCAACCTCTTCCACGTAATACTGCTGCACGAGATTCAGCACTTTTGTGAACAGCTGTAAATCAAGATATCGATCCTCAGCCCATGCCTGCATTTTTGGAAAATTCAAAATTCCTGCAGCTAACAGAAGTGCACCGATCGTAGCTACTACCCATCGTTTTTTGTCTCGCATTCGAAAAGGCATCATTGCACACTCCCATATTGATTCTGCGTCACCTTCGTTGGTCCCCGCAGCCATTGCTGTGGGTCTAGTGCATCGCTGAAATGTCTTACTTCAAAATGTATTCCTGCGCCAAAACGAGAATCACCCAAACCTACTTTGCCAATCACAGCAAAATTAGCAAGCTGCTGCCCCGGCCGCACTTCAGCTTCCTTTAGGTGCGTGTAAACGGTGTAGTAGTTATCGCCATGATCCACCACGACCGTAGATCCGTAGCCCGGCAACTCGCCCACAAAAGCCACCGTGCCTTCAAATACAGCCTGTATTTTTGCACCTTCAGGTGCATTAATAAACACACCTTTGTAGTTTAACCGGTATCTATAAGTATTGTGATAAATGAGACCAAAACCTTGAGCTATTCCACCTTGAATCGGAGGTGCAAGTTTGCCTTTTTCTTCAAAAAAAGCCACATCCAATTGAAGTCGTTCACCATCTTCAAAGGGACTGTCGACTTTTGATTTTACATTTTTAGCCTGTTTCCGCAGAGTTTTTAAACGCACTAGGTTTTCTGATTTTTGCGACCTTAACTTCTCAATGATACGCAGTTTTTCATCTTGCCTGACCGTAATCAATTGCTCTTGTTTCTTGAAACGCTTTCTAATACTTGCCAACTTTATAACTTCAGATCGTAAGCGTTTCTTTTCGTTTTCTAGAGAGTCCAATGTCTCGCGATATCGCAATATTATTTGATAATCTCTATCAGCCACTCGCTTTAAAAAATTTAAATTTCTATCAAAATCATGGCGAGACACTGCCGAGAAAATAACCCTTAAAGTCGCATCTCCGCTTAATGTGTACAGGGCTCGCATGCGAGTTCTAAGAAGGCGTTTTTGGGCCTTCAATGAATCTTCTAGCTCCACAACCTGTTTCGCCACTCCTTTAACATCTGCCTCTGCGGCCAACATTTTGTTTACTAGCTTTGATCGTTGCTGCGACATTTTTTTTAGATTTTTATTTAACTGATACAGTGACCCCATAGCCATTCGCGTGGCTCGATCTGCGGCAAGTGTGTTGTCTTTAATTTTTTCAAATTCTCTGGTCAGTTCGTCTGCCTTTGAAGGCATCGCCATGGAATGCGTAGGTACAGAAATAGCCAGCGCCACTAAGCTCACCCTAAATGTCTCTTTAGCTATACTAGCGACCTTTCTTAAATCCACTAGCGATCCCTTCGATCTGACAGTGCCTCGGCGGCCGCCCATCCACTGCTGAGTTTTCTCAGACACAACAGAGCTCCGACGAGGCCAGACCCTGATCCAAAAATCAAAATAGCCAGTATGCGACTCGGCTGCAAAAAGTGAAGAGAAGTGCCTACCCGCAGAAATCCTAACTGAGCATTAAACATTTCGCTTTGCCAAGAAAACAACATATAGCTCACCACAATCGCAAATACAGATGCAATCAAACCCATCATCATGCCCTCAAATAAGTAGGGGATACGAATGTAGGAGGAGGTCGCGCCTATTAACTCAAGAATTTCAATTTCTTGGCGACGTTGATTAATAGAGTTACGGATAGAATTACCGACGACAAGTAGACTTCCCGCCAACAACAGCGCCACCAAAACCCAACTTGTCGTACTAAAGCTATTTACCAGGCTTGAATAGTTCTCTATCCATCCTTGGCCATAGGAGATTTCCTCGACCCCCTCAATTTTTCGGAGCGCTTCAGCAGATTTTTCTAATTTTGATGTACCCAGAGGACCCACCAGGTCTTTGCCTAGACTGAGTTCAAAACTCATTGGCAACGGATTCTCACCCTCAAGATCAGAAAGAAAACCCGGAGCATAAGAAGCCATCTGCTGCATAAAACTTTCAGCAGCTTTTTCTTTTGAAATGAAGTCAATGGCATTAAAGCTACCAATGTTTTCAATGGCTTTTTTAATGGTCTCCACCTGATCCAGCTCCAGCTCGTCATCAAGATAGACAGACATTTTCACCGAGTCACCCCACTGATTGAGAATGCCTGATACATTTTGGTGGGCCAACAAGGCCAACGTGAAAACAGTGTAGGTCGCTGCGAGCACAGTCAATGTGGCTAGCTGCATCCCTAAATGTTGGCTCCATGATCTAATAAAACTTTTTGTGATTGGCCCGCGCATTTAGTTGTCCCTCACTATTCGACCATCTCTAATTTCAATGGTTCGCCTTTTTAATTTTTCTACAAGGCTGTGATCGTGAGTCGCCACAAAAACAGTGGTGCCCTGGGCATTCACTTTGTCTAGGAGGTTGATGATATCTTGACTCAAATCAGGGTCTAAGTTTCCTGTTGGCTCATCCGCAATCAACACGCCGGGCTGGTGTACCAGTGCTCGCGCAATGGCCACTCGCTGCTGCTCTCCACCGGAGAGTTGGTCGGGTAGAGAATTTCGTTTGTGATACAATCCCACTTGTTCAATGATATCTGTGGCGCGTGGCTCGATGTAACTGCGCTTGTCTCCACGAATTTCTAAAGGCAGAGCCACATTCTCGAGTATGGTTCTATCTTTTAACAATCTGAAATCTTGATAAACCACGCCTATTCGCCGACGAAAAAACGGAACCTGCTGGCCCGTCATGGCTTGCAGATCATATCCCGCCACTTTAATTTGTCCTGAAGTGACTCGGTCAAACGCCGATATCAACCTAAATAAGGTGGTTTTACCTGCCCCACTTGGGCCGATGAGGAAAGCGAACTCGCCTTTTCCAATGGTCAAATTAACGTCTCTTAGGGCATGCGTGGGCCCTGGGTATGTCTTGTAAGCATGTGCAAATTCAATCATTATTTTATTCTAGCTAGTCAGTGATGAGTTGACCAGAAACCAAAAGGTCTAGAATTGACTCATGCTGAACCTTCATAGCTAGACGAATAGCCTGTGGGGGCGATGTGACTCCCCTTGGAAGCACATCAGTGTAGGAAGTTTTTATGCTTTTTAGTACTGCACCATTTCTGAAAATTCGACTCACCAAAAAGGGATTTTCTCTACCCCAATCCTCTGTTTGGACATGAAAACTGGTACCGTAAACGGTGATGTCTGAATTGAAGCCCTTTTCGACCAAGAAAATTTCTCCTAAATTTGGAAACCTCTGAGCTATTAAACACCTGAAATTAAAGAAATTCCAAATAAATTCTCGTGAATTAATGCCTCATTTTGAGACGGTCTAAAGTTTTTTGTTTGGCCTGCACTATTCACTCAATTTTTTAGCCATTTTTCCGATACGTTAGTATGGCTCTTCGAGTTATCAATCGGTGTGGAAAATCACCTCTTTTTTTAATTTTTATTTTCAGCGTTTTGACATCCATCGGGTGTGCCCGCCGATCGGGCTCATCCCTTGTGGGGCGCAGTGGACTGCTTTGCAATTCCGGCCCCACGCCAGTGGCCTACTGTGACACAGTGAGATCTTACGCCAGTGGGGTTACTATTTCTGGATCTGCACTTTATGAAGCTCGCGAATTGGATGCCAATGGACTGGGGGCTCCCGGGCTTCCTCGGCCCATTCGATTTGCTGAGGTGACAGTAGTAGATGGTCTTGGTGACACCGTTCAATGTGGTCAAACGGATAGCGCCGGAAATTTTGCTGTTATCGTTCCCCAAGGCTCCCACACCTATACGGTCAGCGTGAAGTCCCGAGGAAAAAACGAAAAGGTAAATGCTCAAGTATTTAACCGACCTGAACAAAAGCAAGCTTACTCTATTTCAAAATCGTTTACCCCCAATCAATCACAGGCCTTGGATCCCCTAGTGGCTCCTGCCACTGAAAACCTTGAGGGGGGCGCATTTAATATTTTTGATCAAATAGTGGCTGCCAACGAATTTTTAAGAACCGAAGTGGGCAATTGTGGATTTGCTTCATGCCCGAATTTCACAGTGGCACCGAATGTGGATGTTTACTGGGAAAAAGGCTTCAATCCAGGGTCCTACGTAAATCAAGGTCCGGTGAGTTTCTATATGCCGGGCCAATCCTGTCTGTTTATTTTGGGTGGCTTAAATGGCAACGTGAACGAAGCCGATACAGACCACTTTGACAACTCAGTTATTATTCATGAATACGGTCACTTTATAGAAGACGTGATGACAGACACGGACTCGCCTGGTGGCCCCCACTCAGGAAACAAACAAATTGATCCCCGTTTGGCTTGGGGCGAGGGCTGGGGAAATTTCTTTCAAGCCGCTGTACTGAATTCACCCTACTACATTGATACAGAGGGCAATATTGATGGTGATACAAACTATATTTTTAAAATTCCCCTTGAAGATGCTGACCCCCAATGCGCCTCGGAGCCATACACGCCCGGTTGTGATGTGCCTTCAGAGACCTACGAAGGCCATTTTCGTGAGTTTGCCATCACCCGCTTTCTTTGGGACCTCTTTGACGATGACGGCGGCGTGAGGGGAAATGACTCCGATGGCGATTCCACAAACGCGGCCTTTGCTGAACTGTGGGCGATACTAAGATGGAACGAAGGGCTACTTGATCCTGATGTCGCGTTTCGATCCATTGGACTTATTCATTATGCACAAATAAATCGACTACCGAGCCACACCGATTGGAGTGCCACCCGGACATCACACCATCACGGCACAGATCGATTGGAATACGCCAACTATGTCACACGCAATGGGGCCTGTGGACCACAAAACTTTACGATAAACCCCATGGAAGATCCCGGCGACAACGGGACCTATGCCACATCAGATTTGTTGAGAAACAATGATTTTTTTCATTACAAACACCCTGGCGGCGCCGTAAATCTCGTGCTCTCTTATCAAACACCTAGCGGGCAAGAGTCTGATCTCGATCTGTATATTTACAAAGAAGACTACACCTATGGTGACAGCGCCACCATGGCGGCAAGTAGCCAAGAGTACTTTGACAACAATACCTCTACCGCGGAGACAGAAACCGTGAGCATTGAGGGCCTGACCGCGGGCAACTATTTGATCAATGTAAAAGTCTACACGGGAACCAATACCGAGTCTGGTTGCCTCGGCAGCATATGCACAGGGCAATACATCCCGGCTGGTGACACCACCAACTATGATCTCACACTAAATGGAGTGACCTTATGTCCAACAAGTCTCCCTTAAGGCACATTCTCTATGTGAAGCTCCGTTTACGTTCAAAAACCATGTTGTCGTTGGGAGCCCTAGGCGTAAGCGCACTGCTATTCGGGTTGTCCACTAAAGGTGGCTTCCCGCAATTTTCATTTACAAAAAATGTTTCTGGAAAAGACAAAATCCTTCAGTCCTCGCACTTAGGCACTTCTCACACCAGCAAACTTCACGCGCCATTGAGCTTATCCATAGAAAAGATGGACCAAACGGCTGATGCGATTCACCTTTCAGGCACCGTGCTACCTCATCAAGATTTGCAGAATGTTCAGGTTCGGTGGGTGTTGCCAAAGGGGGCCACTCTCACAGCTGGCGATTCCAAAGTCGACCTTAAAAATCTAAAGTCAGGCTTAGCAGAAAAGTTAGAAATTACCGTGGTCAGCCATGAAGATGAAAACTTTCAGATTCATCTCAAAGCGACCGCCAACATCGGCAAAATCACCATGGGGCAATCTGCCCAGTTTAACACTCGAGACCAAGAAGAGATTAACCAACAAAAAGCTGAACTTTTCGAAAAATCAAAGTGAGGTTTTGCTCTCTATATAGGGACGACCTTAATTGCGTCATTTCCCATCTCATGACGTAGTATATTTTGAATGGCTTCTAAAGTGCCTGACATCGCGCTAGGACACCCTCCGCACGCACCTTGATAAAGAATCTTCAGCTCGTCATCTTCAAAACTCACAATTTCAAGATCTCCACCGTCGGCCTGTAGACCTGGGCGAATGGTACGATCAAGAATTTCTTCTATCATTCGCCTCTCCTCAGGAAGATCTGAGTAATCGCGTTGAATAGGAGCAGCAATCTTTTCATCGGGACTCGTAAAATCGGGATCGTGAACCCCCACGCGACTTCTCAATACGGAGCCCACGTGATCTTTTACTAATTCAGAGTCAAGCTCTCCACTATGCGTGATCGTCAATGTGTTTTCGAACAGGTACACCTGCACCACGCCTGGAATAGAGAACAACGAACTCACTAATGGTAGATCGCCACATTCAGAAACAGAAACAAACGTGGCCTTGCCCTCTGTTTTTAGAGGAAAGTTCACCACAAACTTAAGGGCATAAGGATTTGGAGTGTCTTGTGCACGAATCAAAACTTCATCTGGAGTTAACTTCACTGCTTTCATCTAGAAAAACTCCTTTGCCTTTTTCAGTGCCGCCACTAAAACATCCACATCAGAAGCGTTGTTATACACCGAAAATGAAGCCCGCAAGGTCCCACGAATTTTAAACCTCTCCATCAAAGGCTGACAGCAATGGTGGCCAGAACGAACGGCCACACCCTGCTGGTCCAGAAGACTTGCCACATCTGCAGGATGTATTTCATCGATTAGAAACGACAGTATATTTGCTTTTGATGGCGACGTCCCGATAACAGACAATCCTGGGATCTCTGAAACTCTTTTTGTAGCATAACTGAGAAGGGCCTCTTCATGCTGTTTAATTCGCCCAAGACCTATTGAGTTCACAAACTCAATGGCTGTACCCAAACCGATGGCCCCTGAAATATTGGGAGTTCCCGCCTCAAATCGTGTTGGCGCCTGTAAAAATGTCGTCTTTTTAAAAGACACCGTGTCGATCATAGAACCGCCACCCTGATAGGGAGGCATGCGATTCAATAGTTCCTCTTTGCCATACAACACGCCAATGCCATAGGGACCAAATATTTTGTGTCCTGAAAAGGCGAGAAAATCACAATCTAGATCTTGCACATCTGTGGGCAACGCAGAAATCGATTGGGCTGCATCTAAGACGACTGTGGCGTTCACGGTCTTGGCCTTCTCGATAATAGCCTTTACTGGGTTCACAGTGCCCAAGCTGTTTGAACACACCACAACTGATACTATTTTCGTCCGACGCGACAAAAGCTTTTCGTACTCCGTCAAAACCAAGTCGCCGCTGTCATCAACAGGAATCACTTTAATGACCGCCCCAGTAGCCTCTGCCACTAACTGCCAGGGCACAATATTAGAATGGTGCTCCATTTCGGTGAGAATAATCTCGTCACCCGGCTTGAGCTGAGACCGACCAAAAGATTGGGCTACCAAATTAATCGATTCTGTTGTTCCTCGAGTGAACACGATCTCAGACGATGAATTGGCATTAATAAACGACGCTATGGCACTTCGAGCTTGTTCAAACATTTCTGTGGCACGATCACTTAGAAAATGGGCGCCTCTATGTACATTGGCCGTTTGGTAACGATAAAATTGCTCCATGCGATCTATGACAACTTCAGGCTTCAAGGTGGTTGCCGCACTGTCAAGGTAAACAAGCGGCTGCCCGTTCACCTCATGAACAGCCAATGGGAACATCTCTTTAATCTGCGACATGGTCGTAGCGTCTTCCATTAGTCCGTCGTCCCCACTGTAAATTGTTGAAAGCCTTTTTTGACAAATTGGTCTACCAATTTTCTTAAAGACGTCGTCTGCAGGTTTGACGTTGATTCTTTGACAAACCCCTCCATTAACATGGTCATTGCATTTGGTTTTGATATTCCGCGACTCATTAAATAAAACAATTGCTCGGCATCAATTTGTCCCACCGTAGCGCCGTGATTGGCTTTAACGTCATCGGCGTATACTTCTAACTCTGGCTTTGCATCAATCTCGGCGTCGCCACTTAACAACAAATTTTTACTCAACTGACTTGAATCCACCTTTTGCGCATTTTCTGATATTAAAATTTTGCCATTGAAAACGCCCCGAGAAGTGCCAGAAAGAACGCCCTTATACAATTGGTGACTTGAAGTGTGGCCACAGTCGTGATGCAAGAGCGTATGGTTGTCTACATGTTCAGAGCCTTTGGCCAAAAACAGACCATTCACCATGGCACCGGCCCCTTCTTCTGTTAAAGCCACGTTTAAATTATTTCGCGTCACTCCCCCTTGGAGAGTCAATTCGTAAGAATATAACTGGCTGTCCCGACCCAAAAAGGCTCTGACTTGATGAATATGGTAACTATTTACACTGTTGTGTTGGGCCTTCACAAATTCTAATGAAGATCCGCTTTCTAACACCATATCGCTCACGGCATTGGTAAAGTAGGGGGCTTCGGCCACAGAATAGTATTGCTCCATTACACACGCTTGTGAGCCTCGGCCGAGAAGATAAGTGTGGCGTGGAACAATCGTTCGCAGGCTGCCAACTCCCGATGACAATGAACCCGTGAAAAAATGCATCACTTGGATGAGGCCTTTCACTACTTTATGGGGCCGCACCTCAATCATTACGCCGTCTTGAAAAGTCGCCGCGTTTAAGTCCACAAACATGTTGTGGTGTTTTTCTCTAAAGCTAACTCTGTCAAATTTGGACTGAATCTGAATAAATCGCGGCTCATTTTTTTTATTTTCCAGCCAAGACTGATATGTTGAGATCTCAAGTTCATTGGACGATCGCGCACTCAACTCACTCACATACTTTCCGTTAACAAAAACCACAGCGTTGGCATCTTTGAGCCGCATGCCTTGAACATGCTTTCGGACAGCTTCTATGTCTGACTTTTCCGGTGGACTGAGACGATAATTCAAATCCACTGACTGTAGGCCCTTAAGATTAGTGTATTTCCACTGCTCGTCTTTTCGCCCAGGCCACCCTTGCTGTTCGGCTTGTTGATATTTAGCTTCTCTAAAGTTCACCAATTGCATATCAGGCACCAACTTTATTGAACTGTGGCCGCAGGGCTTGCAATCCAATCATACCCTTGTTTTTCAAGCTTCAGAGCCAGCGATTTGTCACCCGATTCGACTATTTTTCCACCCGCCAACACATGAACAAAATCGGGTTCAATGTAGTTAAGAAGCCGTTGATAATGAGTGATCATCAATACGGCGTTGTCGCTGGTTCTAAGCTTATTTACGCCATTAGCGACAATTTTTAATGCATCAATATCTAAGCCAGAGTCTATCTCGTCGAGCAGCGATAATCGGGGATTTAGCACCGCCATTTGCAGAATTTCATTTCGTTTTTTCTCGCCCCCCGAAAACCCTTCGTTGACTGAACGATCTAAAAAGTGAGGGTCCATTTGAACAAGCTTGGCCTTTTCATAAACAAACATCCTGAATTCAGAATCGCTCATTTCGGCAACGCCTTGGTGTTTGCAAATCGCATTGAATGACGATTTTAAAAATGAAAAATTGCTCACTCCAGGAACTTCTACGGGATATTGAAACGCCAAAAAAATGCCCTCTTTGGCTCTCTCGTCTGGAGCCATTTCCAACAAGTTTTTGTATTTAAAGTTAATTTCATATTCCACGCTTCCGGCAGTTACTTCATAGGCCGGATGACCCGCCAGCACTTTTGACAGGGTACTTTTTCCAGACCCATTAGGACCCATAATGGCGTGAACTTCGCCCGGGTTAATTTCTAAGCCCAAACCCTTTAACACTTCAGATCCATCGATATCGGCGTGTAAATTTTTGATTTTTAACATTACAACTGTGACCTTTTATCCAATACTATTTTCTAGTTTCATTTCAATAAGCTTCACCGCCTCGACTGAAAATTCGAGTGGTAAGTGCTTAAATACATCTTTGCAAAATCCATTAACTAACATGGCAACCGATTGTTCAGTATCAAGACCCCTTGACTGCAGATAGAACAACTGATCCGCACTGATCCGCGAAGTCGAAGCCTCGTGTTCAATAATTGCCGATTTATTTTTCACCTCAAGATAGGGATATGTATGAGCGCTAGCACGATCACCTACAAGCATGGAGTCACATTGGGAATAGTTGCGAGCCCCTTCTGCCTTTGGCATTATTTTTACGAGTCCGCGGTAGGCGTTACTAGAATGATCTGCTGAAATACCCTTTGATATAATAGTGCTTTTTGTATTCTTCCCCAAATGAATCATCTTAGTGCCAGTGTCTGCCTGCATTTTATCGTGGGTCAACGCCACTGAGTAAAAGGCACCCACAGAGTTGTCGCCCTGTAAGATAACGCTGGGATACTTCCAGGTGATCGCTGAGCCAGACTCCACTTGTGTCCAAGAAATCTTAGAGTTTTTGCCTGCGCATTTTCCCCGCTTGGTAACAAAATTATAAATGCCTCCGCGCCCCTCTTTGTCTCCGGAATACCAGTTTTGTACAGTAGAATAATTTATCTCAGCGCCCTCAAGTGCGACCAACTCCACCACTGCCGCATGAAGCTGATTTTCATCGCGCATGGGTGCCGTACAGCCCTCTAGGTAATTTACGAAACTTCCCTCATCAGCAATGACAAGTGTTCGCTCAAATTGCCCGGTATCTTTAGCGTTGATTCGAAAATATGTAGATAGGTCGATAGGGCACCGAACGCCTTTTGGAATGTAGCAAAACGAGCCGTCAGTAAATACTGCCGTGTTTAAGCTTGAAAAGAAATTGTCCGCCATGGGTACAACTGAGCCTAGATATTTTTTCACAAGCTCAGGATGCTCTTTAATGGCCTCCGAAATAGAGCAGAAAATCACACCGTGTTTTGCCAGCTCCTCTTGATGTGTGGTGCCCACAGATACACTATCAAATACTACATCTATCGCAACGCCAGAGATTCTCTTTTGTTCTGCCAGCGGTATTCCCAAACGTTCAAATGTTTTTAGTAATTCAGGGTCTAAATCATCTAAGCTCTTTGGACCACCGTCATCGCTTTCTTTCTTGGGTGCCGAGTAGTATCTAATCTCTTGATAATCTATGGGCTCATAATCCACGTGTGCCCATTGGGGTTCGGTCATTTTTTTCCACGTCTCGAAGGCGCGGAGCCGGATCTTTAGCATCCACTCGGGCTCTTGTTTTTTTGCAGAAATCATTCGAATGATTTCTTCACTCAGACCCTTTGGAACTTCATCCACTTCAATATCAGTATAAAATCCGTATTTGTAATCGCGGTCTACGGCTTCGCCCGGGGTTTTGGCGCTCATTGAGGCTTAACCTCCTCCAACACTTCCCCCTGATTTGTTGCTTGAGGTGTAGATTTAACCTCTCGTTGGTCAAGTTGTAAAAGTTCCGCCAGAGTCAGACTTTTATAAAATTCAGCCAATCTATTATTAAGGACTGATACCGTGGGCAAAACATTACAAGTTTCAATGAGATCACACTCAGACGAATGCAAACACTTTGTGATTCCTAGCGGTCCAAGTATCATTTCTACGAGCTCAAAAAACGAGACCTTGTTGAGATCTTTAATCAATAAGTATCCACCGTGGGCACCCTGCTCTGATTGCAGCAATTTATGATGAACCATGACTTGCATGACCCGCGCTGTGGCATCAAAGGGACTGCCGGTGGCATCACAGATTTCTTTGACCGTAGTCAACTGGCCCGCGTATTTGCCACTCATAAATTTGAGGGCCATTAGTGCATATTCAACTTTTCGATTAATCCGGTTCATTTTCGACCTACCCGTGATCTGATACTTAAATCCTGACTTTACATTTCAAGTGGTTGAAACAATTGGGTTTGAATACCAGATTCGTAAAAGAAAATTAACTGAAAATGGGCCTTATTTCAACCTAATTAAGTTAATTTTTACCCTATTTATCAAATCAAATTGACGACCCTATTGTCTAGACAAAAGCCAAGGATATCAGTAGGTTGCCTAGCATGATTCGTCCTGTTGTTCGCCTTTTGATGATTAGTGCCATCGCCATTCTCTGGGGGGGCATGACCCTATTTGTCCTGCGCTACCTGGGTTTGCAGCAGGAGTTCACGGCCTTCGACCACCCCCTACTTAAGCAACAAAGCTTAGTGATTGCTGCCGGCGGAAGCGGTGCTAAACATGCCCCTTACACACTGGCCGCATTCCAGGACGCCTATTCTGTCTCGGCAAAGGTCTGGCTAGAAGCCCGGCTTTGGCTGACGGCCGACAATCATTGGGTCATCCATCCAGATGCACGAACTGATGAAAATCAACCTTTGAGGCAAATGAAGTTACACGACCTACGTCCAGGTGTGCCTGGAAACTCACCTTTGTATTCTGATACAGGCGCCTATCCCACTCCTGAAGAACTGTTTTTGCTGTTACCACAAGCCGTGTTTGTACTTGATGTTCAGGACTTTTCTCCTGTGGCTCTTGATCAGTTGATGGCCTTGATTGATCAACACGGCCTTGAGGACCGGGTGGTCATCACCAGCCCCCGACCCCAACCCATTGCCTACATTAAAGATAAAAAACCTCGTTGGCTGTACACCTCTGACCCAACAAATACGATGAAAGCCCGTGTGTTTTCAGCGTTGAACATGACATCAGTTATGTCGTTGCGGCCAGATTTAGTGATTTCACCGCTAAAGGTCACCGCGGTGGGTGCTGTTACGGAGGATATGGCAAAGGAGCTCCACAGACGACAGATTAAGCTTGTGCTTTTGGCATCCTCTTGGCCAGAATTTCTATCTAGCCCCCTTGCTCAGTACGCGTCAGGGATTTTGACTGATCGCCCCACTAAGGATCTCCTGGCCCAGGTTCAAAAACACACTGAACAACTCGGTCAAGCAGATACAGTAAAATGATGAGATTCATCAATTAACCACAGGGATTGAATAATCCTTTAATTGGCATTAGCCTTTTAATCTATGATGAACTACGCCTGGGCCGACACCGTAAATGAAGCTTCACTTTCCGTAAACGTAACTGCTTGGCATGCTATTATGTCTGCCAGCCCCATTGTTCAGCTAACGCTGATTACCCTCGTGACCATGTCAGTGGTCTGCTGGGCCATTATCTTTTTAAAGAAAAAGCAGTTTGATGCCGCCGAAGATGCCAATGAACCGTTCTTTGATGTTTTTTGGCGCGCGCCCTCTCTGGATGACATCAATCGTTCCGTAGGGGATCATGCCCAGAGTCCGGCGGCCAGTGTATTTAAAACCGGCTATCAAGAACTGCAAAAGATGGCCGGATCTAAATTGGCTCGATCAAAAGACGATGGAGATGAGTCTTCTGCTCCTTTGCTTTCTGGAATAGACAACTTGGACCGGGCCTTGCGAAAAGCCATTGACCTTGAGATTGCCAACTTTGAGTCTCGCCTTTCTATCTTAGCCACCACCGGTAGCACGGGGCCCTTTATTGGATTGTTTGGCACTGTTTGGGGAATTATGGGGGCCTTTCAAAAAATTGGTGCAACGAAAATGGCAAGCCTTGCCGTCGTGGCACCTGGGATTTCTGAAGCCCTTATCGCTACAGCCGTGGGCTTGGCTGCGGCGATTCCGGCCACTGTGGGATACAATCACTACATCAGTAAATTGCGTAAACAAGAAATGGACCTAAATAATTTTGCCGCAGATTTTCTAAACGTGGCAAAGCGAAATTTCTTTAAAGACCGCTAGTCCAGTCTGCAAAACCGAGCGGAGAGTTACACTATGGGCATGGCACAACCATCAAATAAAAGCAGTCGAGTGGTAATGAGTGAAATCAACGTCACGCCATTTGTTGATGTGATGTTAGTTCTACTTGTTATTTTTATGGTCACTGCCCCCATGATGCAACAGGGGATCGATGTAGATCTCCCCGAAACAGCGGCCACAGGAACATCGCCAAGTGATGAGCCTTTTATTTTAGAAATTAAAAAAAATGGCCGAATCTTTGTGGGGAAAAACCAGATTGATATGCCTCAACTCTCGAGTAAGTTGAAGGCCATTTTTGCGACAAGAAAAAACAAAGAAATATTCATCCAGGCCGACAAAAGTGTCAGCTACGGCATAGTCGCCCAAGCCATGGGCGAAATCAAATCGGCTGGAATTTCACAAATTGGACTTGTTACGCTCCCGAAGGGGTCGTCACTTTGAGTGCTGTCAGCCAACACTCTCCATTCGATGATCGCTTTCAGCAGTTCATAGTCCTGTCCGTCGGTTTTCACCTCGCGCTTTTTGTAGTTTTTACGGTAAAGACACTTTGGTTTCCAAGTAAAGATCTAATCATTCAAAACGCTATTCGTGTGGACATGGTGGCACTCCCTGAAAAAATGGCTCCCGATGTGAAGCCAGAAGTGAATGCCAAGCCCCAACCAAAGCCCCTCGCTAAGCCCGTAGCAAAAGACACCCCGAAACCAAAGAAAAAAATTGATAATAAAAAATCTAAACAATCAACTCTCGAAGAGGCGATCAAAAAGCTGAAAACCGAGTCTGCCATTGATGACATCGCCAAAAGCCTCGAATCGAAACCTAAAAATTCGCCTCCCCCACCGACCTATGCCGGTAATATTATTTCAAGTGGCGACAGCTTCACCGGATTAACTCGCATTCAGTTTGATGACTACTATTCTCAGATAAAAGTGCGAATCCGCGAAAACTGGGACCTCCCGCAATGGCTTGCCGATGCAGATCTAAAGGCCCAGGCCACTGTGAGTTTGGATGAGCGAGGGTATGTCACCGGCAAACAAATTTTGATCTCGTCAGGAAATTCAGTATTTGATGAGATCGTTTTAAGTACAATTGAAGCCAGCTCCCCTTTTCCGGCACCGCCTGATCGACTACGTGGTGCCCTACAACAAGGTGCGCTTGTTTTAAACTTTCCAGAATAAAAAAGGGAGAGCCTAATGTTCAATTTAATATCTAAAGTGTCTGCCATATTGGTTTTTGTTTTTGTATCCTCTTTGAGCCTTGCACAAAATAAGATTTATATCGATGTGGGCGCTGCCAAGGTGAAAAAAAGCCTCGTGGCACTCCCGCCGTTTCAGTACTACGGCAGTCAAAAAAACAGCGAACATCTTCGTGCCGGTCAGACCTTGTTCAATGTGGTTAGCAATGATTTGAGCGTCTCATCGCTTTTCACATTTATTAGTCAAGATGCGTATCTTGAAGACACCACAAAAGTCGGCTTGCGACCTGCCCCGGGCGCGCCTAACGGTTTTGATTTTCAGAGTTGGAAATCCATAGGCACTGAGTTTTTGATTCGAGGCGGATACAAAGTAATCGGAGACAAGCTCAATCTCGAAATCTATGTTTATTACGTCCCCCAAGCCAAATTGGTGTTCGGCAAGACTTACGAGGGACCTATCTTTGCCGCCAGAAAGATGGCGCATAGTTTTGCTAATGATCTAGTAGAGAAACTCACCAATAAGCCGGGGATGTTTACCACGCAAATGGTGGTCTCGCGACGAAATGATGGCAGCCATTTCAAAGAAATCTACGTAATGGATTGGGACGGCCAAAATGAGCGGAAAATCACCGACCACCGCACCATTGCCACATCGCCCGCTTGGTCACCTGATGGAAAAAAGATCGCCTATAGCGCACTATTACAACGCGGTCGAAACCAAACCCGCAACTGGGACCTACTGACTTACGAGCTCCCCACCGGCAAAAGATGGCTGGTTTCGACTCGCAAAGGAAACAATACAGGTGCTGCGTTTTTACCTGATGGTAACAACTTGCTTCTGACAATGACCTTTAAGGGCAATCCCGATATCTTTCGTTTGACCGGTGACGGTGAGAATTACACCCAGATCACTTTCGGCCCTTACAATGCGCTAAATATGGAGCCTGCTATTTCAGCGGACAACAGTAGCATTGCCTTTTCATCGACCCGAAGCGGTCGGCCTATGATTTATACCATGAATACGGATGGCTCGACGATGAAGCG